>NZ_JBFEFG010000281.1:371171-742342 GCF_040718835.1 Bremerella sp. JC817 | reverse complement strand
GCAAAAACGAGGCAACGAGCAGAACGGCAGAAACTTCCAGGCGATGGAAAAGCAACATAACGAACCCTGGCATGAAATAGAAAGAGATCGGGGCACCGACAGTTTACCTCCCGATCGGCATGCGAGCCAATCGAAACGAGTCTCTCGTCCACAATTCCATCCCGCGGATCGACCAATCTACGGATCGTGATAGGTGGCGGTGCATTCTGGCAGGGGAATGTTCTTGGGAATTTCAGGGAAGAGCAGTTCGATAAACTGCCGTGAATGTTGCCAATTGATAGTGAAGTCGAGATAGCTCCACGCCGTTTCGTCCTTGGCCCGCACACCCAGCAAAAAGCCTCGCTGCAAGACCTGGCCATCGGCGTAAGCAACGACCGCCTCGGTCGGAACGACAACCCAGTCGTGCTGGCGAGACTGATAGAACTCGGCATTCGAAGCGACGACCATCTGCTGGATACGAACCGAATCGGATTCTAGATCGTTGAGGATATCTTGATATCGGTCGTAGTAGTTGCGATCACTTTCTGCCGAGGTGACCTCAAGCGGAAGCATCGATCGGACGATGCCAAAATCCTTTTGCTGAAGGGCTGTGAAAATAACGGCCGTGTCAGAGTCAACCGAGGAGTTCTCTTTGGCGACCCACCGCGAATCGATCACCCTGGAAGCAGGATTGAATCGTCCCAGGCTACAAACGATCAAGACGATCACCAACAACAGAGCTCCCGCATAGACCTTGAGCATCGGCGACTTCACACCATGTTGGAGGCGGGGTGTTACTTTGGCAGTTTCAAATCTTCAGGAGGGGTCGGCATCTTGGGCAGCAGGCTCTCGAATTCTTCTTCCTTGATCTGGGTGGAATTCTTGACCAAAGGAAGTGGTTGCTCGACCGGGAAGTCGGAAAAGAGTTTCTGGATATCTTCCTGTTCGAGCTTCGTGCCGTCGAGGTAACGCCAGGTGTCGTCGTTCTCCTCGCGAATGCCAATGTAGAACGACTCGGACTTCACGATACCGCCCACCATCCTGATCTGAGTTTCGACGGGTACGATCGCAAACTGATGCTGCTTACCCTCGACGAAAATAGGCCGATTGGGAAATGCGAAGCTGAATTCTGGCTTGAACATTTTGAGGCCGCCTAACGCTTTTTTCGCTTGCTTCAGCCCCTTACTGAACTCCTCGCGTGATCCGATCCGCCGATCGAATGGCTTGGGATGAAGAAGCTTTAAAGCTGTTTCGCTGTCAGCTTCTAACATCGCCATGTCCAATGTTTGTATATCTTTCTGAAGCCGTTTTTCCGTTTCCGTCAGCGGTGCCTCGGCGGCAGGCTCTTCAGCAAAGAGCCCATGGGAAACGCCTAGTAGGCCGAACGTGACGATAGCGGTAAGCAACAGACGTGGCATCAGGAAAGTTCCTGCAAACGAGTTATGAGAAGGTCGAGGTTTTGTACCACGCCGTTTCAACCCATGCAAAAAGAAAGGGCCACTTCCGAAAGAATGCGGCCCTTTTCATGGAACGGTAGGTCATGTCGCCAATGACTAGGCTTCGTCTTTGGCGAAGCCTGACTTGCGATTGTACAGCTTGTCTTTGGTGCTCCAGAGACCTGCCGATGGCGTCGCGATGAAGAAGATCTCTTCGCCGTCGGGCATCGTGTTGAAGCCTTCCTTCATGGTATCGATCGGGTAACGCTTCAGTGTTTCTTCGTAGTCGGCGTAAGCGAAATTGACCTGTTCGACTTCTTCCTTGGTCAAGTGACCAGGGGCATAACGAATGGTGAAGCGATCTTCCGAAGTACCATGCATCAAGTGAGCCGTGCCGTGGGCCAGGTCCTGCATGTCTTCGTTCTCCTTGTAAAGCTCCAGAATCTTGGGCGTTGGCTGATAGCCATACTTACGGATCAGTGCGTCGACGTCTGGCTGCTCGCCGAAACGCTTCAGGCCTGGGGCGATCACCAGCAGTTCGCCGCCGTCGGCCAAAGCCATGCGCGTACGATAGACGCTCTTGTTGGCGACCCAGGTGCTGAAGAACTCGTCCCCCTGCATCACGCAGACGATCTTCTGGATCGGCTTGTCGAAGACGGTGATGTTTTCCGCACGCGACTGCTTGGCGGCATTCAAATAGGTTTCCAGATCGTCGCCGATGTGGACGCCGGTATGAACCAGTTCGCCTGCTTCGTTCCGAGCCAGAACGACCTGAACGTAGAAGTCTGGCAGGTCGCCGAGCATCTCGTCTTCCGCCTTATTGAAGACGGCACGAACCGGCGTGATCAGGTTGCCGAGGTTGTTTTCGATCCCGCAACTGGCGGCCATCATGTGGCTGGTGCAGATCAGGTCTTTACCGGCCAGGCCGATGAAGTAGTTCTTGTTGTGGTTGGCGAAACCAAGCACTTCGTGTGGAACGACGTGACCGATGTTGATGATCAGGTCCCACTTTTCTTCCATCAGCATCTTGTTGAGCCAGATCGGAATGGCCCAGTCGGCGGCGCCGTCGCTGATTTCCTTGACGAACTCGGCCGAGATCTCGCCCACCTTCACGCAGCCATCGCGCCAGTCGTGCGGGTGAATGATTTCGTTGGGGATCTCGCCGAACATCTGCTTGTTCTGTTCGGGGGTATGGGGTTCGTGCTGACCAAGCGTTGGGATCACGTGGATCTCGGCTTCGTCCTTCAGTTGCTGCCAGAAGTACTCGGTGATCCAGCCGGAACCGGAGTGCATACGAGTGATGTCGGGAGGAAGCAGCAAGACGCGTTTGGGGGTGCCACAAATTCGTTTCCGAGCCTCTTCAATCGCTCGGTCAAGGATGGCAAGCATCTCTGGCTTTTTGATTTCTTTTGCGGTCTCGGAAATCCAAGGCATAGCTAGGGTCGATCCAAACTGAAGGTGAATGAAAGAGAGTTCTCAGAACTGCAGCGATCTTGGGGCGTGCGGTCCTACACGTTTGTTGGCTAAGCAGTCGAGGCCGGCAGGCAAACGTGCGTTGTCATGGTACCGCACGATCCTCCCCCTGGGATGCGGGGGGAGGATCAGGTACGTAACTTTTTAGCTTGTTGCCTGGCGTCGCGCCAATTCCAGCAACGTTCGAACCGCAAAACCGGTGGCGCCACCACTGCAGTATGGCTTCGGTTTTTCGGCGAAGGAAGGGCCGGCAATGTCGATATGGGTCCAAGGAGTATCGTCGATGAATTCTTCCAGGAACTTGGCTGCGGTAATCGCACCACCCCAGCGGCCGTCGCCCACGTTCTTCACGTCGGCAATCTGGCTTTTGACTTGTTCGCCGAACTCTGGGTACATCGGCAACTGCCACATCTTTTCGCCGGTCGCCAGCGAAGCCTGTTCGATCTCGTGGCACCAGTCAGGTTCGTTGGTCATCAAGCCTGCCGTATCGGTACCCAAAGCCACCACGCAAGCACCGGTCAGCGTGGCGAGGTCGACGATCGCCATCGGCTTTTCATCAAGGGCGACGTTCAGCACGTCGGCCAGCACCAGGCGCCCTTCGGCATCGGTGTTCAACACTTCGATCGTTTTGCCACTGCGCGAAGTCAGGATGTCCCCCAGCTTATAGCTGTCGCCCGAGATCATGTTTTCAACGCACCCGCACAAAGCGACGACGTTGATCGGCAATTTCCAGGAAGCAATCGCTTTGATCGCACCCAGAACGGTCGCGGCCCCCGCCATGTCACACTTCATGGTGATCATGCTATCGGAAGGCTTCAGCGAGAGACCACCACTGTCGAAGGTCACACCCTTGCCGACCAGGGCCAAAGGTGGTTCACCCTTCTTGCCGCCGTTGTATCGCAGGATGACCAGGCGTGGATCTTTGACCGAACCACGGGCCACGGCCAGCAAGCTTCCGCAATTTTCTTCGGTCAGCTTCGCTTTGTCCCAGACTTCGATGTTCAAGTCGTGGTTTTCGGCAACGACGGCTGCTTCTTCGGCGAAGGTCGCCGGATAGATGTCATTCGCACAGCGGTTCACCAGGCTGCGCGTCAGGTTGATCGCGTTGCCCAGAGCGATGCCCTTTTCGAGCACTTCTTCCGTGGCGGAACTCCAAACCAATTCGGCCGGAGCGGTCTGTTTCTTTTCTTTGCGGTATAAGTCCTGACCAGTCACGCCTACCAAGGCGCCGGCGATCGCTTGTTCGATCATTTCCGCAGGCCAGAAGTCATCAAGATAGATGCCAGCCTTCTCGACCTTCTTGGAAGACAACGCCACAGCTGCGGTGGCCGAAGCCTCGTACGCACGTCGCAGATTCAGGTCTTCTTTCTTACCAAGACCGATGGCCAGCACGCGGAGAATTGGCAGTCCGCTGGGTGCCAGGATCGTCGTGACTTCGTTTGGTTTGCCCGTGATATCGCCCGATTCCACTAAACGGGTAATCGAACCACCGATCAAGTTGTCTAATTGATCGGCTGGTGGCGAGAGCGCGTCTTCGTAAACCCCAACTACGATGACGTCGCCCGAGAAATCAGCGATCTTGTTATCGGTACCCGTGACCTTCATCAGCTTTGTCTCTTTAAAACGGTCTGATTATTTGCGCAAGGCTGCCTGCCCTTAACCTCGTATTGTATCGCTGAGAATCATTTCGATACAGTGTGGGACCTTGCGGGGGGCTTGATGCCCGACTCCATCTTTCTTCGACGGGAGAAATTCGATGCGCATCGACCTGGGATTTACAGTCAGCTTGCTGTTTTGCTTGATTCTGACAGAAAAAAGCTTGGCAAATCCGCCGATGGTTCTGGTCGAAATCGCGATGGTCGAACGCGCCATGCCGCCGACAACCGCCAATCCCATCGAGACCGAGCTGAAGGAGTTTCTGGCGGCTCATTCCGATCCCGAGTTCTCGTTAGCTGGGACACTTGCCCGCTGGAAACCGCAGCAGACCAGTCCGGTGCCGGCTCGGTTTAACGTGGTCCGGGTCAAGTTGCCATTGGATGCCGAGATCGAGGTGACCTCGTCCGAGTTCTACGTCCCTGGAATTCCGAATCCGCCAGAACTGAAGAACATGGAACTGCTGAAGATCCTCGATGGCATCGACGTGCGATTGAAGGTCCAACAAGCGGACGAAGGCAAGTTACTGCTGAAGTCGCATTTCTCGCGGCGAGTCCGGCTCGAACTCCCTCCGAAGAAAGTGGGCGAGGCTGACGCCGTCCCTGGGATCGCGACGCTGGGTATCACGCCAGAACTGTTGCTGACGCCTGACGAGCCTTTCGTGATGGGAGGCTTGCTGACGAGCATGGAACATCAAGGAGAGCCGTTGACCACGAAGGCCGTTTTCATCTTCCGGGCACACTTGATCGAATCGCCCGCGACGTTACGCCCCTAAAGGATACCTCTTGTATGTAGTTTGCGTTAAGATGCTTGAGGGGCATTCGCTGGTGGGGTAGATTCCAAGGGTGCGCTTTTCGTTGGCTATCCCATCCAGGTCTTTGCTATGCCTCTCTCTCGTTTTCTCGTCGCTGTCGCGATGCTCGGTATCTTTGCTTCTGCTTGTTGGTGTCAATCGCCCGAGAAGGCTGCCGATTCCTCCACGCCCGATAGCAAGTTCGACGAATTGTTTGCGACGCTGGATGCCAACGGCGATGGCAACCTGAATGAAGGCGAACTCGCCAATATCTCACGTCACCTATTGCAGTCGATGGGGCTGTTTCTCCCTTCTGGGGACGTGAAGGTCCGAATCTCTCGCGAGACTTTTCGTACCTCGCTCGAGAATCTCGCCCAGCAAAAAGTCGCTCAGCAAGAGGCTCGCCATCGCGAGGCCCAATTGCAAAAAGTGCTGGACCAGTACATGGCCGAACAATTGCAAAGTGGCGAGCAGAAGGGTTCCGATGAAGGGGATGAGGAGCCCGCTTCGCTTGAAACAAGTCCGCACGCGGCATTCTTTCGCCAGTTCGATTTGAACGGCGATGGCGTCCTGAACGAAGAAGAGTTGAAGCCGATTCGTGGTATTACGCGCTTCCGCGATGGTGCTTCCCAATTGCCGACTTCCTGGCGAGAGTTGCCGGTTACGTTTTCTGAGTTTCACAACTACTTTGAAAGTTATCGAGGAAGTCGTCAGAGCTACGCCGAGTCGAAGAAGCTGCTTGGCAAATGGATCGAATACAAGCAGGAGCTTGCCGCGGAAGTCGGGGACACGACGGAAGAAGTCGCCCCGGCCGAGCCGGTCGAAGCGGTCGCGGTGGCTGCCGAGCCGAAGACAGAAACGACGACAACGCCGGAGTCGGAATCGCTTGCGTTTGATATCGTTCTGCTGACCCGCGTCAGCGCGGAAATGCCGCAGCAAACGTTGGCGGAAGCAGTGAGTGGCGTCCTGAAGTCGCCAGGGCCATCGATCCCAACTCGGTTGGTTCCGTGGCTGGCCGACGCCGAGAATGCCGAGGTGAAGCTGGTCGACTACTTCGAGGCAAAAACCTTGGTCGATCAGCCATTTGTTCTTCAGCAAGGAAGCCGTAAGCCAGCCGTCAGCGGAACTTCGGTCACGACGCGTGGTCGTCAAGTTGCCCATCAGTTGATGAACTTGGGAACCCTGGTCAGTGGCACCGCAGGCCATCTTTCATCCTCGAAGACCTTGGTTTTGAGCCTGAAATTCGAGAAGTCGGCCATGATCCCTGGCAAAATTACCTTGGGGAAAGAGGCAGAGGATGAGGAAGCATCCGGCGACGCGACACCAGAGATCGATGGCGTGTCGACACTCGACATCAGCGGCATCATGGAACTGTCGCAGGGAAAGCCAGTCGTTTTCAATTCGACCAGCCGACTGACCAGCGAAGGCTTTGAAGAACTGGTGATTCTGGTCGAGTGGAAGTAACGCCGGGCGTACATGCCTTTCGAGAGAAAAATCGGCAGCGTGCCTGGTTTGAGCGAATTGTTTGCAGGTCCGTTGCCAGGGGGGTAACTTGAAGGGGCGCGAATAGCTCTCTTGCTTGGAGATCCCCCATGTTCTTCCGCCGATTAATGGCAAGTCTGCTGATCTTGCTGAGTGCCGGAATCGTTCACGCCCAGGTCGGTGGCGTCGGCGAATTGAGCTCGAACTCGGTTCGCAAGTACCAAGAGGACTTCTTCAAGTCCGACGCCGACGAGAATGGCGTCCTCGACCAGGCCGAGGTCGAGACCTATCTGGTTCCGTTTCCGGCCGAGATAAAGACGATTCTGTTTCAGAAGCTGAAAGCACGACCAGGAGAAACCAAGGTTACTTTGGCCGATCTGCTGGACGCTGCCACGCTGACGAAGAAGCAAATCGGCTACGATCCGCGGGCAAGCATCGCCTACCGAATCGCTTTCGAGAAACGCTACGACGCCAACCAGGATGGCAAGCTCGATGCGGAAGAGGTCGAGCAGATGGGGCCGCCTGATCTGCGCGAGATCGTGAAGAAGACGAAACTGGCCGCGAACCCCGATGGCGTTCCGTTCGATCAGTTCATGGAAGCGTTTGGCGATTTCATCCGGATCACCGAGATTCGTCGAGCTCTCGAAACGTCGCGGACCCGAATGTTTCCAGCCGATATCGATCTGCTGAAGAGTCGACTTGCTCAGCTAACGCAGTACGACCAACCGGCCGCCCAGGCGAAGGTCGCTGAAGCGGGCACCACGGAAGCGGAAACTTCGGAGAAGGAACCGGCCGTGTCCGTGCTTCAAGATAATCCGCATCGCGATTACTTCGCGACATTCGATACCAATGGTGACGGCAAGCTTTCCGGTGAAGAGTTTGAACGGCTCCCCAATCCAGTCCGTCGACAGTTTGAACCGAGGATCGGCGAAGAAGCGTCAATTTCGTTCGAGCAATTTCACGACTTTCTGGAATTGCTGCGTGACCATGAGGCGCGGTTCCGAGCAGAGCGAGAGCGACAAGAAAAAGAGTCGCAGGCAGAAGCCGATCGCGAGCGACAGTTCCGCGATTACATTCAGCAGAGGAGTCAGCTACCTGAAGAGGACGTCGCCGTTGATCTGCAGGAAAGCCCACACCGCGACTATTTTCGCGACCTCGACAGCGATGGCAATGGCTTGCTTCAAGGAGAGGAACTGAAAGTTCTCTCGCCCCGCATGACCGAAAATCTATCGCGACGTTATCCCGTGGCGTGGAGCCGCAAAGGAGTCACGCTCGCTGAATTTCACCAGTTTTGGGAGGAACGCCGCGAAGGGCTGAAGCTTACCAGAAAGAAGCAGCAGGAAGAGCAGCGCTATACCGATCACCTGATGTCGTTGCTCCCGGAAGGGGAAGCGGTGAAGGAGATCGCCGACGCAGTGAAAGCCCCGGACGAGCCGAAGTCCGATGTGGTCGAAGTGCCACGCGTTCGGCGGGCACCACCTGCGGCAGAGAAAGAGGCGGCCTCTGCGGTCATGGCGGTAGATGTTGTCCTGCTGAAACGCACGGTAACATCTGGTTTACCCTACAAAACACTGACCGAGGAAATCGAGCCGATGCTCAAAATGGATGGGCCATCGATTCCTACTCGAATGGTGAAATGGATGGAAAAACCGGGGCACGAAGCCATTGGTCTGTCCGATTATTTCCAGGTGAAAGCAACCGCCGGCGAGCAAATTCAAATTCAACAAGGTAGTCGCGAACCCTCGCAAACGTCGTCCAGTGGTCGCGGGGCGAACTATTCATTACTGAACGTTGGCACACTGATAAGCGTCCTGGCCAAGCCGATTGGTGAGGAGTCGATCTTGGTGCATGTCGACTACGAGAAGTCGTATATCGTGCCTGGTCAAAAAGTCGAAAAAGAAGAACCAACCGATGAGCCCAAGACCGAGGAAAGGCGACCGGCAACCACACGCGAGGAATTCGAGCAAGCGATCCGAGGCGGCCGTGGTTTCGGTGGAACGCCCGATCCTAATTTCGTTCCTGACTCGATCGCCACGCTGACGGCCGCTGGCTCGGTACAGCTTCGCCCAGGCAAGCCGGTAGTGCTGACCGAAGTCGGTCGGATGAAAGGGGATCAATTCGAGGAGATCGTGATCGTCGTCGAATGGAAATGACCTGAGGGCGAATGCACCGCGCATTAAAACACCACGGCAACCGAATTCTGCCGTGGTGTTTTGTTTTTTCGTCAGTAGTGGGAATAGCGACTGCAAATCGAGATTGGCTTCGGTCATGCGGATCTTCGCCAATGCTAATTGCACAAAGTCGACGCGGCATTGGATGGGCCGCGCGGCAGCCCTCGAAGGTCGCGAGGCTGGATTCAAGAGAGCAAGTAAACTTAAGAGCCATAACTTCCAACGGTCGCGCAAAACGTTTATGGTGACGCAGAGTCGCAACGGGAAAGCTCTGCTCGCGATGGTCTCTTGGAGGACGTGCGACAAATTGCCGCACGAATTGGTCGAGGTCCGGCGCGTAGACTGTAAGGTGACAACTTTCGATTGACACCAAGTACGGGGAAGAGAGAGGGCCATGGATGTCTATCCGGTCAACCAGTATGACCCCCTGATGCCGGGAATCATGATTGCGATCGTCGCGGTCGTCCATGTGTTCCTCGCCCAGTTCGCCGTCGGGGGCGGCATGCTGCTGTGCTACTTTCAATGGCTGGCGATGACCGGTCGTTCCGCCAACGCTCGGCTGTTTGTGCATGGCTATTTCAAATGGCTGGTGCTGATCAGCTTTGTCGCCGGTGCGGTCACAGGCGTCGGAATCTGGTTCACATCGATCCAGGTCAGTGCGTTCACGATCGGTGGCATGATTCGCAACTTTCATTGGATCTGGGCGACAGAGTACCTGTTCTTTCTGCTGGAAGTCTTCGCCGGGTACATGTTCTATCGCTATCACCAGAAGATCAGCGATGCGGCCTGCATGAAGTTGCTGGTGATGTACGCTTTCGCGGCGTGGATGAGCCTGTTCTTGATTAATGGCATCATCAGCTGGCAACTGACGCCGGGCGGATGGATCGAGAACCACTCGATCCTGGAAGGGTTCTTCAACCCGACCTTCTGGCCGAGCTTGTTCTTTCGAACGATTGTTGCTTTGACACTGGCGGGGCTGGTCGCGTGTATCGTCGTGAATACGATGCAAAGCCTCGATCAGGAAGCGAAACGCAAGCTGATCAACTACGCGGCCCATCTGTTGGTGCCGATGGTGCTGATGCCGATTTTAGGTGGCTGGTTTTTGCTGGCGATGCCGGCCGATAGCCGTGGCTGGGTATTGGGGGGCAGTCCCACGATGAACCTCTTCCTGAATATCTCGGTGGGGGCATCGATGGCGATCGGAGGCTACGCGTTGATTGGCCTCTATCTGCAGCGGCTCTATATCAACGGAGCCACCGCCACGCTGCTGCTGATGCTCGCCTTTGGCGCGACGGCAGGCGGCGAATTTGTACGGGAAGGTTCGCGTAAGCCCTACTCGATTCGCTACTGGATGTATTCCAACGGAATTCACCCAGACCAGGTCGCTCAGATGCGGAAGGAAGGCTGCCTCGTGCACGATCCTTATCCGCTGGTCAACGGAACCGAAGTCGCCGGCGAGATCACCACGCGCGGTGCCAAGGTGTTCCGGCGGCAATGTGCGGTCTGCCATACGGTCTCGGGGTTGAATGGTGTGACCGAGCTGACCGCGTCATGGGACGAAGATCAGATGCGGATGAACATCGCCAAGTTGCAGCACACCAAACCGTTCATGCCACCGTTTGCCGGCAATGCGGAAGATCTGGAGTCGCTGGTTCGTTATCTCAAGTGGTTTAACGAGCGAAACGATGAGCAGGCCGAAGCTCCGATGGAAGAGGCGGCGCTGGCCGACATCAACAAGTGGTTAGATCAAGCCGGAACCGAGCCCGCCTCGAAGCCGCCAGGTCGTGAAGCTGCGAGCAGCGAGGGAGAGTCGTAATGGATGCCCCATTCCCTTTTAATCTGCCGCTGACGTCGTTGACGTACATGCTGCTGTATCTGATCACCTTCGTCACGCATCATCTGGCCATGCACTACGTGGTCGCGGGCTGCCTGTCGATTGTTGGCTTCAGTTTTTGGTATCGCCAAGATGAAGGGGCTTTGCTCCACAATCCGATTGTCCGGGTACTGCGAGACTGGATGCCGTTCGCGCTCAGTGCTGCGATTACCTTCGGCGTGGCGCCGCTTTTATTCGTGCAGATCCTTGTACCGCTCCACTTTTACACGGCCAACCTATTGCTCGGCTGGCGGTGGATGGTGGTCATCCCGGCGCTGATGGCGGCGTTTTATCTGCTGTATGTGCTGAAGAGTACCTGGTTCGAGCGACTTCGCTGGTGGCAACGGGCCTTAGTCGCTGGTTTGAATGCCGGTCTGTTCGTCTTCATTGGCTTCTGCTGGACGGCAAACCACTTGGTCTCAAGCGAACCGTCGGCCTGGACCGAAGCGTTCGCCAGTGGCGAGTTGCCGCTGAAAGTTCTGCCGGTGGTCTCTCGCTCGCTTGTTTGGCTGAGCGTGGCATTCGTATCGATGGCCACGCTGCTGACGGCTCAGCTTGCCTACCTGAGAGAGGGCACGGCGACGGATGACGATTTGCCCACGGTCGGTTGGCTGCGATGGTTTGCGATGGCCGGGCTAGGAACGTTCGGCGTGGCCTCGCTTGCGGCGATCGCGTTCTCGCAGCCAGGCTTCGGCGCCGTGGCCAATCTAAGTGGAACGCTGTGGTTGGTGCTGGGCATTTTGTTCTGGGCGGGGCAGATCTACCTTTGGCACAGCGACTCCCAGGCAACATCGCGCCGGTGGATCGTTCCGCGATTGGTGCTGCTCCCCGGCATGCTGTTCTGCGGAGCGGTTGTCCGCGAACTGATTCACGTGGCATCGATCGACTACGCCGCGACCCTCGCCGGCCAGGCGGAAGCAGGCAAGGTGGAAGGATTTTGGGTGTTCCTGATCACGGCCGTGATTGTGATCGGCTTGATGGCCCTGACCATCCGCTGGGTCTACCAGTCGTTCGAGACCGAACCGGCTGAGGTTGAGCCAAGCGAATAAATACTTTCGCTCCGCGCACAAAAAAACACCCGGTCGAAAACTTCGACCGGGTGTTTAGATTCTTAAGCGACGCTCGCTTCCGGCTTAGACGTTGAAGCCGTACTTTTCGTTGCGAGGATTGAAGTCGGCGTCGGTGAAACCATTGTTCAGCTTCAGGTTCATGTAGGTGTACTCTTCCAGCATGGCTGGTTCGGCACCTTGCGACGAAGGCCAGTCCCAAGAAGCGAAGCGGATCGGCACTTGCATTTCGTCGTCGATGAAGACGTGAGCCTTGTGGAAGCGGAAGTTCTTACGTGGCACTGGGTGAACCACTTCGATCACGGTGCAAACGCGGCCGTTGATCTTGGCACCGTTGTAGAACTTCACTTCGCATTCGCCGAACTGCATGTCCTGCTGAGCGACTTCGATCAGACGGGTCACCAGGTTCTTGATGCCGACGTCGGTAATCGGATAACGCTGACCACGCATGGCCATCGCACCCAGCGGGTCAAGCGAAACGGTGATGTGCTTCAGAAGGGCACCCCCTTCGTGAGCCATCAGGTTGCCGTTGTTATGACCCTTCACGTACAGAACTTCACGGCCCTTCACGCTGGAAGGCTTCAGAAAGTACATGTACACGCCGAATGGCGAGACGATGTTGCCGTTCTGGTCTTTCTTTTCGTGGCGGATCTTGGTGTAGATGAACTCTTGATCGTTCAGCTTACCGTTGATCTGCTCGCGTTTGACCAGCGTGCATTCGTAGTCGTGAATGTTGTTTTCGATGCTCACCAGGCCGTTTTCGGCGATACGCAGCGCCGGAGCCAGTGGATGCTCGGCAGCCACGTTCTGGACGGGGTTGCCGGTGCGGTTGGAAACGCGGTAGACCGGTTCCCGCAAGCCCTGACGTTGATCCTCACCGAAAGTCGCCCGGGTCAGCCCGCAGGCCAAGGCCGTGCTGCCAGCCAGCAGCGTTCGGCGAGAAATGAGGGACTTGGTCATGATCAATCTCCGTTAATGTTCCGGTCCGTAATCTCTCGCGTTCCGTGCAAGAGCGACAAGTACGAACGTCCGGTATCTGTGCATGTGAGTGGTGGCGATCCGCTAGCAAGCCGTCGTCGTCACCTTAGCGAATTTATGCCCTAGAGCGTCTTATCGCGATGTCTGTGGCCACAAGATGAATACCTTCGTGACGAGCGTCAAAGTTTTACAGATTACCAAGATCTCGTCAGATGGTTTATCATGCGCAATCACTGTATCCAATTTTGTCAGCAAAGTGGAGTGCGATCTGCCCTGAATGGCTGAGATCAACATTTTACGTATCGTCAGTATGCCGTTCGACGAAAACACGTATGTCCTTTTCAAGGAAGGACTTGCGGAATGTATTGTCGTCGATCCCGGTTTAGAGCCTGAAAAAATTGTCGACGCACTTGCCGAGAGGAAACTTCAGGTCTGCGCCATCTTGAACACGCATGGCCATAGTGACCACATTGCTGGCAACGGAACGATGAAGCAAATGTGGCCTAATGCCCCTCTGGTGATTGGGCATGGCGACGCGGAAAAACTGACCGATCCAGAAAAGAATTTAAGCGGACCTTTCGGCCTGCCCCTGATCAGCCCCGAGCAAGACCTGACGGTTAAAGAAGGGGATACCTACCAGGCAGGGGGGATCGACTTCGAGGTTCGCGAAACCCCAGGCCATAGCAGCGGCCACGTTGTATTCATTGTACGAGACGGCGATCGCACGGTGGTTCTTGGGGGGGACGTCCTATTTAAAGGGAGCATCGGGCGAACCGATTTCCCCGACGGCAGCTTTGCCGATTTGAAGCAGGCCATCGAGACCAAGCTGTTCACCTTGCCGGGTGAGTCGATCATTTTGCCGGGGCATGGCCCCGCCACGACCGTCGAAGAAGAAATCGAAGGGAATCCCTTCGTGGGCAAGCCGGCCGGCTACAAAGGTTAGTACCGGGTATCGTCGGTTGGCACGTGGACCCATGGGAATCGTAGCGTGAAGCGGGTTCCCTTGCCGGGCTCGCTGCTGACATCGACGTCGCCGCCATGCTCTTGCAGCACCTTCTGACTGACCGGAAGTCCTAGCCCGGTGCCGCGGTTGCCTTTGGTCGACTCAAAGGCCGAGAAAACTTTCTCGAGCATCTCGGGCGGAATGCCATGGCCGTTGTCTTCGACCGTGCAAACCAGTTCACGTTCGGCTTCACGAAACTCGGTCGAAACGACCACACGCGGGTTCTCGACTTCCAGGACGGCATCGATCGCGTTGGTCACCACATTCAGCGCGGCCCGGTGAATCCCTTCATCGTCGAACAATCCCATCGGCAGATCGATGTCAGGGCGGAATTCGAGGACAACGTTGTTCTCTTTCGCCCGGTTGCGCATCAAGTTGACCACATCTTCGACCACGTCGTTCAGCGAGGCATTGCTGCGGTCTGGCTCTCGTTCTTTGCTGAACGAAAGCATGTCCATCACCAGGTGGGCGATGCGATCCTGGTTCCGTTTGACGATCCCCCAGCCATGCTGGACAACATCCATTTTGCCAGACTTGATGCCTTCTTCGAGGATGTAGCTACCGCCGTGAATCCCTTGCAGGATATTCTTCACGTGGTGTGAAATGGCAGCGACTGCTTGCCCCATGGCGGCCAGACGCTCGGTCCGGACCACCGCGGAATAGTAGTGCGTGTCTTCGACCGCCAACGCCGCTTGATGGGCGATCGCAATCATCAGTTTTAAGTGTTCTTCCGTAAATCGGGCCCGTAGCGGCGAGGCCGTCATATCAGGCGGCGTGTAGGTATCGATATAAATCGCCCCGACGATGCCGTATCGGCCTTGCATCGGAACGCAAATCGCTTCGCTCACACCACTGCTGATAATACTGCCTTCCGGCGACCAGCGTTGATCGTCCTGGGCGTCGGTTGTCAGGACACCTTCGCGATTGGTCAGCACGTATTCGAGAATGGTACGGCTGATGGTGATCGCTTCTTCGACCCCTTGTTTCCCTTCGCGGACCCGCTGAGCTTTGGCCTCGGGCATTTTGGTGTGCGAATCGATCAGCACGATACAGGCCCGGTCTGCTTCGACCCAGTCGAAGATCAAGCCGAGCAGGTAGTCCAGCAGTTGTTCGATGTCCAGCGTACGGCTGACTGCCAGCGCGGTGTCGTAGATCAACTGCAGGTTGTTTTGCAGATTCTGCGATTGGCCTGCTTCGCGGAGTTCGGAAGGGAGGAAGATCTGGCTTCCTTCTTCGTGGCGAATCGAGTGAATGATTCGCGAACCTTCCCGATGTTTCTCTTGCAGGCTCACACTGATCGGCCGCGTGGTTGGCGCGGCGGCGGTGTGCGTGAAGATCATTAGCGTGTGCCCTAGTTGCAGGCGATCGCCATGCGTCAGGGGGCATTCCATTACACGCTTCTGGTTGACGAAGCATCCGTTCGAGCTTTGCAGGTCGACCAACGTGAACTGCCCGTCCTTCATGCGAATTTCAGCATGCCGGCGCGAGATCTCGGTGTCGTGCAAGACGATCTCGTTGCCCCGATCACGACCGATCGAGATCATGTCGCGGGCCAATTCGTATCGGCGTCCTTGGTCGTCGCCTTGAATGACAAATAGTGAAGCCAAACGGAACTCTCGGGATGGTCCAGTCAACGTGCGTGTAAGATTCAATCTCAACCAGGATTTGATTTTACGACGTTTTGCCCAGGTGTGGCAATGAGGCGGCTTGCCGGTTGACGCACCGAGTCTGACGGAAAAGAATCGAAGGTTGCCTAACTTCTCGAAGTTTCACCATCCTTCCCATTCGGAATGTCTGCCGATGAACAACCGCCACTTCCGCAGCCGCACGCTCTTTCTTTGCCTGGGACTGGGTGTCGTCTTCTCGGCCGCCGGCCTGATTCACGCCCAAGAGGCAGCCACGGCCAATTCCGCCAATTCCCTGAAGGAGACGCTGGAATACCTCGCCTCCGATAAGCTCGAGGGGCGTGGCATCGGAACGGAAGGACTGGAAGAGGCCGCCCAATACTTGGCGAAGCAGTTTGAAGCGATGGGCCTGAAGACCGACCTGGTCAACGGCAAGCCATTCCAAAGCTTCGATGTTGTTGTCTCGTCCGAACTAGGCCCTGAGGAGCAAAATCGTCTGGAGCTTGTTTCTGGAGAGGAAACGATCGAGCTGAAACTAGGGGAAACGTTCACGCCCCTGGCGGTGGGTGGATCGGCCAAGTTTGACGTGCCGCTGGTCTTCGTTGGCTATGGAATCTCGGCCCCGAAGCTCGAATACGACGAGTTCGCCGATCTCGATGTCAAAGGAAAGATGCTCGTGATCCTGCGGAAAGAACCGCAGCAGAACAATCCGCATAGCGTCTTCGACGGCAGCAAGACGACGCAGCACGCGCTCTTCAGCCGGAAGATTTCGAATGCCTATCAGAAGGGTGCGGCAGGCGTGATCTTCATCAACGATGCCGTGGGACTCGAAGGAATCAAAGCCCATATCCAACCGGCGTTCGATGTCGCGGTTGCCGACCTGGTGAAAGTCCAGAACGCCTACAAGGAGAAAGATAACCACACGGCTGACGAAGTTGCCGCTCACATCAGTACCGTGACATCGCTCGGCGCCAAGATCGCCGAGTATGGCGAAATGTTGGGGGACGGCGTCGACGAATTGATTCCACTGACCGGGGCTGGCGATGAATCGTCGCGGACCGATTTCCCGGTGATGTTCGCGAAGCGTTCCGTTTTCGAGCCGCTGCTGAAGAAAGAGTTTGGCCAGTCGCTGCTGGAAATCGAGCAGTCGATTGACGAATCGCTGAAGCCAATCGTCGGCGAAATCGGAAGCTGGAAGGCAGTCGGTCAGACCGATATCGTCCGAGAAAAAGCGACCATTCACAATGTTGTTGGCCTGATCGAAGCGCCGAACGCGACCTCCGACAAGGTGATTATCGTCGGGGCTCACTACGATCACCTCGGCATGGGGGGATCGAACTCGCTCGCGCCCCTGACTCACGAAATTCATAATGGTGCCGACGACAATGCTTCGGGAACGACGGCACTGCTGGCAGTTGCCCGGCGACTGCAAGCCAAGGCCGACCAGCTTCAGCATCGCGTGTTGATCGTGGCGTTCTCTGGCGAAGAAGAAGGTTTGCTGGGAAGTGCTCAGTATGTGAAAGAGCCTGTCATCCCGATCGACAAGACGTTGATGATGTTCAACATGGACATGGTCGGGCGGTTGGACGAGAACAAGCTGATTGCCATGGGGAGCGGGACGGCCGCGATGTTCGAGCCTCTGCTTGATCAGTTGAACGAGAAGCACAAGTTCGCGTTGACCAAAGATCCCGGCGGCTTTGGCCCGAGCGATCATTCGTCGTTCTATGCCAAGCAGTTGCCAGTGCTGGCATTCTTCACCGGAACGCACAACGACTACCATCGGCCTAGCGATGACGCCGACAAGATCAACTACGAAGGGATGGCCCGGATCATCGACTTCGCGGTCGACTTCCTGCTGGCGATCGACAAGGCGGACCAGCCCCCGGCCTACGTTGCTGTTGAATCAACCCAGCCCGAGATGCGAGGTGGTTCGCGACCTTACTTCGGTAGCATCCCGGATTTCACCGTGGTGGGCAAAGGATATGGGATTCAAGGTTCCAGCCCTGGAAGTCCCGCCGCGGAAGCGGGCATCAAGGGAGGCGATATCTTGATCGACCTCGGCGGCAATCGAATTGGTGGTCTGGAAGACTTCGACGCGGCTCTCCGCAAATTCAAGGCCGGAGACAAGGTGGAAGTCGTGGTGCTTCGTGATGACAAGGAAGTGAAACTAACCGTCACGCTGGCACCGCCCCGGTAAGCTGATTTTCACACTGGGAAAACTCGCGATCCTGGGAAGATCCAGGGTGGCCGCTAGCTGTGCGATTCAGGCTTGAATCGCGGGGGGAAAGTCCTTTTTGCTGGACAACAGCGAACCCTGTTTGCCGATAGGGCGTAGTAACCTCGCAACGGTCCGTCTGGGCCAGTAAAGTGCGGGGGAAGAATTTACTCAGATTGCACTTTACCTGAATGGAAGTAGTCGGCAAAATGTCGCGACTTTCCCGTTCAGACGGCGTTTACGCAATCGTTTAAATGTTCCGTGGCAGCCACCCGCCATGGGCTGATCCACGTGACGGTCACGATGACCTGTTTTGTCCAGCAAGGAGTGCTGAAAGTGAAGCGATTTCTCTCGTGTTTCTGTGTCGCGGTCGCATTGGCCGGTTTCTGTCAAGTCAGCACTGCCTCGGCCCAGCAGGCTGGTGCCGGCAACATCGCTGTGATCGACATCCCGGTCATCTTCAAGAATCACGCTCTGTTCAAGAAACAGATGGATGAACTGAAGGGCTCGGTTGATTCGGCCGAACAAGCTCTGACCCAGGATCGCGATGCGATGAAAGCCATGGTCGAGCAGTTGCAGTCCTACAAGGCTGGAACCCCAGAATACAAGCAGCTCGAAGAAAAGATGGCCAAGGTTCAGGCCGACCTGCAGGTCAAAGTTGGGATGCAGAAGAAGGACTTCATGGAACGTGAAGCCCGCATCTACTTCAACACCTACAACCAGGTCACCCAGACCGTTGCAACCTTCGCTCAGCGTCACAACATCACGCTGGTCTTGCGTTACAACAGCAACGAAATCGACCCAACCAACCGCCAGTCGGTTTTGGAAGGTGTCAATCGTCCGGTGATCTATCAGAACCAGATCGACATCACCTACGACATTTTGAACATCCTGAACAATGGTGTCGCTACCCGTCCACAGGTCGGTGGTGGCAGCCAGGTTCCGCAGCCCCGCTTCTAAGCCGGACTCGCTTGCGTTAATGGAAACCAAGAACAAAGGCGAGGCCGCAAGGTTGGTCTCGCCTTTTGTCATTCTCTAAGATCCTAATTGCCTTGTTGGGCTAGATACTGCCTCTATGAATTCCGCATCCATCGTCCCTGGTGGCGAACCGATCGCACGTTTTCAACAGACCTTGAAGGCCTCCGCATCCGTCTCGGGACGCGGCTACTGGAGCGGTAAAGAAATTACCGTCCGGTTCGAGCCAGCCCCGGAAGATACCGGTGTGGTGTTTGTGCGTGAAGATCTGGAAGGTGCTCCGCAAATCGCGGCTCATGTCGACAACCGGATCGAAGTCCCTCGTCGCACCAACCTGGTGTCGCAAGGCGTTTCGGTCGAGATGGTCGAACATGTCTTGGCTGCCCTGGCTGGTTTGCAGGTCGACAACTGCTTTGTCTGCGTCAACTCGGCCGAGATGCCGGGGATGGACGGTTCGGCCAAAGACTATGTCGAGCAAATCCTGGCTGCCGGCATCGAAACGCAAGAGGCACCTCGCGCGGTTTTGGCAATCTCGGAAGTGGTTCGCGTCGGCGACGACGAATGTTGGGTCGAAGCTCGCCCCAATGGCTCGAAGCGGATGAAATTCAAATACCGCCTCGACTTCGGCAGCGACGGCATGATCGGTCGCGAGACTCTCGAAGACAAGCTGACCGCTGAATACTTCCAGAACGAACTGGCCCCTGCTCGTACATTCCTGCTGTTGCAAGAGGCCGAATGGCTTCGCCAGCAAGGCCTGGGCACCCATGTCGATTTCAGTGAACTGCTGGTCTTCGGAGAAGAAGGCCCCATCGACAACGAACTTCGTTTTGAAGACGAATGTGTCCGGCACAAAGTCTTGGACCTGGTGGGTGATCTGGCGTTGGCCGGTTGCGATATCCAGGGCACCATTATCGCCAACCGTAGCGGTCATCGCTTGAACGCCGAGTTGGTGAAGCAATTGCTCAAAGAAAATCAGGTTGCCTATACGTCACGGCGGACCGCCTGATTTTCTCCCTCCCCCCAAACGCTTCGTAACGCCGTGCGACCTATTGCAGAGGAAGTTGGCAATGCGTCAGGTAAGACTCGCGGTCATTGGGACCGGTCATCTGGGCAAGATTCACGCCAAGCTGGCGAAAGGGATTTCGGCATTCAAACTGGTCGGCGTTGTCGATCCAGTCAAAGAATCGCGAGATGCGTTCTGCCAAGAGCACAAGATCAAGGGCTATGACGACGTCAGCGAAATTGCGAAGAAGATCGACGCCGCCGTCATCGCCACCCCCACGCTCTATCACAAGCAAGTTGCCGCTCCGCTGCTGGAGATGGGCAAGCATGTGCTGATCGAAAAGCCGATCACGCTTGATACCGAGGAAGCGGACGAGCTGATCGATCTGGCCGAGCATCATCGCTGTGTGCTGCAGGTGGGGCATGTCGAACGTTTCAATCCTGCCTTCCGCGAAGCGGTCAAGAAGATTGAATCGCCACGATTCATCCGTGCCGAGCGTTCCAGCGGATATACCTTCCGCTCGATCGACGTCGGTGTGACGCTCGACCTGATGATTCACGATATCGACCTGGTCTTGTCGCTGGTTCGCAGTCCCGTCGTCGATGTCCAGGCAACCGGTCTGACGGTCTTCGGTCCGCACGAAGATATCGTCGAAACGCGACTCACGTTCGCCAACGGTTGTGTCGCCAATCTGACTGCCTCGCGAGCCAGTTTCGCTCCGTCGCGTCATATGGAAGTCTTCAGCGATGCCGGCTTTGTGGGCGTTGATTTCACCACGCGAAAGGTGAAGTCGATCGTCTCGGACGATATCGTCAGGCAAGGTGTCTCAGAAGTTCATGAGCTTTCGGCCGAAGGTAAGGGCTACGTGCGAGACAACTTGTTCTCGGCCGTTCTGCCGCTGCAAGAGATTGAAGTCGCCCCAGGCAATGCGATCGAAGCGGAACTGAAAGAGTTCGCCGATTGTATTCAGCGTGGCCTCACCCCGACCGTGACCGGTAAGGCGGCTCGCGAAGCCCTTTCGGTCGCACTGCAGGTTGGTGACTCGCTCGCTCAGCATCGCTGGGATGGTGGCAAGTTCAACCTGGTTGGCCCATCGATGCGGCCAGAGCCCAAGCGTGTCGCCAAGCCGCGTAAAGCTGCTTAATCGATCGCTTGCATTAAGAAACAAAAAAGCCACCGCAATTCGTTGCGGTGGCTTTCTTTTTGGTCGAATGGAACCTGTCAGAGATTAGGCGAGGTCGCGATCCTCGAACAGGATCAAGGCCAGGAACATCGTCATCGCACCATACAGGATGGTGTAGAGAGCGGTCCCGGCGATGTAGGTCAGCGGGATCTCGCGGCCGGCGGAGATTGCCCCATAGATCTCGAAGTTCTTTAACACCGGTAATATTGTCGCCACGAACCCCGCCACAAATTGCACCGGTTCAAAGCCCTCTACCGACGCCTCCATAATCGAAGGCGTTAAGTGTCCCAAGGCCCAGATACCAAAGGTCAGCATGAAGTTGGCGACCATTGGCAGACGCGTCGAAATCGCGACCGAGACACCAGCGAGCACCAGGGTTTCCATGTAAACCAGCAGCACGCCTGGCGTGACGCTCATGGCTTCGTGATGCAGCAGTTGCCAGGTGATCCCCTTTTCGCCTTCGAATTCCATGGTGGCACCTTCGCGTTTGTCGAAGATCGGCTTTTGGGCAACCGAGACCACGAAGACCGAGCTGATCATCACGAACAGCACGCTCACCAGCCAGGCGATACCAAAGAACTTGCCCAGCACGAACTGGCGACGGCTAACCGGCTTCGAGAGCAGGGTCAACGCCGTGCGGCCTTCGATTTCTTCGGAAACACTACGGCTGGCGGCCCAGATGGCGACCACGATTCCCAGCACCATCATCGCCTGGAGGCAGGTATGCTTGAGGACCTTGATATCTTCGCCGAAGGTTTGGTACGGAATGTAGATCGAAGCGACCATGAACAAGCAGCCGACGATCGCACAGATCAGGAACAGCAGCTGGTAGATTTCGCTGCGGACGGTCGCTTCGGCGATGGCCGACATCTTTGGGAAGACGCAGACCATGGCGAAGTAGGTGCCATACAGCAGGAACACGAGCGTACCGATGAAGAAGATCGATTCCGCTTCGATGTGTTCCGGTTCGGTCAGCAGCGAAACTTCGAGCTTGATGTCCGAGTTGGTGATGTTACGAGCGTAAAGTTCGATCGTTTCACCGTTAGGAATCTTGCGGAGCAGGGTACCGCGGTCTCCTCGGCGCCATTCAAACAGTTCACCACCACCGATGTCGTAGGTGACGACGTCATCGTCCGAGTCGGCCAGGCGGGCGACCAACTCGACCTTACCAGTGCTGTTGATTTTCATCGTTCGCATCTGATCGGTCAGCAGGACGATGTCGAGTGGAGTTGCTGGAACATTACCTCGTTTGTCGACATCGCCTGAGGCGATCGGAACGATCACTTCATAAGTCGATTCACCGGTCGTCGGGATCTGCTTCAGCGAGTTGAGGATCTCCATCGAGTTGGGGACCATCGGAAGCAAGGCCAACGCGAGGAACGCCCAGATGCCCATGACTACCGAAATCGGCATCAGGGCCGGGCCTGTCAATGCTGCCGTGCAGCGCGCCCCCAGCTTTTTCGGTGAGATGGCCAGCAGTAATGCCCAGAGCAGGGCCGTGGCTAACAGCCCCAGCACCACGCCCACAGCAAACAGCCAGACCGAAGTCGCCAGGTGCCGGAGGTTGATTTCGTCGATGTAGAAAAAGAAGCCGAGAAGGGAGGAGGTGTTCGGGATCATAGAATAATTACGAAGTGCCAGCGACGAAGCAGGGAATCCCACCTCGCCAGGGATGGATTAGTAGTGGATCTCGAAGTGCTCGAACTCGTGAGTCGCATTGCTCCAGTGGCAATCCAGGTCGTTGATGTACTCAAACATCCGATCTCGGATCGCTGCCAGGAAATCGCCACAGGCTGCCTTGGTTCCCTCTGCGATCATTTCCACGTTGCCATTGGGGACATTCTTGACCCATCCGGTTACCGGGAATGACTTTGCAATCTGAGTGGTCGTTTGTCGAAATCCGACACCTTGCACATGTCCGGAAAAGACGACGTGCATTCGGGTTGACTCATCCGTCATGTCACCACCCACTAGGAACGATGCGATAGCAAAAGCAAGCACTCATCATAGTTCACCAAGGGGCAATCATCCAGATACAGAAACTCTAAACGTGGCAAGATGTTGGATGGATCGCTCCATGAAGCTATCTTCATCACGATTATTCTGATTGCCCCAATTTTACGGGGTTTCGAGACTAAGTTTCCCGCTCGACAGGGTGGAACGATAGCGGTGGAAATCTGCAATTGACGCTCGATGGCGTTCGTTGGTAGCGTCTGCCCACTATGAAAAACATCGCCCAAAGTCTGTTCGTGCTGTTGGTCTGCGTCACTTCTTTGCAGGGTCAGGAACCGCTGGCTGCCCCGTACGAGGGAGTCCTCGTGCTGAATAATGGCAATGCCATGCGAGGGTTGATCACGCAGGAAGGGGAGTTCTATTCCCTGGCGATCAACGAGGATTCGATCATTCGCCTGCCGGCGGAACGAGTCGCGTTCGCGTGTAAGTCGATGGAAGAAGCCTATTTACGTCAAAAAGCCCGCGTCGGAACGACCGCGCTGCGACATCATGTCGAGTTGGCCAACTGGTGTCTGGGTCTCGATATGTGGGAAGAAGCGACCTATCACCACGAGATCGCCTTGCGTTCTGGCCCGAACCATCCCGATGTGGTCCGTCTCGATCGCCGGTATCAAGTCAAACTCGAAGAACGTCAGAACCCGAACAAGGTCGAACAGGTTCATTTCACCCAGCCAGTCGCTCGGCCCGAGGTCGACATGCATGTCGAGCAAGCCAGCGCCTCGGAGGAAATGGAACCAACGCTTTCTCCCGATGTGGTTCGTTATTACACAAGCACGGTCCAGCCGATTCTGCTCAACAGCTGTTCCGCCAGCCTCTGCCATGCGTCGAACTCAGAGAACGAGTTCAAGCTGGTCCAGTTCGAGAATGTCCGCTCGATTCCCCGTCGAATGACCATCCGCAACATGAACGCGGTGCTCGACTACATCAATTACGATCAGCCGCTGCAAAGCAAAATGGTGACGCACAGCTCGAGCCGGCATGGCGATGGTCAGTCGCCGAATCTTTCGCCGGAGCAGTTTACCTCGATTCGGAACTGGGTCGTGGCGGTCTCTCGGGGGCCTCGCCCGACGCGTACTGCCATCGATTCGTCGGTGATGCCGGCTTCTTTCAACGCTCCGGCCGAAACGCCAAAAGCCCTGATGCAGCCCAATCAAACGCCCGTCAAGCCTTTGCCCTCGGCACCGGTGAACCCGATCTTTGGTGGCAACGCTAACGCATCGCAGGGCGGGTTGCAGCGTCCGTTTCGGTCGATGCCGCAGAAAGGTGCCCCGGTAAAAGAGGCCCCAGAGGTACGGGACGAATTCGATCCGGAGCTCTTCAACCGGAAATATCATCCCAATCGTGAGGAACAGTTATTCCCGGGATAGCGAAGGTGGCCTGACCCCAGGCCGACAAGAAGTCTCGATTGCTGGTCAGCAAATCGGGATCCCGCATCAGTTCGTGCGGCTGTCGCCAGAACGATTCGGCGACTTCCTCCAGGTTGATCACGACCTGGGCATCTTCCTGAATGGTCGCATACCACCAGGCGACCGAGGTCCCCCACGGGGTGACCGTCTCGAAGAGTCGCTCTCCGGCGATCGATTCGATGCCCAGTTCTTCCTGAATTTCTCGAACCAGAGCCTCGGCCTCGGTTTCTCCGGACTGGATCCCTCCGCCGGGGAAACAAACCTTCCCAGGGGCGACGACAGTCTGGCTGCGACGTATGGTTAGGAAGCAATTCTGCCGCAGAATGACCCCGACAACGGCGCGTTTTCGAATGGGAATGTTGTGCGGTTGGGACATAACTGGGCAGCCGGTGGCTTTGTCCTTAAGTTGTTCTCTCGTAATAATTACGGGCGGTATCTAGCGTGGCAGGCGATTATTCGCTCCCGTCACGCCAAGGCCCCCATTAACTGCTACAATGTAGCGGCGTATAAATCGTTAAAGAACCGTGAACTTGTCCGACTGCAGAGGATAATTGCATGGCGGAAAACCCGCGTAACGAAGAACAGCCAAATGAACGCCCCGGAAGTGGTGGCGGCATGCGGCCTAATTTTACCGTCATTGCGCTGGGGGTGTTTCTTGCAGCCGTCGTCCTGATGCTGATTTCGACCGCTGAACCTCCCTATACCACGCTGAAAACGTCGGAGTTTGAAGAGCAGATTCGTAAAGGTAACGTGCAGAACGTCGTCCTGGGCGACATGGTTGCTACGGGCGAACTGAAAGTTCCACTGAACGTTACCGAGGAAAAGGATGGCGAACAGGTCACCAAGTACGACTCGGATAACCTGCCGATCCAACGCCCCAAGGCGTTCCGCACTCGAATTGCGCCGCAAAATTCGCCGGCATTCGAGGCCCTGGTGGCGATGCTCAAAGAGCAAAAGACCAAGCAGCCCGGTCTAACTTGGGATTACGACACCGATAGCCGAGCCCTCCAGTCGGTGATCTGGATTGTGGTGATGCTGTTGCCGCTGGTGTTCCTGTTCATCATCTGGAACAGTTTCCGCCGCAGCCGCGATCAGATCATGGGGGGAGGCTTCCTGTCGGGCTTTAGCAAGAGTCCCGCCAAACGCTACGAAGCCAGCCGCAAAGCAATCACGTTCAAAGATGTTGCCGGTCTGGAAGGCGTGAAGAGCGACCTGATGGAGATCGTCGACTTCCTGCGGACTCCGGAAAAGTTTGAACGGCTCGGCGGGCAGATCCCCAAGGGGGTACTGCTGGTCGGCCCTCCGGGTACCGGTAAGACCTTGCTGGCCCGAGCGATCGCAGGCGAAGCAGGCGTGCCGTTCTATGCCATCAACGGTTCCGAGTTCATCCAGATGTTCGTTGGTGTCGGTGCCAGCCGCGTCCGCGACTTGTTCAAGACGGCCAAAGACAACAGCCCTGCGATCATCTTCATCGACGAAATCGATGCTGTGGGTCGTCAGCGTGGTGCTGGCCTGGGTGGCGGTCATGATGAACGCGAACAAACGCTCAATCAGATCCTCAGCGAAATGGACGGCTTTGTCCAAGGCGAAACGGTAATCGTGATCGCGGCCACCAACCGGCCCGACGTGCTCGATCCGGCGCTCTTGCGACCAGGCCGATTCGACCGACATATCACCGTCGATCGACCAACCTTCAAGGGACGTGTCGAAATCTTCAAGGTGCATGTCCGCGACGTGCCACTGTCGGACGACGTGAACATCGAACGCTTAGCTGCCGGGGCCGTTGGCTTGACGGGTGCCGACATTCGGAACTTGATCAACGAAGCAGCCTTATGGGCGACCCGTCAAAATCGCGATGCGGTCACGATGGAAGATTTTGAGTACGCCCGAGACAAAATCTTGATGGGTGCCCGTCGCGAAGAATCGCTGGTGGCTCGCGAGAAAGAAAAGACTGCCTACCACGAAGCTGGCCATGCGCTGTTGTCATGGCTTCTGCCCGGGGTCGACCGCCTGCATAAGGTAACGGTGATTCCACGCGGACGTGCTTTGGGTGTCACCCAGACACTGCCCGAAGAAGACCGGATGAACATCAGCGAAAGCGAACTGTACGATCAGTTGGCCTTCATCCTGGGTGGTCGGGCTGCCGAAAGAATTGCCTACAACGAACTGAGTGCCGGGGCGGAAAACGACCTGGAACGGGCCACCAAGATGGCACGCCGCATGGTAACCCAGTGGGGCATGAGCGAGCGGCTTGGTCCGGTGAATTACAAGATCACCGACGAAGATCCGTTCCTGGGACGCGAGATCCACGAAAATCGTCACTTCAGCGAGCACACCATGCAGATCATCGACGACGAAGTCGCTCGAATTCTGCACGAAGCGCACGACAAGGCGATTGAAGTGCTGACGACCAACAAGGATAAATTGGTCAAGCTGACGAACTCGCTGTGCGAACACGAGGAACTGTCCGACCACGAAGTCGAACAGCTGATTGGCCCATCGGTTCATCGCTCGAAGGCGAGCAAGTTGAACTCGGAGATGGAAATTGCCTCGAACGGGCACCCCGCCCCTGCATCTGACCTGACGACCGAAGACGTTCAGGCAGAAGAAACGAACTAGGCTTCCTCTCCCCAGTCAGGGAGAGAGGGGACGAGAGCTTTCATGGCGAAAAAAGGCAAGGGGCAGCAGAAGCGTCGCGTCGAGTTCCGGAAGAACCGCACGCAAAAGGTGCGGCAAGGGGACATCACCAAGCATTTCAATCGTGATGAATTCGACGCCGACAAAGCGGTGCAGCGGGAACGGATCTCCGGCAAAGGAGACCTGACTCGCAAACGTACCATCGTTAGCCACGATCAAGAGGATGGCACCGATACCGAAACGTTGTCCATTCACGTCGACACCGAGACCTGTCTGGAAGGCAGAGTGCTACGCGTTCAGGGCCTGATCAGCGAAGTCGAAGCCCCGGACAAGTCGGTTTTTCAGTGTGCCACGCGGCGATTGCTGAAAACGATGTCGACCGACGTACGGCACGTGGTGGCGGCTGGCGACCATGTCTGGTTTCGCCCGAGCGGTCCCAGCGAAGGAATCATCGAAAGCGTCGATCCTCGCTACGGAGTGCTGAGCCGAACGAGTCGCGGCCGGCAGCACATTATCGTCGCCAACGTCGATCAGCTAATCATTGTTGGCAGTGCCGCCGAACCAGGCCTGAAGCCGAATCTGATCGATCGCTACTTGATCACGGCCGAGTACGCGCGGATTCGTCCAATCATCTGCATCAACAAGGTCGACCTTCTCGATCCCGCTGCGCTGCAAACGATTGTCGGCGTCTATGGCAGCATCGGGTACGAAGTCCACCTGGTATCGGCCAAAGAAGGGACCGGGATTGAACGTCTGCGGCAGGCACTGCATGGCAAAGACACGGTCCTGTCGGGGCAGAGCGGGGTGGGGAAGTCGTCGCTGCTGAACGCGATCGAGCCAGGGCTGAACCTGCGGGTGAACGCCGTCAGTCGTGAAAACGACAAGGGAAAGCACACCACCACCACCGCCACGCTCATTCCGCTGGCGACGGAAGGGCACGTGATCGACACGCCTGGGATCCGTCAGTTTCAGCTGTGGGACATCATCCCGGAAGAAGTGGCCGGCCTGTTCCGAGATATTCGTCCCTTTATCAATCGCTGCAAATTTCCGAATTGCACCCACACGCACGAGACGGATTGTGCGGTGAAGGATGCCGTCGCCGATGGCATTCTTGATACGCGGCGATACGAGAGTTACTGCCAGATTCATGCCGGTGATGCGGCCTAGAGTCATTTCACCTGCCATTGGTGAATGCCAAAAGTCCGCTGTGGGGGATTGGTCGATTAGGCCGATATTACAGAAAATACACGCCAGATGACCCCTGCCAGTTGGGTTATCTAGAGAAGTTATTGTGGAGCCTTCGCTGCTCTCGGATACAATAAAACTGAATAGATACGGCTTCTTGTCACCCCAGCCGTGCGCGTTGACGTTCCTTTTCCCGCGACGCGAACCTTCATTTTGCAGCCAGTCTGATGCCTGATTCCCCGAAAGATACCGACCGACCGCAGTCGAGCGGCGACGATCTAACGACGTCGTCGGCGGGGAGTTTGCCCGATCTTCGTGGTAGCGATTCAGCCACCACCGACCATTTGCCCGACGGCCGCAACTTTTTGGAAGAGCCTCCAACGGTTATCTCGACCAAGAAGGGGCACGTCACCGAGGGAAACAGTCGCTCGTATTCGCTGGCGGAACTGACCGTCGGTCGCGAACTGGTTGGACAAACGCTGGGGCACTTCCAACTCGATGCCTTTGTCGGAGCAGGGGGCATGGGCGCGGTCTTCCGCGGTCACGACACCCAGCTCAACCGACGCGTCGCCGTGAAGGTGCTCTCGGGCGAGCACAACACCAAAGAAGAAACGGTCCGTCGCTTCCGCAACGAAGCCCAGAGTGCGGCCCGGCTCGACCATCCCAACATTGCCCGCGTTTATTTCGTTGGCGAAGACAAGGGATGGAACTATATCGTCTTCGAGTACATCGACGGGACCAACATTCGCGACGAAGTCGAGCGAAGTGGTCCTCTTGAGATCGAACTGGCGATCAGCTACCTCGTTCAAGTTGCCGAGGCACTCGACCACGCTCAAATCCGCGAAGTGGTGCACCGCGACATCAAGCCGTCGAACATCCTGGTCGACTCGCAGCATCGTGCGAAGCTGGTCGATATGGGGCTGGCCCGTTTGCATCAGGTCAACTCGCAAGACAGCGACCTGACCGCTTCCGGTATGACGCTCGGAACGTTCGACTACATTTCGCCCGAACAAGCCCGCGACCCACGCAGCGCCGACGTTCGTAGCGATCTTTACTCGCTGGGCTGCACGTTTTTCTTCATGCTCACCGGTCGTCCTCCCTTTCCGGAAGGGACTGTGCTGCAGAAACTGCTGAGCCATAGTGGGGAAGAGCCGCCTGATCCTCGCGAGTTCCGGGCCGATGTGCCAGATGAAGTCGTTCATATTCTCAGCCGTTTGATGGCGAAGAACCCGAACGATCGTTTTCAGAAGCCAGGCGAACTGATTGCCGCCGCCTTGATGGTGATCGACGAGTTGAACCTCGCCGCCCCGCATGTCACCGCCTCGGTCTACGTGCCGACGACCGAGCAGCGAAGCACCGTCATCGAGCGACATCTGCCGTGGGTCTTGCCGACGATCAGTTTGCTGGTGTTGGTGTTCGTCGTCGACACGATCTGGACGGCCCAGGACGACAGCATGATCTCTGGCGTCAGTTATACCAACGCCTCGCAGTTGATGACCCCGCTGACACCGACCGACGACGGGCCGACCGAGACCAACTCTGGAAGTCCACCCCCGGCCAATAATGGCCAACCGGTCACCCCGATCCAAGACACCAAGCCGGCGACAGAGACTTCGCGGACGATGTCCGAGATGCCTCCGGTAATGAACATCGCCCAGCCAAAGCCAACGCCTGAGGCAACCATCGCTGCGGAAACGCCGATGCCGATGACCGCTCCGGCCGACATGACAGGCACCAACAAACCAAAGCCTCCGGCTGCGGACGTGGCGAAGAATGTGATCGTTGTGCCAGGCGATTCTCCGACATTGTACGAAGCGATTACCCGAGCCCAGGCCGATCCGACGCTCGACACCATTGAGCTTCGCTACGATGGCGAGAAAGACGAACGCCCCCTCTTGATCGACAGTGGCAGTCTGACGATTCGCGCCGCCACCGGATATTCACCGACGATTGTCTTCCGCCCGCAAGAGTTCGAACCGCTAAGCCGGATGATTCAAATCAATTCGGCCAGTCTTAGCTTGAAGCAAGTGCAAGTGAAGATGGCGTTGCCGCCTGCGTCGATGCGGACCTGGTCGCTGTTTGGGCTCGAGAACGCCAACGAGCTTTCACTCGATGGTTGCCAGGTTGTCGTCCAGCGCGAAGACGAGATGATGGTGCCAGAGGCCCTTCGCCGTTCGACCTCGGTGATTTCTGTCCGAGCGACTCCGGTCGAAGAGGTTAGTCCCTTCGCGCTGAGCACCGCTCGCTATGCGGTCATTGACGTACGGAACTCGATGGTACATGGCGAAGCGAGTTTACTGCGGACGAACGGCCAGCAGGCCTTAAAGGTGACCTGCGACAACTGTTTGTTGGCTCTGTCAGGCAACCTGCTGAGTTCGGTCTCGACCACCAGCGACGACAAAATGAATGGCTTCGTGCGAATGAAGCTCGACTTCTGCACGATCGATACGGCTGGCAGTCTCATTCGCCGCGAAGGTGCGACGTCGATTCCTTTGCGGGTAACGATGGCCAATTGTGCCGCGACCTGGGGGGCGAGCCTTCCGATGGTGGTTCAGCGAAGCACCACCAAGACCCCCGAAGAAATCACGAAGTCGCTCGATTTTTCACTCGAAGACAACGCGTACGCGACCAATACATCGAATCGCGTGATGCTGCTGATTGAGTCCACCGTGGCTCCGGCGGCAAAAGTCGAGTACGACCTGGCGACCTGGCGGATGGCCTGGGACGACTTGTTTTCGCAGCCAAGCGATTCGATCTGGGCGAATTTGCCACTGGCCAGTCGCCTTTATTCTTCGCGGGTACCACAGGACTACGTTCTACTCAACGATTTGAGTGGCAATCCGGCATTGCGACCCGACGAACGAAACGCTGGTGTCGACTTCTCGCTGCTGCCGTTCGTGGCTTCGCCCCTCGCAGGGGCCACCTCAGACGCTTCAGCGGCCACAAATTGATCGACGTTCTCCGTTGCTTCAGGTTGCCGCCCGCCATGCTCGATCGTTAAAATCGGGCAGTCGCACTTCTTCTCGCCAGCTACAACATGAATGGCCCCATGGAATTATTGAGAGCTTTGAAGTTTTTTAGTTTGCTATTGGGCGTTGTTCTTCTAACTGGGTGTGGCGGCGGTTCGCCCGTGGCGACCGACACCTTAATCTACGGCCGCGGCGGGGATGCGAACGCTCTCGATCCGATCCACACCGATATAGGCGAGTCGGTCAAAGTGATCGTCAATATCTTCGAGCCGTTGGTCGCCTACGACACCGAGACGGTCGACCTGGTGCCCGGCGTCGCCGAATCGTGGGAGACGAGCGAAGATGGTCGCGAGTGGACCTTCAAGTTGCGCGAGAACGTCAAGTTCCACGATGGAACGCCGCTGAATGCCGAAGCAGTGGTATTTACCTTCGAGCGGATTATCGATGCCGATCACCCTTACGTCTTCAACAACATCATTCCGTATTACGCCAGCTATACCGAGATCGAAAAGGTCGAAGCAGTCGATGACCTGACGGTCAAGTTCACGCTGAAACAGCCCCAGGCCACCTTCCTTTCAGCCGTGGCGATGTTCTCTTCCGGGATTGTCAGCCCGACGGCTGTTAAAAAGTATGGTGCCGACTTTACACGCCATCCGGTAGGGACGGGCCCTTTCAAGTTCGAGCATTGGAAGCCGAAGCAAGAGATCTTGATGTCGCGATTCGACGACTACTGGGGTGAAAAGGCAGGCGTCGCTCGCCTGGTGATGGTTCCGAGCGAAGAGAGCTCGATTCGTGTCACGCAGTTGAAGCGAGGCGAGATCCACATTGCCGACAACTTGCCACCGGCGGAAGTCGATAGCCTGGAGAAGGTGCCAGGGATTGTGATTCAGTCGACGCCGGGCATTAACGTCGGTTACCTGACGATGCAAACCCGCAAGCCGCCACTCGATCAGCCAAAGGTTCGTCAGGCGATTGCGATGGCAATCGACCGCGATCGTCTGATCGAAGTTGCCTATGCCGGTCATGCTGAGAAGGCCAAAACGATGGTGCCGCCAACCTTGTGGGGCCATGGCGAGAACGTGCCAGAGCGGCCATTCGATGTCGCGAAAGCGAAGGCCTTGCTGGAAGAAGCCGCCCAAGAGAATGGCTTCAAACTGCCGGTCAAGCTGGAACTGTTTGTGATGGACCAGCCCCGGCCTTACATGCAGCAGCCACGACAAACGGCGATCTTCATCAAAGATGCGTTGGAGAAGATTGGCTTCGATATCGAGATCATCACCAACGATATCGGCCAGCACTTTCAACGGATGACGCGCGGCGAGCACCAACTTGGTCTCAGCGGCTGGAGTGCCGACATCGCCGATCCGCACAACTTTCTGCATACGCTGCTACACTCGACCAACATCAACGAGATCGGCGGCAACAACCTCAGCCAATACAAGAACGAGCAAGTCGACGAGCTACTCGATGCGGCTCAGTTTGAACTGGAACAAGACAAGCGGGCCGAGTTGTACGAGAAAGCTCAGATGCTGATCTACGAAGATTCGCCGGTGCTGCCTCTGGTGCATGTGCCGGTTCGGATTGCGGAACGTGATATCGTCGAAGGATACAAACTCCATCCTTCTTCGCAGACTCGACTCAAAACTGCCAGGTTTGCGGAGCCTTAATGGTGTGGGGGATGGTAATTCAACGGCTGGCCCAAGCAGCCGTGACGATGCTTATTGCTGTGCTGGCGATCTTTGTCGCTGTACGAGCCTTGCCGGCGAACCCGGTAATCGCCCAGTTCGGCCAACATGCGGTGCCTGAAAAGATCGAGAAAGAGATGGAGGCTCGCGGTTGGAACAAACCGCTGTGGCAACAAGCCGCCGCCTTTCTCGGCCAACTCGCCACCGGCGACATGGGAGAATCGTTTGCCCGACCTGGCGAGCGGATCAGCACCCGGCTGAGTCAGGCCGTCCCGGCAACGATTGAACTGGCATTGGCCGCGATGTTGATTGCGATCCCGGTGGGGATCTTCATGGGAACGGTCGCGGCGCTGTGGCGAAACTCGTGGCCTGATTGGTTCTCGATGGGCCTGGCCCTGTTGGGCGTCAGCGTCCCAGTTTTCTTCCTGGCAATTTGCCTAGTCGTGTCGTTCCCTGCGATGCCGAGTGGATTTCGCCTGCCACCGGGCACCCAGCATGATCTGCGGAGCGAGTTCTATTTTTTTGAATCATTACTGACGGGGCAATTTCACCTGGCAATGCTCAGTGCTCGCCACTTAGCGTTGCCGGCGATCGCTCTGTCGACGATTCCTCTAGCGGTGATTTCTCGTATCACGCGGAACAGCATGATGGAGGTGCTCGACTCCGACTATCTGCGAACCGCTCGCGCCAAGGGAGCCAGCGTGACACGCATGATTGCTCGGCATGCGTTTCCGAATGCTTCGTTGTCGGTGATGAATATCGTCGGCTTTCAGCTGGGCATGCTTTTGACAGGGGCGATTCTGACCGAGACCGTTTTCAATTGGCCAGGCCTCGGACGGTATGTCATCGATGCGATCCGCGATTATGACTACTCGGTCGTTCAGGCATGTGCCCTGATCATGGCGGGCATCTTTGTCACGTTGAACCTGACCTTGGATGTCTTGTTCCTGTTGCTCGATCCGCGATTGCGGGAAGGGAGCCGAAGTTGAGTACGGTAAGTCTGGACCCGGCTCGTCCTGTTTCGTCGATCAAGTCTCGCCTTACCAAGGTACCGGGGCTATGGATTGGCGGCGCGTTGATCTTTGCGTTTGCCTTCACCGCGTTGTTCGCCAGCGTGATCGCTCCTTATTCGCCGGATGAACGCTTCGGACAGAACGAACCTCCGAGTGCCGCCCATTGGTTAGGGACCGACTCCAACGAAAAAGATGTGCTGACCCGTGTCATCTATGGCTCGCGGTTGTCTCTGGTCGCCAGTATCGCCTCGATCAGCTGCGCTGTGGTGGTTGGCGTCGGACTGGGGATGCTGGCTGGATATCGAGGGGGCCGAACCGATATGTTCGTAATGCGACTGATCGATATCTGGCTTTCGTTTCCGAGCCTGCTGATCGCGTTTCTGGTGATTGCCGCGCTCCGGCCTGGTTGGCCGGCGGTGATTCTGGCGGTCGCACTGATTAACGTACCGGTCTTCGTCCGCCAGGTTCGGGCCGAAATGCTTTCCTTGAAACATGCCGCTTACGTCGAAGCCGCCATCGCCGCCGGAGCGAAGCCTTCGTACCTGGTAATCTTCGTTTTTCTGCCAGCGGTCAGCGGAACGATCTGGGTGCTGGCAACGCTAGGGCTGGGGCATGCCATTCTGGAAGTCGCTGGGCTGTCGTTCCTCGGAATCGCAGGCGATCCGTCCCACGCCGAGTGGGGGGCGATGCTGGTCGAAGCGAAGGAGTATTTGCACGCGACCATCTGGCCGGCACTCGCTCCGGGGATTGCAATTTCGCTGACGATCCTCGGTTTCAACCTGTTTGGCGACGGTCTGCGGGAATTTTTCAGCCGCCGTAGCCGTAGCTTCTAGGGGCGGATGTTGCTGGCATCGTGGGACGTTTTCTCGCGATATCGCGAACCGTTATCATAGAAGAGACGTAAAAATCGTCGGTAATTTAAGAAGAATTGGCGACGAAATTCCTGGAATGGTGCCGTTTGTTCCATTCATCCGCTCGCTTGCTTGACACCGTAATAGTGGCGAGCTTAACTAGAAGAGTAGCTTTAGGGTCTACATGTTACACCCTCCCGCCGTCGACCATCCCACCTGCGACGGTTTGAAATCCCACGGATTCCTCGGCGGGAATACTTTGCTTGGAGAGATAATTAATGAAGAAGATCGCGTTGTGTCTGGTGGCCGTTGTGGCTGCCTCCTCGTTTTACGCTCAGTCTGCCTACGCCATTAAGCCTTTCGCCGATGCTTTTGTAGAAAAGTACAACCTGGCGGATCCTAAGACCGACGCTGAAAAAGAACTCGCCGCTTCCGTGAAGGAAGCCAAGTGCGCCCTTTGCCACGGTGCCAAGAGCAAGAAGGTTCGTAACGAATACGGCGTTGCCCTGGGCGAGCTGCTGGACAAGGCCGATTACAGTGCTTCGCGTCGTAAGGAAGAACCAGAAAAGGTTCAAGAAGAACTGTTCGCCGCTTTGGAAAAGGTCGAAATGACCAAGTCGAAGTCGGGCGAAACGTTCGGCGAAAAGATCAAAGCCGGCAAGCTGCCTGCTGCTGAAGGCACCGACACCGAAGGTTAGTCGCTCCTTCGATTCGGCAAGAATCAAAAAAAGCCTTGCTCCATAGAGCAAGGCTTTTTTCATGCGCGGTTGGGTTAAACCGGCGAGCTTATTGCACTTTGATTCGGATGGCGGTCTCGAAGACATCGCCGCTGGCCAGCACTCGCAAGCCACCATCGTATCCCTGGCGGCGGAGTTGGAAGGCATCTGGAATGCAGGTGTAAGGTTCGATGCAGAAGGCCTCGCGGTGGCCTGGGTTGTACAGCACGACCGAGTCAAACTGATCGTCGAACTGCTGCACGATCGTTCGGCCAGAGGCAGGATCGTGGATCGAGGTCGTGCACAGACCATCTTCACATTCCAGTCCACCAAAACCGTTGTCGTACTGCGTGTCTTTGAACAGCATTGGCTTGAAAGGATCGCTGTCGCGGTTGAACTGGTTGCCGCTGGCAAGCTGGTCTTTGAATTCCCAGGCAAACGTAAACGGCACGACGATCTCGCATGCATCGGCCGATTCGCCGCCGACGGGCACGTTGAAGTAAGGGTGCGTCCCCAAACCGAATGGCATCGGCTTGCTGGAAGGGTTTTCGATCCGGTAGGTGCCGGTCAGGGTCGCGCCTGAAATCTCGTAGGTGGCCTGAATCTTAAAGTCGGTCGGCCATTGTTCCAGCAGGGTGGCATCGTCTTTCGAGGCCTGGAACTCGGCGGTCACTTTCGATTCGGTCTTTTCCAGCACGCGCCATGCACGGCGGAGCACGAAACCATGGATCGCATTGCCGCGGCCATCCCCTTCAGGAAGCTGAAACTCGCGATCTTCCCAGATCAGCTTCGTTCCCTTCAGTCGGCCAGGGAAGGGGAACAAGATCGGAATCCCGCTGCTGGAAGGTCGAGCGGTGCCGTTCTCGAAGTCTTCTGTCTTCCATAGGACATCAACTTCCTGTCCGTCGACGTTGGCGACGAACTGAAAACAGTTGAATCCAAATCCGGGGGCAATCTTGGCGAACGAGCCGGTGGCTTCGTCGCGGATCTCAACGACTTCCAAACCCATGGGAAACTACTTCGTGATGAATGGGAGATGTACTGGTTGGTACGGGGAAACGATTCAGAAGCCGACTTTAACCGCGGCTAAGCAGCATGGTGGCTGTCATCAACAAAATCGTTCCGCCCAGGGTGGCCGACGCCATGTACACCTTCCGCCAGCTGCGGTCGAAAAAGGCGAGGCTCGCCAGCAGATGCATCAGCCAGAGAGCCAGAAACAAGCTCACGGCGAACATGGCGGTACACACGGGGTCTTCGCCCATCAAACGCGATTGCTGAGTGGAATTCAAGGTGGTAGTTAGTACAAATCCGACAGGAATCTGGAGTAGCGTAGCAATCAAAGCGATTGTGAACGCCGCGCCGGCGGTGCCTTCCCGTTGATCTTCGGGCAATTTGGCCAGAGCGATCATGCCGGCTACCATGCCGCTGACGGCGAACGAAGCGAACCAGAAGTGAAGCGTGAACCAGATCACTTCGCCTTGAATCAGCAGCGTGCGGAATTCGCCCGAGTCGACCGGAGCGTCGACCGAGACCTCACCTCGGGCAATCAGCCCCAGAATCGTGAACAGCGTCGGAAAGTGATACAGCAGGTTCGTCGCCGACAAGATCGCCAGAAACCGGGACAGCAACCGCTGCCAAAGTGCGGCTCGCGATCCATATTTCCACCAGGCCAGGTACCCGCCGGTGCAGATCAGCGAGAATCCGATCTCCCAGAAGCCGAACGTTACCTTCGACGCCCAAAGGCCATCGAGGGCCTCGAAGTACTGCGGATTCCCTTCCATCCAGATCAAAAGGCCCTGAATCAGGCCGACGAGGATCCCCACGATCAGGGCGGCCACCGACCACCAGCCGATTTTCTGGCCAATTTTTGAAATCTCAGGACTTTGTCGACGTGTCGCTCGTACGTCGAGCCAGACCGCCAGAAGAGGTCCGACCGAAGCCAGATTCATCAGCAGCAGGTGAATCGAAAGGGTGATGATCCGCAGCAGTATCAAGGCGAGAATCCATACGGCGAGGTCGCTTGGGAAGGCTAATTACTCTATATAGTCGGCTCAAACGCAAAGAGATGGCCGTGGCATCCGACCAGTTTCATCACATTCGACAGCGACTGGGAGCGTTCGACCCCCATCTCCCCAATATCGGGAATTACCCCGATTGGCCCTTCAAATCGCTTTAATCCAACAACTTCGGGGCCATGTTGACGCATCGAATGGCCGATTGTTAAATTGTGGGATTCCCGGGCGATTAGCTCAGTTGGCTAGAGCGCTTGCCTTACAAGCAAGATGTCGGGGGTTCGAGCCCCTCATCGCCCACTTTTCTAAACCCGTAGTTCTTAGTGAGTTACGGGTCTTTCTATGCGCTGTTTGTGTGAGTAAGGATATTCGAACATGGACGAACGCGAAGAATTGTTGAGTGCCGCCTGCGAAGAAAACTCGATCTCGATGGAAGAGTTGACCGAGCAGTACGGTCCCGAAAGTTTCGGGAATCACGAAGCTGTCGACCGGATCTACATGTCCGAGGCGACCTGGAGCGAGCATATCTCCAGCCACCCGGCCATTTTGCTAGATGCGGAAGCGTACGAAATGGCGGTCAAAGTCAGCGAACTGATGGCCGAACTCTACAACCGGATGGTCTCCAAAGACTAAGCATCTTCCGGTTCCAGAATCACACGACGCCGCAGAGCAATCGTTCGCTCTGCGGCTAGTCGTCGTCTTCCAGATTGTACTGCTGCCGCGTATGCGGTACTTCTTCGCCCGCATGCAGTTGAGCCAAGGCGTGCTGCAACAGTGCCGGTAAGCTGCCGGGGGGCAGATCGTCGGTCGCGAGAATCTTGGCCGAGCATTGAGCCAGGTTTTCGACATCACCGACAAATTCGTCCGAATCGATCAGGACCAGCACGCCCGTTTTTCGCCGCACGAGCATCTCTTCCATGAATTCCATCGGCGTCAGCTCGGCAAGCATTGCTTCGAGCTTGTTCTGAGCCTGTTTGATTCGTTTGGCCCGGTTCTTCTTTTCCCACTCGATCAGCTCGGAAAGTTCGCGAGCCGTGATCGAATCGTTGAACTGAATCCCCAACTTCGTCGCTTCCCGCTTTTGGCTTTCGGTCGCGGAAGGCGCGTTTCGCAAGATCACCGTCGAGTTGCCCCGTTCCTTCTTGGGTTTCTTTTCCGACGGCTTTTCGGTGGTGGTCTCTGGAGAAGGCACACGGATCGGCGCCTCGCAGCCAGGGCAAGCGATTTTCTTGCCGGCGTATTTCGGTTTGGCTTTGATCGTGTTTTTGCACTTCTTGCATTTGAAGCGAATCAGGTCGTCCGGCATTGCTTGCCTCTCCGGCTCCCTATCGGTGGAATATCGCCAATCCGTGGGGCTTTTCCCTGCGGATATGTCGCCGCCATGCAGCGTGTGAGTATAGATGGCACCATTAGCCAAACGAGTGGTTCGCGGTTCCTGTTCGAGGGAAACGAGTGAAATTGGTGAAGGATTATCAATTCTTCACAATCAGCCGATCGATCTCGTCGCACTGCCCACCTGCAGCGCATGGCGGAAGCCTGTTATGTTAATTTTGTGGAAGGTTGTCCCTGCCTGGCCCGCCTTCCGATAGATGAGTTGATCTTTCCACGGCCGAGACGATTTGAGCCGCAAACGATAGGGTGGAACCATGGCGATGACCCCAATGATGCAGCAGTACCACGAAGCAAAAAATGCTTGTGGCGACGCGATCCTGCTGTTTCGCATGGGTGACTTCTACGAGTTGTTCAACGACGACGCGATCACCGCTTCCCGTGTGCTGGGGATGACCCTCACCAGTCGCGACAAAGGGGAAAACGCCACGCCGATGGCTGGCTTCCCTCACCATCAGTTGGACTCCTATCTCGCCAAGTTGATCCAGCAAGGGTACCGCGTTGGTATCTGCGATCAGGTCGAAGATCCGAAGCAGGCCAAGGGGATCGTCAAACGCGAGATCACGCGAATCCTCTCGCCAGGCACACTGACCGACGACTCGCTGCTGAGCCCGAAAGAAAGCAACTACCTCGCCGCTGTCGTCTGCGAAGGTAACGAAGCCGGTATCAGTTGGATCGAGCTTTCGACCGGACGATTCATGGCAGGCGTTTTCGCGGCTGGGCGCCTCGCCGACGAGCTCGCGCGGATCGCACCTTCAGAATGTCTCCTTTCCGAAGGTACCGACGAACTGCCGAAGCACTTCAACGGACAGTTCTTGCAAACGCGCCGACCTGCGTGGGCCTTCGGAGGCAAGTCGGCCGAAGAGAAATTGACCAAGCACTTCGAGGTGAAAAGCCTCGATGGCTTCGGCTTCGACGACACCGACCGCCCGGCCATTCGAGCCGCAGGGGCAATTCTCGATTATCTGCAAGAGACGCAGCGAGGTTCGCTTGAACACCTGCAGTCGCTGGTTGCCTACCGCAATGCGAACGCGGTTGAAATTGACGAGTCGACGCGACGTTCGCTCGAACTGACGCGGACCATTCGCGATCAGCGCCGCGAAGGAACGCTCATTTCGGTGCTCGACCGCTGTCGGACTCCGATGGGCAGCCGTTTGATGGCGGATTGGCTGGCCAGTCCGCTTGCCGACGTTCAGCAGATTTGCGAACGGCACGATTCAGTCGAAGAACTGAAAAACGATCTCCCACTTTCTGAAGCACTCGGCGAAGCGTTGGCAGGCGTCTACGACCTTCAGCGACTGCTGACCCGCGTGACGACCGGTCGAGCCAGTCCTCGCGATTTGAACTTCGTCGGGCGAACGCTCGGCAAGTTGCCGCGGATCAAAGCGAAGGTGACTTCCCGCAAGAGCAAGCTGCTGGGGGAGATCGAAGCGCAGATCGATCTTTGCCCCGAGGTTCACGACAAGTTGGCCGCGGCCCTGGTCGAAGATTGCCCACTGACCACCGCCGACGGTGGCTACATTCAAGATGGCTACAACGAACGACTCGACGAGCTGCGTGGTTTGGCAGCGGGCGGCAAGCAGTGGATCGCCAACTATCAGGCCGAAGAGAGCAAGAAGTCGGGCATCGCCAACATGAAGGTTGGCTTCAACAAGGTGTTCGGCTACTACATCGAAATCACGAACACGCACAAAGATAAAGTTCCGACCTACTTCCACCGGAAGCAGACGCTGAAAAACGCCGAGCGATACATCACGCCGGAGCTGAAAGAGTACGAAGAGAAGGTTCTGAGCGCCGACGAGAAGGCGAAGACCCTCGAGTACGATCTGTTCTCGGAACTACGCGACCTGGTGCAAGCCGCCGCCGATCGACTTCGTTTGACAGCGCTGGCTTTGGCTCAGCTCGACGCGTTGGTCTCGCTGGGGAACCTCGCTCGCGATCGTAACTATTGCCGCCCGAAGATGGACGACGGCAAAGAACTGGCGATCGTCGATGGCCGGCATCCAGTGCTCGATGTGACCGAGGAAGCCGGCACGTTCATCCCGAACGATACCATGCTCGGCGGCGAGATTGACGACTTCGTGGCGATCATCACCGGTCCGAACATGGCCGGTAAAAGTACTTACATTCGCCAGGTCGGCCTGATCGCGATCATGGCTCAGCTCGGCAGCTTTGTGCCGGCGAAGGAAGCTCGGATAGGCGTGGTCGATCGCGTGTTTGCCCGCGTGGGGGCGAGCGACGAGTTGTCACGTGGTCAAAGTACCTTCATGGTCGAAATGACCGAGACGGCACGCATCTTGAACACGGCGACCGACCGTAGTCTCGTGATTCTGGACGAGATCGGGCGTGGGACGAGCACCTACGACGGCGTCTCGCTGGCATGGTCGATCGTGGAATACATTCACGACCGCATCGGTTGCCGCACATTGTTCGCGACCCACTATCATGAACTGGCAGACCTTTCGCAGTCGCTCGATCACGTGATGAACTTGAACGTGGCCGTGAAAGAGTGGGACGACAAGATCATCTTCCTGCACAAGATCGTCAGTGGTGCCGCCGACAAGAGTTACGGGATTTATGTTGCTCGCCTGGCCGGGATTCCCAACGACGTCAACGAGCGGGCCAAGCAGATTCTGGCCCAGCTTGAGCAAGAGCATCTCGACCTGGATGGCCAGTCGAAAATTCGACCGAAGCGAGAACGCCATCCGAAAGCAGACTTGCAGCTCACTTTCTTTGGTCCGAGCGAACCGCCGGTGGTCGAAGAAATTCGGACTGCCGATCTCAGCACGATGACGCCACTGGACGCCTTTCAAAAGCTGATCCAGTGGCAGGCGGAATTGAAGAAAGCGAGCGACTAGTTGGCGGCACGCGGGGTCGGCATCTTGGCCCCGGTTTCCTGACGCCATGCTTTCAGTTGAGCGTGCATCTTGGATGCGAGTTCTGGCTTCTTCTCGGCGAGATTATTGGTCTCGCCAGGATCGTCCGCCAGATTGTAAAGCTCGAGGTGGCCATCCTCGTAGAACTCAATCAGCTTCCAGTCACCTTCCCGTACGGCAGCCGTCGGAGAACCTCCCTGGTTGCCGTAGTGTGGGTAGTGCCAATAGATCGCCCCACGATCGATCGTTTGTCCTTTCAGGACCGGAGCAAAGCTCATCCCGTCGAGCGTCACTTGCTGCGGCAGTTCGACGCCGGCCATCTCTAGAATCGTCGGGAAGAAGTCGACGCTGCTGACGTACTGCTCGGAAACACTGCCAGCTTTCGTCACGCCAGGCCAACGAACGATCATCGGTTCGCGGATCCCACCTTCGTAGATCCAGCCTTTGCCGCCTCGCAGCGGAAGGTTGCTGGTCGGGTGACCTTCTGACGTTGAAAGCCCACCGTTGTCGGACATGAACATCACGACCGTGTTGTCGGCGAGACCAAGGGAGTCGATGCCATCGAGCACCTTGCCGACGGCCTGATCCATCGCTTCGACCATGCCAGCGTAAACGGCGTGTTCTTGCACGAGGCGAACCTTCCGGGCTCCCTCTTGCCCCCAGATCTCGCCATGCTTCAGCGTTTTCTTCTTCTCTTCGTACTTCTGCTTCAGGTTTTCGCGCGACATGAGCGGAGTATGCACTGAATAGAAAGAAAGGTATGCCAGGAATGGCTCGTCCTTATGAGCCTCCATGAATTTGACCGTTTCAGTCGCCAGTCGGTCAGGCAGATGCTCGCCGTCAGGGCCGTCTTTCAAACGTGGATTGCCGTAAGGCGAGAAATACTTCTTGCCGCCGTAAGGGCCACCGCGGTCGATGCCCCCTTGGTTGACGTCAAAGCCTTGGTGCTCGGGGAAAAACGCTTCCGAGCCGAGGTGCCACTTGCCGGCAAAGAAGGTCGCGTAACCTTTCTGCTTTAAGGCTTCGGCGATGGTGACTTCGTCGAGGGCGAGTTTCGTTTCGTAAGGAGCTGGCAGCAGCGGAGTCTTGCGGTTCCATTTGTCTGGCTGAGCGGCGCCGATGTAGTCGGTAATGCCGGTCCGTGTGGGATAACGACCGGTCATGATGCTGGCTCGGGTCGGGCTACAGACCTGGCAGGCAGCATACGCGTTGGTAAAACGAATTCCGCTCTTGGCCAGCTTGTCGACGTTGGGGGTTTCGTAGAACGAACTGCCGAAGCAGCCCAGGTCGGTCCAGCCCAGGTCATCGACCAAAATGAACACGAAGTTTGGCGAACGCTCGGCAGCGGAAGCAGGCGAAGTTAACCCAGCGAGCAGGCAAGCACACAACAAAAAAGCGAGACAGCGCATGCTGATTCCCTTCTTCTACGAGGAGTGATTGAGGTGGGAAATCGAAGGGGACGATTTATTGTGGTTCAATCGCAAGGCCGCGTCAAACTAACGCAGCCGATAGGGCGAAGGATCGACGTGGGGAGTCAGTTTGTCGAGCATTTGCCAGGCCAGCTTGCCGGTTCCGGCCCCCATTGAAAGCCCCAGCATGTTGTGCCCGGCGGTGATCAGCACATTGCCATACTTCGGAGCGAAGTCGATATACGGCATGTCGTCTGGCGTCATCGGTCGCCAGCCATACCATTCCTCGTACGTTTCGTCGGTGAATGGCTCTTTGAGATATTGCGACGCTCCACTTTTCAACAGGGCGAGTCGCTTCTTATTGACGCTGGAATCGTACCCGCCGAACTCCATGGTCGATCCTAGGCGGTAGCCATCTTCAAACGGCGTGACGCCGACGCGCCGCTCCTCCAGCAGCATCGGAATCTGCGGGCAGATGGTCGGGCGAGCCATCGTGATCGAGTACCCTTTGCCAGGCTGGATCCGCAGCGTGCAGCCCAGTTCTCGATTGAAGAAGGGGCTCCACGAGCCGGTTGCGACAACAAACCGATCGGCTGAGATTTCCTGGTCACCACATTGAACCGCTCGCAGGCGATTCCCCTCGCCGATAAACCGCGTGACTTTGTGCTGCTCGAGGATCTTCACCCCCATGCGTTCGAGAATTCCGCGCCACGAACTGAGCAGCCGGTCTGGTCGTAGGTGGGCATCCTCGGGGTAATGCCAGGCGCCGTACACTTCGTCCTTCAGGGCAGGCTCCAGCTTTTGAAGTTCGCCGTTGCAATAAGGCGTTGCCGGAGTTTGGAAGTCGCGAGCAAGCCAGTCGTTCAGCTTCTGAAATTCCTCGAAGTGCTTCTCTTCGTAGAACACAAACAGCAAGCCACGTTTCTCCCAGTTGCAGTCGAGACCTTGTCCTTCGATCAGTTCCTGGTAAAGCTGCCGCGAACTATGCAGCAGTGCGTGCTTGCCGGTGGCGGCATGTTGCATCTGCTTGGCGTTGCAGTTCCACCAGAACCGCGTCAGAAAGCTGAACAGGGCCGGCGAGAATCGCGGACGGATATAGAACGGAGAACTGCTGCTCAGCATCGACCGCATGGTGGGGCCGATCAAACCAGGCTGTGGGATCGGCGGAATATGGCTTGGCGAGACGTAACCGCAATTGGCATGCGAACACGCGCCCCCGTGCCGTCCTTGATCGACGATGGTGACTTGATGAGCTGCTTTTGCCAGATAGTAAGCGACTGCCGTTCCAACGACACCTCCGCCAACGATCAATGTCGACGTACTCAACTGCGATAACCTTCCAATGCACGTGTGCCTTGGGAAGGATCCCAAGGCAGAAGAGGTCGCGAAGTGTCTACTTCTGTTGGCTGAAACCAAATGTCAGCGGATCGATCGGATCGATTACCACTTTGGTTTCGGCCGTTACGAACGCTTCGCCAATAATCCGCGGCAGGACTTTGTCGCCTTGCCACTCGTACGAACCCTCGAACAAGCTGCCGGTGACCGACTCTTGCCCCCATGCTTGCCCTGGTTCAAGCTTACCAGCGGCCGCCAGGCAGGCAATCTTGGCACTGGTACCAGTACCGCAAGGCGATCGGTCGTACTCACCGCCTGGGCAATCGACGTAGTTCATCGACTGGGCATCGTCACGTCGTGGCGGTCCGAAGAGCTCGACATGATCGATGATGCCGCCATTCTCGCCGGTGATTCCATTGCGGTCGAGCGAATTGCGAATCTCGCGGCAGCAGCGATCAAGCTGATCCAAATTGCCCATCGAAATCTCGAGGCCATGATCGGCACATAAATAGAACCAGTTGCCTCCCCAGGCAATGTCGCCGGTCACGGTGCCGAAGTTTTCGGTCTCGACCGGGACAGCCGTTTGGTAACGATAACTGGGGACATTCACGAATGAGACACGATTGTCTTCATGAAGGGTAAAGACCACGTCGCCGGCGATTGTTTCCAGTAGATGTTCACCCGGAGAGATCTTGCCAAGGTAACAGAGCGTTGCCGCGACACCGATGGTGCCGTGGCCGCACATGCCGAGGTAGCCCACGTTGTTGAAGAAAACGACCCGAGCGACCGCTTCGGGATTGGCTGGACGCAGCAACAAAGCGCCGACCATGGCCTCGAAACCACGTGGCTCATGGGTCAGGGAGGTCCTCACCCAATCGTAGTTTGTCTTGAGTTCCTGGATTTGATCGGCCAGTGTCGTCGAAACTAGTTCAGGAGCACCACCGATGATTGTTCGTGTGGGTTCACCCCCCGTATGGGAGTCGATAACATTTATTTCGATTCGGTCAGTAGGCAGAGGCATACTCGTTCGTCATTTCCATCAAGTGCCGGCAGAGGGATCGGGGATAGATCCAGTTCCTATCATACGGCCTCGATATCGGAAATCGAAGGAGGTTAGTTGGTGGATCGACCTTTAAATCGCCCCCCATTTCGGCGTAAATTGGGGCCATAAAGTGCGGTCGCCGTATTGCATTGACCCACCGAGGTTCTTTTGTCGCGTAAATCGTAGACGCCATTCAAGTTTCTACGAGAACAGGTAGCCGTTGCCATGGGAAAGTGGATTCAATCCCTTCTGTATTTTTGTCTTCGATGTCTCCTGCATCGCCGCTACCAGGTAGAGGTGCAGGGGCTCGAGAAATTGGAAGGTCTGGAAGGCCCACTTCTGGTTCTGCCAAATCATCCTGCTTATGTCGACCCGCCGATCGTGTTAAGCCATCTGCGTTGTGGCAAGTCACTGCGTCCGCTGGTCTTCACCGATACCTATCGCAGCCCGCTCTTTTATCCGTTGATGAAAGTGATCGACGCGTATGAAGTGCCGAACCTGCAGTCGCACAGCCGCGATGCCCACGTCAAGACAACCCAGTTGATTGAACATGTCGCGGGCGAACTGAACAGCGGTCAGAACTTTCTGATCTATCCCAGTGGACGCCTGCAGCGGCAGGGATATGAAATCGTGGGTGGCTCCCGAATTGCCCACGAACTGATGGAACGCGTCGAGAACGTGAACGTGGTCCTCGTGAGGACGCGTGGATTATGGGGCAGCCGATTCGGTTGTGCTCAAGAGGGGGGCGTGCCGACACTTGGTCGCAACGCCTTGGTCTCGCTGTTGTGGATTCTGGCCGGGGCGATCTTCTTTCTGCCGAAACGGAAGGTCTCGATCGAAGTGGTGCCCGTCGATCGCGATTCGCTGCCGCTGGAAAGCAAGACGGCCCTCAACCGCCACCTCGAAGCATTCTATAACGCCGATGGTGGTGAAGACGCCAAGTTCGTTCCGTACAGCTATTGCTTCGGGGCCCGCGACTTCGACTTCGATGCCGTGAAAAGCAATGCCGATGTCGACGTTAGCCAGATTCCAGATCAAGTCATTCAAGAGGTGCACGAGATCCTCGAGCATCGACTCGATCGGAAACTGGATGATTCGGAAAAAGAACCAGGCACCACCCTCGACCTGTTGGGACTCGACAGTTTGGAGCGGATGGACCTGGCACTCGAACTGGAACAGCACTTCGGTTTCCGGAGTGACTCGGTCCCCTCGACCGTGGGCGAGCTTTGTTTGCTGGCGGCAGGGAAGGCTTCGAGCGACGAGAAACCGTTGGAAGTTCCGGAGGAATGGAATCAGTCGCGGAAAAAGGGGAAAGAGCATCCAGAGGTGTTGGCCGAAACGATCGCCGAAGCTTTCGTCCTCCGGGCATTGTCGAGTGCCAATCGTCCGGCAGTGGCCGATACGCTTTCGGGCTGCTTGAGCTATCGCAAGCTGTTGATCGGGGCCACGCTCCTCTCGAAGCGAATTGCCAAGCTGGAAGGGGAAGCCGTCGGTATCATGCTGCCGGCGTCGGTGGCGGCCGACTCGGTGCTGCTGGCCACGCAACTGGCTGGCAAGCTGCCGGTGATGCTCAACTGGACGACTGGCCCCGCCGGGCTGCGTCATGCGACCGAGAAGCTGGAAGTGCGCCGCGTGATTACCTCGAAGCGTTTCATGGATCGCTTGGGGATCGAAATGGAAGGCGTCGAGATGTTCTACCTGGAAGACGTCCGCGATCAGATCTCGACCTTCGAGAAACTGATGTCGCTGATGGCTACTTACATCGCGCCCTGGTCGTTCCTGCGAGGCTTGCCACAGCCCAACCCGGACGATCCGGCGGTGATTCTGTTCACCTCCGGTTCGGAAAGCTTGCCCAAGGCGGTTCCTTTGTCACATAAGAACCTGATCGCCAACATGCGGGCTGGCTGCGATCATATGAACTTCCATCGCGGCGATACGCTGCTCGGCTTCCTGCCGCCGTTCCATAGCTTTGGTCTGACGGCTACCTCGCTGATGCCATTGCTCGCGGGAATTCGCGTCGTGCATCATGCCGACCCGACCGACTCGCGAATGCTGGCCCGCGTGATTGCGGCTTACAAGCCGACCTTGATGTTCGCGACGCCGACCTTCCTGCAATATATCGTCAGCAGTAGCGAGCCTGGCGAACTGAACTCGTTACGCTTGGTCCTGGTTGGTGCCGAGAAGTGCCCGCCAGCTTTGTACCAGCGAACGATGGAGATTCTGCCGGAACTCGATCTGCTGGAAGGTTACGGCATTACTGAGTGCAGCCCTGTCGTATCTGGCAACCGCCCTGGGAACAACAAGCCTGGGACGATCGGGCTTTCGATCAACTGCGTCGAAACGATCGTCGTCCATCCCGAGTCGCACGAGCCACTGCCACAAGGAGAAACCGGCCTGCTGCTGATCCGCGGCGATTCGGTCTTCAACGGATACTACCGCCACGATGCTCCGCAACCATTCCTCGAAGTCGAAGGGCATCGCTGGTACAACTCCGGCGACTTGTGCTCGAAGGATGAAGACGACTTCATCACCTTCCGTGGTCGTATGAAACGCTTCCTGAAGATCGGCGGTGAAATGGTGAGCCTGCCGGCGCTGGAAGGTCCATTGGCCGAGAAGTTTCCGGCCGACGAAGAGGGCCCGAAAGTCGCCGTCGAAGGGATCGAGCAAGATGGTGGCCGCTGCATCGTGCTGTTCACCACCGAAGAGATCACGCTGCGTGAAGCAAACGATTGCCTCAAGCAGGCCGGCTTCCAGGGAATCATGCGTCTGGACGAAGTTCGCCAGATCGATGCGATTCCCGTGCTGGGAACCGGCAAGACAAACTACCGTGAACTTCGTGCGTGGATCGAGGCCGACAACGAAGTCACGTCGTAAAACTAAGTCGCCGGAACGATCGTGATCGATTCTGCCGAACCACCCGTCGAGCCAACGATAAGTCGCTGCATGTCGTTGGCTTTTTCCAGGGTGCCACTGACCCGGACGCGATCGCCAGGCTTCAAGCCCATTTCGTAGCCGATGTGGTAACTGACCAGCGAGATGCCTTCTTCTGTTTCGTAACCGACTGGGTAAAGCAAACTGTCTTCGCGATCGCTGATGGTCAGTTCGCACTGGTGCGGGCCTTCTGGTTGAAACGGCTTGATCCGCTCAGGGCACCATAATACCTCTTGGTCGGTCAGCACTCCACGAATGCTAAACCGAGTGCCGCGATAGAATCCCTGGTTTTCTTTCCGGCCGAGCATCTTTTGGAACGTTGCGTCGTCGATGTCCGGCGGTCGCTGCACAAATTCGGGTTCGATATGGTTGATATCGTCGAATTGGAACAGTTCATGGGAAGTGGAAAGAAACCGCGTGACCACTTCGCTTCCATAGATCACCAGGTCGATGTCGGAGTTCTCGTTACCGTCTCCCCACAGCAGTGAATCGGTGATTCCAACTTCGGACGACGGGACCTCGCAGTGGTCGGCCAGGATGTGCAGCAGGTCGATTGCGAGTGCCAAACGAGGGTTCGATGGTGTCGGCTCGTTTAATAACTGTCTCGTACGTTCCAGTGGTTTCAGGTGCTTTTCGACCTTATTCAGCGGAACACGTATTCGCCCATCGACGTATTCAGGGAATGATTCCTGTAGGAACGCGACCGCATCGGCATAGCTGTCGAGCCACTTGTCGCCATGGGCATATTTCAGGCCTGCGGTCACATGCTCGTCGTCGTGCTGATCGCCGAGGACATTGAAAATTAACCCATCGCTGGTCAGCAGATAGTCTTTGTCGCGAAACATGCCGTGGGGTTCTCGGAGGGGATAGGGCCCATTGTCAACGGATGTCCGTTGGTTCAGATTAGGATAACAGGAAGCCAGGCAACTCAGGCACACGAGGTAGTCGAATGACACGTTTGACGTTTCATGGGGCGGCGGAAACGGTCACGGGATCGAAATACTTGCTCGAGGCAGACGATGCCAGGGTACTCATCGATTGTGGCCTTTTTCAAGGGCTGAAAGAACTTCGGCTCCGCAATTGGGATCGGTTGCCCTTTACCGCCGATTCCATCGATAGAATCGTTCTGACCCACGCCCATATTGATCATACCGGCTACCTGCCTCGGATCGTCAAAGATGGCTATCACGGTCCCATCCTTTGTACGCCGGGCACGAAAAAGCTGACGGAATTGCTGCTGCTCGACTCGGCCGAGAACCAGGAACGGGACGCCGAGTACTTCAACTACAAAGGGCTTTCGAAGCATAAGCCCGCCTTGCCGCTGTACGATCCGAAGGATGCCCGCAAAGCGATCAAGCAGCTCACGGCGAAGCCTCGCAGCGAATGGCATCACGCCGCCGGACCGATCTGGATTCGCTTTCATGACGCCGGCCACTTGCTGGGCTCGAACATGATTGAAGTCGAGATCCGCAACCAGGACCCGCCGCTGCGGCTTCTGTTCTCTGGCGATGTCGGCCGTTACGACTCTCCGCTTTACCATGACCCGCACGAACCGCCTCGCTGTGACTTTCTGATTTGCGAAAGTACCTACGGCAATCGAGACCATCCGGATGGAGACGTGCTCGATATGCTGGAAATCACCATGAACGAAGCGATCGAACGAGGCGGCGTTGTGCTGATGGCGTCGTTCGCGGTTGGTCGCGCTCAGCAGTTGATTTATCTGCTGCGGGTGTTGATGCACTCCGGCCGGATCCCTGAGATTCCTATCTATCTCGACAGCCCGATGGCGGTCGATGCGACTGAAATCTTCCGCGACTTTGCGGAGGACTTCGACTTGTCGGAAGGGCGGCTCGATGGACCGGACTCGGTTTTGAACGCTCCGAATGTGTTCATGGTTCGAAGTGCCCAGGAATCGAAGCAACTCAATCATGTCAAAGGTCCGGCAGTGATTATTGCTTCGTCCGGCATGATGACGGGTGGCCGGATCCTGTTTCATTTGCGGCAACGATTGCCTTGGCGGCAAAATACAATTCTGGCTGGCGGCTTTATGGCGGCCGGCACGCTGGGGCGCCGGATGCAAGATGGCGAACACACCGTGAAGATTCATAAGAAAGACGTTCCGGTGAATGCTCACCTGGCTTCGATCTCGGGGCTGAGTGGTCATGCGGGACAAAGCGAGCTGTTGCAATGGGTTTCGGGGCTTCCCAAACCGAAGGCAGTGTTTTTAACCCATGGCGAACCGGAGAGTGCATCGGTGTTGTCGGGGCTGATGCGGCAGCGATTTGGATTTCGTACCATCATCCCCAGGATGGGCGAAGCATTTGACCTCGAGGAGCAACCATGAACCCCCAACATGTCGCCGAGAATCTAGAACAGATCATCAACTCGCCCAGCTACGTCGTGCCGGAGTTGGATACCGACTTCCTGCAAAGCGAAGCGATGCGTGGTCTGCGGATGCAATTGGAATACACCAAGCCGCAGTTGTACCTGGAACGCAAGAAGATCAATTCGACGATCATTTTGTTCGGTGGGACGCAGATCGTCGAGGAAGAGCAAGCTCAGGAAAAGCTCGATGTCCTCAAGAAGCAACGCGATGCCGAAGGAGACCGACCTGAGCTGATCCGGGCCATCCACCGCGCGGAACGACAACTGGCGAAATCGAAGTACTACGAAGAAGCTCGGGCGTTCGCCACGCTGGTTTCGCAGCACTCGTACAACAACGATCGTTACGACTACGTCGTGGTGACCGGCGGCGGGCCAGGCATCATGGAAGCAGGCAATCGCGGGGCATACGATGTCGGCGCTCCGACAATCGGTTTGAACATTACTTTGCCGGAAGAGCAGCACCCCAATCCGTATATCACGCCGGGACTCTGCTTTTTGTTCCATTACTTCGCCATGCGAAAGATGCACTTCCTGATGCGGGCCAAAGCCTTGGTGGTGTTCCCTGGCGGATTCGGGACGCTGGACGAACTGTTCGACGCTTTAACGCTTCGCCAGACCGATCGAATGCAGGCGATTCCGATCATCCTGTACGGTACCGACTACTGGAAGCAGGCGATCAATTTCCAGTTTCTCGCGGATGAGGCGGTCGTACGGGACGAGCATCTCGAACTGGTGCAGTTCGCGGATTCGCCGACCGAGGCCTGGGACATCATCCAGAAGTTTCATGCGGCCAATCCTGAAGCGAAGGTGGTTGCCCCATGAGCGAGGCACGACGAAGAACCTTTGGCGAAATCGCTCCCGTAGCTTTGGTAACCGGCAGTGCCAAGCGTGTCGGTCGTGTGATCGCTGAGCACCTGGCGGCGTCGGGCTACCGTATTGCCGTGCACGCCAATCACTCGATGGATGAAGCCAACTCGTTCGTTGAAAAGTTGCGAGGGGAGGGGACCGAAGCCCAGGCATTTCAGGCCGATCTGACCGAAGAGTCAGCCATTCGGGAAATGATGGAAAAGGTGCACTGGTACTTTGGCCGGATCGACGTTCTGGTGAACTCGGCATCGATCTTCCATCCGACGCCGCTCGAATCGCTGAAGGTCGAGGATGTTGAAGCGATGTTCCGCATGAACACCTTCTCGGTCCTGCACTGCTCGAAGTGGGCCGGCCTGCGGATGGCGAATCAAACGACCGGCGGCGCGATCGTGAATATCATCGACTGGTCGGTCGAACGGCCGGCGACCGATTTCAATGCCTACATCGCCAGCAAAGGGGCCCTGGTCAGTTTGACGCGAAGCCTGGCGATTGACCTGGCGAAGCGAAATCCGTGGATTCGCGTGAATGCGGTCCTGCCGGGCCAGGTACTTTTGCCAGAAGGTTCGAGCGAAGCGAAGCGTCAGGCAGCCATCGACGCGACCCTGGTGAAACGGCAAGGCGAACCGGACGATGTTGCCCAGGCCGTACGGTTTCTGATCGAAAGTCCGTTCATTACTGGGGTTAGCCTGCCCGTGGATGGGGGGCGAACTATCTTTAGCGGCAATTTCGACGACCCCAGCGTGCATTAACGCTCTCTTAATCGCCACCCTCTGTCAGGTGGTTCATGCCAGCAGAATCATGCGAAATCGGCGCTGTATCGATTTCGCCAATCCTCTAGAATTCCGCCGCGACTTTCCGTGGGCAATCGGGAAGGATCCGAGAAATTTATCAGGAAGTGTTCCATGCGAGTTCGAGTGTTGCTGAACAAGAGTTGCTGGTCGGCTGCCGTAGCAGCGGCAGCTGGGCTGACGTTGAGTGGTTGCGGTGGTGGTGATACCGCGCCGCCAACCGTGAGTATCGAACAACCTGCCGCCGGCAATTCGACCGCCGCGGCACCTACCCAACCGACCGTTCAGGTCAATGCGACGCAGAACGCGACGCCGCAGACCAACCCGGCGACTTCCGCTGCGGCAGCAAGCCCTGCGGGTGGATCGAAGTTCACTTCGACCGAGCAGAACATGGTTGCTGCGGCTCCTGCCCAGGACGGGGCCGAGATGCAGGTCAACGGTCAAGCGGCGCAAGCCCAGGAAGACCTGACCCCGGCGATGACGGCCGCTGAGCTGGCTGCCGCAATGGATCTGGACAATGTGCCAGATGGCAACGCCGTGCAGCTGCTGACCTATATGAATAACTTGACGGCCGTTCCGTTTCCGGACAACGCCACGCCTGCCGAACTGCGTCAGTTCGCGTCGAAGGTTTACTCGAACATTCTGGCTGCTTCCGACAAGCTGCTGGCCGTTCCTGGGGCAACCTCGGACGTACGTCGCAATGCGGTGCAGTTCAAGTTCAACGCTTATGAAATGCTGATTCAGATTCTGCCGGAACAGGCCAACGCCATCCGTCAGGAACGTATTCAGTACGCTCAGAACATTGCCGGATCGAACGATCCTGAAGTTTCGCGATTTGCCCGTTTGTTCCTGTTCGAGCAGATGTTGGCCCAGTTCGCTGCTGGCGAACCATCGTTGTTCCAGCCTGTTCTGGAAGACTCGCGTTACATCATCGAAGATCCTAACGCTGACATCATGCACTTCGGTGTTGCTGAGAACGCCGCCACCGTGTTTGCCCGCATGGGTCACACCAACGAAGCCGTCACCATCCTGACGATGATGAAGAATTCGTTCACCGGTGCCAAAGACGAAAAGCTGGCTGCTCGTGCGACCGAACTGGATGACATGATCATGCAGTACAAGATTCTGGGCACCATGATGGCCGCCGCCAATGGTGACGAAGCTTCGGAAGACCAACTGGTCGCCGCGCTGCGTGCCTGGATCGCGACCAAGGAAAAGGAAGACCTCGAACCGCTGCAGATGCTGGCGACCATCGAAATGCAGATGGAGGACTATCGCAAGATGCAGTTGGCGCGTCGCTTGGCCAACCTCATGCTGGAACATTACGGCAACCATCCTGATCCTCAGGTGGTCGAGTCGGTCAACATCTCGGTCAAGAATGCTGAAAAGCGAACCGGTTTGATTGCCAAGCCATTCGTCGTCGAAGGCAACAACCTGAACGGTACGCCTTTCAACTGGGAACAGTACAAGGGCAAGTGGGTTCTGGTCGACTTCTGGGCGACCTGGTGTCCAATCTGCATCGAAGAGATGGACCACATCAATCAGGTCTATCAGAAGTACCGCGCGAAGGGCTTCGAAGTCGTGAGCATCAATCTCGACGACACGGCCGAAGCTCGCAACCAGTTCTTCCAACAGAAGCAATTGCCTTGGCCAACCGTCATCAGTGCCAACCCAGATACGACCGGTTTCAAAGACCCGAATGCCCAGCGCTGCGGCGTCGAAGCACTGCCGTTTCTGGTCTTCGTCGGTCCTGACGGCACCGTGGTGGAAATCAATCCACGTGGCGAACGTCTGGAAGAGTTGCTCCAAAGTGTCCTGAACCAAGGGGCCGGCGGCGTGCAATCGTTGAGCACCCCAGTCACCCAGGTGCCTGGGGCTACCGTCCCAGCCAACCAAATGGTTCCTGAGACCGCTGAATCTGACGTCAGCCTGAAGGTTGTGCGTTAAACGCCACCCGATAGAAGTCGAACAAAAAAAGGCAAGGTGAACGCTCACCTTGCCTTTTTTCGTTCTTGTGTGATCTGCAGCACGGTCGGGGGAAGGGAGGCCTGCGATTCTATAATGAACCACGAGGCCACCAACCTTTATTCGCATGGAGATCCACGATGATTACCAAGACAATTACCACACTCTGTTTGACCGCCGTTGCCCTGATGGCTTCCACGTCTGTTGCTGAAGAGCTGAAGGTCGGAGACAAGGCTCCTGAGTTCTCGCTGAAAGGGGAAGGTGCCGACACGATCAACCTCAGTGACTTCAAGGGGAAGAAACTGGTACTCAGTTTCAATCGCGCCAACTGGTGTCCCTTCTGCATGAAGCAAGTCGTCGATCTGCAGAAGCACTACGATGCCATTCAAGACGCCGGCGCGGAAGTGCTGGTCATCTGGCGAGAAGAAGCAACCGGCAGCGACGGTTTGAAGAAGATTCGCGACAAGACGAAGGCAACGATGCCATTCGCCTTGGACCTGAAAGCGGAGCGAACCGGAGCGTATAGCCCGGAAGGTTTCGACTCGTACATCATCGACGAGCAGGGAAAGATCATCGCCGTGCTGGAAGGGACCAAGCCTGATCGCGCGATGGGCGACGAAATCATGCAGCATCTGAAGAAGTAAGATGCTGACTTATTCGGCTCGAGGAGGTTCCTTGCCGGGAGCTGGCAACCAGACCACTGCCGGCGGGGCCGATCCTTTGTAGTCGCGAATGGCCAGTTCCTGCTTCACGTAGTGCTGTGGCTTGCGACTGCCAGCGATGCGAAAGTTGTCCCCCTTTTGCAAGATGGGACGCTTCTCGGGCGATTGTCCAAAAGGAAAGTCGCCTGTCATTTCGACTGCCACCCAGCGGTCGGTACCGTCGTCGGTTTTCGTGAGGAACTCTGGATAGCAATGTCCCGGCACCCAGACCGTGCGGGCCGGGATGTTGCCGGCCCGGCACAAGGCGACAAAGAGCGTCGTCATTTCTTCGCAGTCACCGCGGCCTTCTTCTAGTGCCGCAACAGCGCCCTTCATCGGGCCGTTTTCGTAGGTGACGTTCTGATGGACGAAGTCGTAATAGGCTTCGACCTGATCCCATGTGGAAGCATCGGGCTTCGCCAACGACTGAGCGACCGTCGTGATCTTGTTGTCACGGCTTTCGACGAAAGGCCCTGGCAGAAGATACTTCCGCTGGGTTCGATCGAGTTGCTTTTGACTCGGCGCAGTTAACGACTCAGGTCGATTCGGGGCAACGATCGGTTGGCGATCGACCTGGAAATAGAGCATCACCTTCGCGGTCTCGCCGGCCGACATGCGAGGGATATCAACTCGGGCCTGGCTGGTTCCATCCAAGTCGAGGAACTTGAGCGAAGCCCCTGGAGGGAGTTCCTGGCGAACCAGTTCTACCTTCTGATCTTGCCAGTTGGCCGGTACCGGAAAGGTTGCCGTCACACCCAAGGCAGGCCCTTGGACTTGTAGCGTGAATCCGGTTTCAAAGTTGCCAACGCCACCGGAGGAAGCGGCTGGTGTTTCGACCGCACCAAACTGAGCCGATGCCCACGAACCGCAGGCCAGCAGAAGCAACGTTGCCGCGAAGAACTGTTTAACCACCGAGCACCTCGCGAACGAACTCGACCTTTGGCTTGCCACCACCACGCACTGCTTTGCCAGTCAGCTTTTCGTTGACGAAACGCTGAGGCTCTTTTTTATCAGGCACGCGGAAGTTGTCACCCTTTTGCAGGATGATCGGATGATCAGGCATTTCGCCGAAAGCACGGTCTCCGGCGACGCGGCATGGGTACCAGTGGCCATCGCCGTTTTCGTCTTCCAGGTAGAACTCGGCATAGCTGGTGCTTGGCACCCAAACCGTACGGGCAGGAATGTCCGAGGCTCGGCATAGGGCGATAAAGACGCCGGTGACGTCTTCAAAGTCACCTTTCTTGTCGCGAAGTGCGGTCACGGCGTTCGTGTTTTGAGTCGTGGTATACTCGATGTTGTCACGCACCCAGTCGTAGATCGCTTCGACTTTGTCCCAGTCCGATTCGATGTCTTTGGTGATCTCTTTGGCCTGCGAACGTATCTCGCCGTGACGCGATTCGATGAATGGACTGGAGCCAAGGTAACGTCGCATCGCCAATGGAACCCGTTTCGGGATCTTCAGGCCGGACGTATCAGCAGGAGGGGAGGCGGAGCGGCGTTCGACTTCCACGGTAATCAGCGCGACGGCGGTTTGACCGGCGTTGAGGCGTGGGATCGAGATCATCATCTCTTTGACGGTCCCTTCGACCAGGCGGTAACCGACCCGGCCGATCTCAGGCGAGATCTCTTCGTCCGCCAGACGCACCGATTGTTCCGGCCAGTCTGCGGGAACCGGAATCGAGGCGACCAGTCCGCCGACGGGACCGCCGACCGCTTGGATTTTGACACCGACCTGGTATTTGGCGGTCTTCGAGGTACCAAGAACGGTGGCTGATTTCGCTTCGTCAGGTTGGACGTTGTCGAATTGAGCCCACAACGTGTTCGGAAAGCTGAGGGCGACGAGCAGAAGGGGGAAGGTGTATCGCAGCATGAAATCTTCGGGCAATTGGGGAAGAACGATGGAGTCGTGAGGTCTTCCGTGTGCCGGTCCGGGCCAGTACTCCTTCACCTGCCGCCTGATACTCTATCTTAGTCGCTTCCAGGGAACGGGGCGAATTCGGGCCAGGGAATCTGCTGAGTCTGGCAATCCCAATATCGGTTCGGGTAACTGCACCTGTATTGGCAGTCGTACCGGTTACGCGGACTCGATACGAAACACCCGGATTGGGAGGGGTGATGGTCCGAAGAAAGAAAGGTGCGTAAAAAAAGCCACCTTTCCAGCGAGTAAATCTCGACAGAAAGGTGGCCATTGGACGTGCACCCCAGCCCGTGATGCGGACTGGGTGTCCGGTTTAGCGGGCAGGTGCCGGCAAAACATTTTCGGGAGGCGAGACGATCACGGACGAGCCGTCGTAACTGCCTTCGTACGAAATGGGCGGGTCATAGCTGGTCACGGCAGGGCTGATCGATTCAACAGGTCCGCAGCAACCATCGTTGCTCGATCGCCAGTTGAAAATGTCACCCCCGCAGCGGCAACCGGCGGTCGCGGCAAGCAAAGCCACGCACGACAGAAGTAGCGTAAAGCGCTTCATGGGGTTCTCCTCATGGGAACGTTGCGACTGGGGAAATGAAACAAACACAAGTTTGGCTGCGAAACACTACCCCACAATTAACGATGTGCAACTGAAACATGAGAATTTCCGGCAACATGGATGATGAAAATTTTCATCGCCGCGCGCCAAATACGTGATAAAGTTACTGCGATGGATTGCGTGACCCTAAAGCTCCCCCCAAGCCTAAAACTTTGATGAACGCCTATCGTTTAACTTCCTGCCAGGTTCGGTTGTGCCTGCTTGCCCTGTTGATGTTGCTAGTCTCTGGCACATCGCTTTTGGCCAATTCCGGTGGATTCCGCGAATCGATCGACGGCTATCCTTGCGGCTACCACTGCAAAGAACCTCGTCCCGGCGACGAGGTCTTCATGGTCTCGTCCCGCTGTGCGCCTGGCGGCTGCGGCTGGCAATTGCCGGTCGAGAACCTGCAAGTGTCGCAGTATGTTGTCGGTGAAGGTTGGAAGTCGATCGAGTGGGATGCCTTCGTCGATATGCCATCGCCCGGCGGATTGACCAGCGTCTACGTCCATGGCAATTGGATGAATACCTATTGGGCCGAACGCCGTGGCTGGGAGATGTACCACGAGCTAACGCGTGGTCTGTCGATGGATCAGAAGGTTCGCCACGTTATCTGGTCGTGGCCGACCCAGGAAGAACCGCATCCTCTGCGAACGGTTCGCGAACATGCCGTTCGAGCCGATGCTGATGCGTTTTATCTTGCATCTTACTTGATGACCCTTCCGCCGACCGAACAGGTTTCGTTGTCGGCGTTTAGCCTCGGGGCTCGCGTGGTGACCGGGGCTTGCCATCTGCTGGGTGGCGGAACGCTGGGGGGACGCGTGCTGCCAGAGCATGAGCCCAACGAGCATGGCTACCGCGTGGTGCTATTGTCGGCCGGCGTGACCTATTCGGCCGTTTATCCGACCGGTCGCAATGGGCAAGCGATGGAAGTGATCGATCGGATGTACAACGCATTCAATAGTGCCGACAAGATCTTGAAGCACTATCGCCTGGCGACGCAGCGTAAGGGAGACGAAGCGGCTGGCTACATCGGTTTGAGCCTCGCTTCTCAGCAGCGACAGAAAGTCGAGCAAGTCAATGCCGCGAATATCCTCGGCAAAGAGCATAGCTGGGACAACATCGTATGTGCCTTCTGTTTGATGGAACGGGCACGCGACTATTTGCAATGGAAAGAAGTTTAAATCGGCGCACGAAAACACCGTGCTGAGAAGTTCTTCGCAGCACGGTGATCGTTTATTTCGTGATCGACGTAGCCTTAGTTGCCTTCGCGGGCAGCTTCTTCGGCTCGGTAGGCTTCCATCGCGTCGGATTCACGCTGAAGCTTGAATTCCGGACCTTCCGAGTAGTACTGGACGTCGTCGTAGATGTAATAAGGGCTTGGCAGCGTTTGTCCGCCCACGTCCACTTGGCAACCAGTTCCCGCCAAGAGGGCAATACATCCGAGGCCGGAGTACAACGTGGTCTGAATCCAGGTGCGTTTCGTTTCCATCCTTGGAAGTCTCCACCAGGTCGGCGAGCGGTTCATCCTGAACCATTGGCTCGCTTGTCGTGGGTTGTAAGGGTCGCGTGAATGCATAACGCATGAAATGCGTAAATTCGTTACTTTCGATATCGACGCATCCGGGGCGAAACTTTGCTCCAAAAACAGGAAAAACCGGTAGGAGCGACGAAATCCCCCTAACCGTTCCAACTTGACACTTGGTCGCGCTCGCCTCAGCTCACCACCCTACGGTACGAAATTGCGTGGCATATTCCGAATGCTGGCAATGACTTTGGCTTTTTCCATGTATCGCTTGCATGTGGGGGGTAGAATGGCGGTAACACCTCCGCAGAAGCTAATTCCTCGAAGGAGCCTGCCGATGCCTTGGGCTAGCAGCCGAACCCCCTCGATCTTATTTCTCGTCCTCATCGCTCTGTTTGCACTGCCTGCGCAATCGTGGGCCCAGAACAATCAGCGTCGTAGCACCACAGTGCCGTCGGACGCTTATTTCGTTGGTTTTGGTGCCTTCTTCCAGGGAGATTACGAGACCGCCGGCGAAGCGTTCAATTCCGCCGGCAAGAGCTCCGCCATCATTTCGAGCGATGGCCGCTGGGTTGATTCGATCTGCTACGCCACGATGCTGGGCGAATGCCACTACCAGATGGGCAACAATGCGCTGGCCCTCGAGAATTACAACACTGCGCTCCTGTTGTTCGTGCAGCATACCAATTGGTTGCTGCGCATCAGTCCTGACTCCATTCGTCCGGTTAGCCCGGAAACGAACGATCGCCGTGCGAATGTCACCTGGGGAAGTTCCGGCCGAAATACGATCATTGGCAACTACCCCGATACACTCCCTATGTATCGCGGTAATACCGACGCCCAGAACCAGCAGGTGGTCCGCAATGGCGGCGTTCTTTCGACGCTGCAGGTGACCCCAGTCCGAGCGGGTGAAATCGCGCGCTGTATTGGGCTGGCGATCTTTCGTCGGGCCGAAATCATGGGACCATTGGCACCGCACGATGGCCTGACCGGCCAGGTGCTGGGTGCGTTGCAGCGACGACCCGCACCGCCAAATCACTGGACCGGTGCCTGGGTTGATGCCCAGTATGGTCTGGCCCTGGCCGCGGCCGGCAAGACCGACGAAGCCGTGCAGACGCTGCAGCGAAGCTTGACCACCGCTGGTCAGTACGATCACGTGCTGACGCCGTTAGCTTTGATCGAATTGGGGCGCCTGGCATTGAAGCAGCAGAACTACCCTGCCGCGAAGACCTACTTCCTGGAAGCGACTTACAGCGCTGCTGCTTTCAACCAATACGGCCAGATTGAAGACGCCCTGGATGGTCTCTCGGAAATCAGCATGATCACCGAGCCTGGCCAGATGCCGCAAGGCTTGCTGGCCATGCAGAACTGGAACGAACTTCGAAAGGTCGACGCACTACGGGCGAAGTTGAACCTGGCCCTGGCCGAAGCCAACAGTTATATGGGAAATGTGCCCGCCGCTTCGTCCGCGTTGGAACAAGCTCGCCGCGCCATGACCCGGCGTTCGATGGCGAAGGGACGCGTGGGGATTCGGTACAACTATCTGTCGGCTCTCATCAACTTTCAGGCCGGCAACGCGAATAAGGGAACGAGTGATTTCATTACGGCAGTAAAAGGAAACCGTGCCGTTTCGACTCGGCTTTATCAGACCGAGATGACCAATCAACTCTTTGTCTCAGGCACCCTGAACGAACGTGCCACGCAGTTGCTTTACGATGAACTGCTTCGCGAGCCGACCGACGCCGATTGGATCTCGGCGCCGTTCGAGACGTTGACGGTGTTGCTCACACCGAACGCGGCCGCGATGGAACATTGGTTCAACACAGCCGTGATTCGTAAGCAGCCTGAGTTGGCGCTCGAACTTGCCGATCGTATTCGACGGATGCGATTCTTCGCGACCCTTCCGCTGGGCGGGCGTATGTTGGCACTACGCTGGGTGTTGGAATCACCCGACTCAGCCCTCGACACAAAGGCGAAACTTCAGCGGCAAGAGTTAGTAGGCAAATATCCCGATCTGAAGGTGATGCAGGATGAAGCAAAACGCCTGCAGGGAGAATTGGCCCAGATTAGTTTGCAACCCGACGACAAAGAGTCGTACGCCAAGCAGCGCGACCTGGCCGAGAAACTGAAGGTCGTTTCCGACAACTACGAATTGCTTCTGGGGGCCATCGCTTTGCGACGGACACCGAGCCAGTTTCTGTTTCCGCCCCTCAAGTCGACCCCCGAAATCCGTGAGAAGTTGGACGACACTCAACTGGTGCTGTCGTTCTTCAGTACTTCACGGGCCGTGCATGCGTTTCTGTTCACCAAGAAGGACTACGTCCATTGGACGCTCGATAATCCGCGGGAAGTCAAAGGTCAGATCGGCGACTTGCTGAAGCAGATTGGTCTGGTCAAACGTGACGCTCCGGTCCAGATGAAAGATCTCAACGATACTCAGTGGCAAACCACTTCAGCCGAACTGCTGAAGAAGTTTATCCCCAGCTTGAAACCTGGCTTCTGGAACAACTACTCGGAACTGGTCGTCATCCCAGACGACGTTGTCTGGTATGTGCCGTTCGAGGCGATGCATACCGACGACGGACTCGGGGCAGGGCATACAGTGCCCCTGGTGAACTTAATTCCGGTGCGGTACGCCCCGACGGCAAGCCTGGCCGTGCCTGAGAAGGGGGCACGACCTCGTCCGCAGAACACCGCGATCATTGTTGGCCGCCTTTTCAATGGCGAAGATGACGAAGTTACCCAGCAGCATTTCGACAAATTGAAAGATGTCTTTGTCGCGCCTGATCGTATCGATCGACCGACGGCGGCTCCTTCGTATTTACTTAGCAAGGTTTGGAATCAGTTGGTCGTCATCGACGATAGCGAAGATGCCAACCGGGGCGATATCTGGGCCTGGTCTCCGGCTCAGGCCGATCGCGGTAAAGCAGGCAGCGAACTGGCGGCCTGGCTGCGATCGCCGATGGGTGGTCCAGAAGTGATCTACCTCCCAGGATTCCATACCGGCGCCGAAGACGCCTTGAAGGGTAGTTCGAGTGGCGAGGATATCTTCCTCACGTCACTCGGCCTGATGGCGACCGGTTCGGAAACCGTTCTCCTCAGTCGCTGGCATTCGGCTGGCTCGGGGAGTATCGCCGTGGTCGAAGGGGTCGGCAAACGCATCGGCGAGATGCCAGCGAGCACCGCCATGCAGGAAACGATTGCCGAAGTCCGAACGATGCCGCTCGATTCCAAAATGGAACCTCGCCTGAAAGGGAACGATGGGGGAGCACTGCAGACGCTCGACCATCCTTACTTCTGGGCCGACATGATGCTGATCGATACCGGCATCGACCCTCAAAAGAATGAATAGCAACTAGCCGGCCACGGTGCGATATTTCCACCAGTGGCCCAGTCGCAGAATCGTAGCCAGCAGCGATGCCGAAGAATAATGGCACACTCGCTGAGACGGTAATGTCTGATTGATCCAGCGAGCCTTGATCTCTGCATGTTCTGGTCCCAGATCCAGCAGCGTATCTCCACGCTCGATCGAGTCACGAATCTGATACGCCATCATCATCGTGCCAGGACTCAACCGCTTGCAATCTCCCTGGTAACCCATTCGCAGACCCAGCACATTCCCTTGATGATGGAAGTTGTAGCTGAAGGCGATCAGGCGATTCTCGTGTCGCAGCGTCGTCAGGTCGATCATGCCGAGCTTGGATGCCTGAAAGAAGCATTCGCGGAAGTATGCGGCGGTTGAGTCGTGGGAAATGGTCGTGCCCGTCGTTGAACCTCCCTGCCAGGAAGCTCGCGCGAGGGCAACGCAGGTGTCGTAAAGCTTTTCGTCTGGGACGATCGGATTGCCTGGCTGTTGTTCTGGACGATACCTTGCCGCCACGACGTTTTCTTCGTCCATGCGACGGAGTGTTCGGCGAATGGACGCCCGGAACTTGGGACTTCGTGTTGCGAGGTATTGGTCGAAGGTCTCTGGTAGCTGGATCACGTAGGTAGGATTCCACGGCAAAGTCATCGACGCCAGACCATGGCACCGCATCGCGTTGCTGGCCCGACCACGATCGGCACGGGGATCGATCCAGCGCAAATCGAGCATGTCCCAAGTCCTTGGGATTACCGACAGGTACTGCATCGCCAGATAAAGAGTCGCAGTCGGTTCGCTGCCGATCGGGCCGAAGAACGGTCCCCAGCCATCCAGCGGATAGGTCAACACCGTCACGCGACCTGCTTTGGTGGTCTCTGGTTGTTCCACCAGCGGCAGAATACCTTCGATCCGGCCATGAATCTGGATCAGCAAAACCCGCAATTTCTTTCCAAATCCGAAGAATTGCCAGTAAGTTTGCAGCCATGGAAGGGTTTGAAAGAACGTGGCGTTGGGCGTTTGCTGGACAAGGCGATCCCAATGGTAGTCATAGGCCCGCAGATCCTCGATACGATTGACTTCGATCACTTTCGCCATGTTTGGCCATTCCCAGATTCGGCGTGCATAGGTTGCCCGTGCCTTAGATCTGCAATAGGAATGCCACCCCATAGGGATTCATTTTCGGATGCCCATTTGGCGTCGTAAGTCTTGCATTAGATAGGGTTTACTGACATTGCGTGCGTGTCAGTACAAATCGGTGTAGATGATGACAAAAAACAACAGTGTTGACGGGATGCCACACGTCTACGGAAGAAACCGCTGACACGCGTCTGACAATCGGCGTGCATCTAACCCTTGTTATGGTTTAGAGTTGTAACCGGTTATCCGGATCCAGATGAGAATCTTTCCGCAAACGACCAAAACGAAACGGATCTTGGATCGCTACTTTTCCACGACGATCCGCTATAATGGGTCGACCCCAGCATTTGGGCAAAGCAGTTCGTGAACACCGTTCTCGAGTCGGTTCGATGCCCACCTGCAAGGAAGACCCGCCGCAAGTCGACAACGACGAAGAATCAGTGAAGAACAGCACGCGCTAAGGGATATTGAATGCCAGCCGAGCTCTTAAGTCTCGTATCCGAGTTGGAATCGAATATCAATCAGGTTGTGGTGGGGAAACCCGAAGTCGTCCGGAGGTGCCTTGTCGCCTTGCTCGCCGGCGAACACATCTTGCTGGAAGACGTCCCAGGCGTGGGTAAAACGCTGGTAGGTAAGGCCTTGGCTCGTAGTCTTTCGGGTCATTTCTGCCGTCTGCAGTTCACGCCGGACTTGTTGCCCAGCGACATTGTCGGCTCGAATATCTTCAACTCGAAGACCAACGAGTTCGTTTATCACCCTGGTCCGATCTTTTCGAACGTGGTGATTGCCGACGAAATCAACCGCTCGTCGCCGCGAACCCAGAGTGCCTTGCTGGAAGCGATGAGCGATCGCCAGGTTTCGGTCGACGGTGAAACGCACAATCTGCCGCGACCCTTCATGGTGATCGCCACGCAGAACCCGTTTGAGTTCGAGGGCACTTATCCGCTGCCGGAAAGCCAACTCGACCGATTCCTCATGCGGATCTCGATGGGCTATCCCGACCGGGCCGCGGAACGCACGATTCTCGAATCGCATCGTACCGGTGAACCGGTTGAAGAACTGTCGCCGGTCGTCACCTGTGAACAGATCGTGCAACTGCAGGAATCCGTTCGCAAGATCGAAGTCAGCGAATCGGTCAGCGAGTACCTGCTGGACATCATCGACGGTACCCGAACCAGCGATGACTTGCAGGTCGGGGCAAGTACCCGCGCCGGTCTTAGCTTGTTCCGCGCCGCTCAAAGCCACGCGTTGCTCGACGGCCGCGACTACGTGACGCCCGACGATGTGAAACACCTGGCCGTGTCGGTGTTGGCTCACCGCGTGATTCCAAAGGGCTTCCTCCACGCTGGCCAGCGTGAGGCGGTCGAGTCGATGGTTAAACGCATCGTCGACGATATCTCGGTTCCTGTGTAAGGGACGTGTTCCTGTCGTTTCCCATTACCAGGGATCCGCTCCGCATCGGTGGAGCCCAAGCAAGAATAAGTCGGAGGCCGAATCGAAAATGTTCTCGTGGTTTCGTTTTCGAGGTGTCTCCGTTCCTCAAGAGGGAGTTTACTACTTCCTCGTCTTTATTTTCATTCTCGCCGGTGCGATCGTTCGTAGCGGTATCCAACTGCTGATGATCCTGGCGTGCATGCTGTTGGGACCCTTGCTGTTTAATCTATGGGTGGTGACCAGCAGTCTGAGGAATTTGAATTTCAGTCGCCGAGTGCCATCCCTTCTCTCCTGCGACGAAACCTTCTTTGTTGAGCTGACCGCGAAGAACTCAAGTCGTTACACCACGTACGCGGTTGTGATCGAAGACCAACTGTTTCAGGTCGAAGGCTACGAACCGGAACCGCCGCAAGATGTGGAAGTCTTCTTTGCCAAGATCAGCAACAAAGACGAAGCGATGATCTCGTATAAGGCGGTGATTCGCAAACGAGGAAAGTACCAACTCGGTCCCCTCTCGGCGACAACCGCATTCCCGCTGGGGCTGATGCGGAGCACGCGAACCGACACGGTTGTTTCGACCATCGTCGTCATGCCGCGGCTAGGTGCGATGTTGCCTCCATGGCGTCGACTGGTTCAGCAAGAGAAGTCGGGCTTTGCGTCTTCCCGTCGGCAGCATGGTCTGTTGGAAGGGGACTTCTACGGGCTGCGTGAATGGCGTTCCGGTGATCCCAAACAGTGGATTCACTGGCGAAGCAGTGCCAAGCAAGGCGAACTGGTCGTTCGCCAGTTTGAAAAACAGAACCAGCAAGACTTCGTCCTGGTGATTGACGCCTGGATCCCGGACGAACCTTCTGCTGAAGATAAACAGCGTGCCGAACGTATCATTAGCATGGCCGCCACGGCGATTCGCGAACTAGCGGTGGTCGGTGGATGCCAACTCCAACTGGTGACCTGTGGCGAAGGAAGTGAAACGACCATCGGCAATGTATCCCAGGCATTCGTCGCTCAAGCCATGCATGATTTGGCAATTCTCGTTCCGACCAGCGAGCATCCGATTGGCGAAACAATCGCGGGTTGCTTGAGAACGTCTCGGCCAGGCGCTAGAATCATTTTGTTGACGACGCGGAAGTCCGATCTTTCCGATACCGACCAGTTTGCGGCGGTTTGGAACGATGCCAAGCTTCGCAGCGAGCTTGGCCGCATCAAGACAGTGTCGGCCGGTCGAGGTGAAGACGCCATGTACTTCCACCTTCCCGAGCAAAGTAAGGCGAAGATTTTGGAGGAATCCCCGTGAAAGTCGAACGACTTCTCCAAATCAGCGTAGCCCTGCTGGCGGCGCTCGGTTCGCTTTTTTTGGCCTTCGGGCAAGGTAGTAACTCTGCGTTGCCACTGCTTGCCACGTTGGGGGCGTTTATGTCGGTCTATCTGACTGACATCAAAGGGTGGATTACTCTCAATCGAAACCTGGCGAACTTCGCCGCCTTGATCGCGGTCGTGTTCTCGTTCTTCGACTTCTGGGACAACGACGACTCGAAGCTCATTGCCATCGCCAAGCTGTTGATCTACTTGCAGGTCGTGCTGCTGTTCCAACCGAAAACGACCCGCGTTTACTGGCATTTGGCCGTGTTAAGTCTGTTGCAGGTGGTGGTGGCAGCGGCGCTCGATTTCGGGGTGACGTTCGGGCTGATGCTCATCCCGTACATGTTCACCGCGCTGACGACCTTGTGTCTGTTCTTCGTCTATCGCGAAACGTTGCGAGTCGATCCCGAACTTCGGGCCGCCCACGATGCCGTCGAGAATCGGCCGTTGTTCTCGTTTCTTGCAAAGAAACAACCTGAAACGAACGATTCGACCGAGGTCTCGGTGCCGACGATTTCGCTTTCCGGGCAATTACCAGGCAACCTCGCAGCCGTGTTTTCCAGCGGCAAGATGTTTGTCCAGGTTTTGAAACTGGGGGTTTTCACGCTGATTTCGACCGTTGTGCTGTTCTATTGCTTCCCGCGATTCGATCAAAATCAGTTTGGTCAGGGATTGAATGGCGAGTTTGGTGCTCAGACTGGCTTCAAAGACCAGATTTCGTTGAACGACATGGGGAACATCCTCCAAAGCGATCGCTTTGTGATGCGCGTCCGTTTGACCGACTTGTCGACTGAAACAGTGATCGACACCGAGTACGAACCTTACTTCCGCGGAACGTCGCTCAGCACCTACTTTCCCAACAGCAAGACCTGGATCGTTGGCAACCTGAAGTCGTATCGCGTTAGCGAAATCAAATCGCCGCCAAACAAAACCAATCTGGTCCGGCAGCTGATCGCCACGAATCAGTCGATCCATTTCGATCGCACCAACGAGGGTGTGCTGCTGTTCAGTATTTATCCCGCCTACAAATCACGGGCAACTGCCAGCGACCTGGTCGATAACCAGACGCTCGGAATCGTCTCGATGGCGACCGATGCCCAGGCCCAGGTTCGTCAACCAGATCAGTACGAACTTCTGGTTCCCTGGAATCCGTTTGGCGCCGACGGCGACTTGATGCCCAACCGTCATCCGCTGAATGATCGGGACTTTCGCCATTACCTCGATCACGATCTGACCCAGGTTCCCCTCGATAAAGAGTTTGCCGACACATTGTTTCATGGGCTGACGAAGGTCGCCAATGAACTGGTCGCTGACATTCCTGGCAACGGCAACGAAGAGCCCACCCGGCTGGCGATCGCTCAGCGTCTGGAACGCCACTTCGTGATGGATGGCAATTACACGTATTCTCTGAGTGTGCCGCTGCATATGAAGAATACGCGGCTCGATCCGATTGAAGACTTCGTGGTGAATCACCGTACCGGCCACTGCGAGTTTTTCGCGAGTGCCCTGGCGATTATGCTTCGCAGCCAAGGAATCCCTGCTCGGGTCGTGGTTGGTTACAAGGGGGGCGAATTCAATTCGATCGGCGGTTATTACGCCGTGAAGCAAAAGCACGCCCACGCTTGGGTCGAATGCTTCATGCCGCCCGATCAACTGCCCATTGGCGTCGATCGCTCTGAGTACCCTCAGGGTGCCTGGATGCGACTCGATCCGACTCCTGCGTCTCGTCCTTCGCCCAATCGTAAAGATAGCGGAACCATCATCGACAAGTTTCTCGACTGGTTCGACTACGTAGAACTCGCCTGGCGTGACTATGTGGTGGGTATGAACAGCGAACGGCAGGAAAAGGACATCTACAAGCCGCTGACCGATAACCTGGTCAAGCCGCTCGAAGGCTGGGTGAGCCGCGAGGAATGGGTGAAGTTCTTCCGTGTAAAGCTCGCCGCCATGGGGATTCACCTCAGCGACGAGTGGTTCAACGGTTTCGCCTCGATCTTTACGATGCTGGCCTTGTTGATGGTGGTCGTGCTTTTTGAAGTGGCCCGCAACATGCTGCGTCGCCTGTGGCCGATCCTCAAGCGATTGTTCTATCGCTGGTTCCCCAGCAAGTCGCACCGCGCGGGTTTCTACTTCAAAGCCGAAAAGATGCTGTCCAATGCAGGCTGGCAGCGTCGCGATTCCGAGACCCCACGCGAATACATCAACCAAGTGATCGCCGACTGTAAGAGCCGTGACGTCGGCGCCGACATGATGCCGGCACTGACGCAGTTGATCGATTGGTATTACCAGATTCGATTCGGCGGTAAGACGTTGGCTCCGGCTCAGCAGGAAGCCATCGGCGACCATCTGCACGCCATTGAGGTGCAGACGATCGCATTACGCAGGGCGAAAAAGCCTAAACGTTAAACAGGAAGTGGCAAATGTCGCCGTCGTGCATGACATAGCCTTTGCCTTCGACGCGGAGCTTGCCCGCTTCGCGAATTGCCTTTTCGCTCTTCAGGGCTTCCAGGTCGGCGAGCGAATAGACTTCAGCCCGGATGAATCCCCGTTCAAAGTCGGAGTGAATCACGCCAGCCGCTTGTGGGGCGGTCGCTCCGATTGGGATCGTCCAAGCACGAACTTCTTTCTCACCAGCGGTGAAGTAGCTTTGCAGGCCGAGCAGCTTGTAGGTTGCCCGAGCGACCACGGCCAACGCTGGTTCTGCCAGGCCGACGCTTTCCAGCATCTCACGGCGATCTTCGTCTTCGAGTTCGCTCAGTTCCGATTCGATCTTGGCGCACACCGGCACCACTTCGCCACCTTCTTCGGCAGCTCGGGCTCGAACGCGTTCGACGATCTCGCCTTCACCATTCAGGTTGTCTTCGTCGACGTTGGCCAGGTAAAGCACGCTCTTGGCGGTCAACAGCCCATAATTCTTGACGATGTTGGCCATCTCGGGATCGTGCCATTCGGCCGAACGGAGCGGTTTGCCATCGGCGAGCAGGGCGTGGCACTGGTTCAAGATCTCGACCTTGGCCTTGGCATCTTTGTCGCCTGAGCGAGCCGTGCGAGCCGCCTTGTCGCGAGCCGACTCGACCGTTTGAAGGTCTGCCAGCATCAGTTCGGTATCGATGGTGTCGATATCGCGAATCGGATCGACGCTACCGTCGACGTGCACCACGTTTGGTTCCTGGAAGCAGCGGACCACGTGAATGATGGCATCGACTTCGCGGATGTGGGACAGGAACTTGTTGCCCAGACCTTCCCCCTCCGAGGCACCCCGGACAATCCCAGCAATGTCGACCAGCCGCAAAATGGCCGGAATCACTTTCTGGGTTTTGATATGGGACTGGATGATATCCAGACGGGGGTCCGGCACCGAAACGATCCCCACATTGGGCTCGATGGTGCAGAAGGGGTAGTTTTCGCTGGCGATGCCGGCGGCAGTTAAAGCGTTGAATAGGGTCGATTTACCGACATTCGGCAGGCCGACGATTCCGGCTTCCATGAACTCTCGCTTGATTTGGCAAAAGACGCGATACCAGGCACATTCAACACGCAAGCGCCTTGGATAAACGGCTGATTTTACCCGAAATGAAAAAGGCGACCAGTCGTCGTGACTGGTCGCCTTCCGCTGTTCGCATGAAAGGCCGAAACATCCCAGAGGAACGAGTCGGCCCGAACTTGCAGGTCTTACTCAATAAACCGCTTCAGCATGATCGTGTCTTCCACGTTCATGTCTTCGCCGGGCAGGTATCCGACCGGGACCGAGCGGTCGATGATGTAGAACGCCCGGTGCCGTTCGATCTCGCCGGTGTCGCTCCCCTTTTCCGCCGCCAAAGCCCAGCCGTCCGGATGGTTGGCGTCGACGTCGTGAGGTTCGACCTCGAAGTAGCCAATCGTGATCCAGACTGCGAACACGTTCGACTGCGTCCCCGCCACGTTGGCCAGACGCTGGTAGGCCTGGTAACGGAGCATTGGGTTGTCGTTGGTTCGGTAGTGGCGAACCGCCGTGTTGTCGATCGACGAATTGGTAAGTGTCAGGTCGAACAGCGGATCCTTCGTGGCCGAAGTCGGATCGACCGAACGCAAGATCGAGCCTTCAACCGGTGGCAACTGCAAGCGGGTATCTGGCGAGCCAGCCGATCCCAGTTCCGCCATCAGTTCCGAAGTCCCTGGCGTGCGGTAAGGGTTCGAGAATCGCGATGGATACTCGCCGGCGGTTCCGGAGAAGTGACCCTGGCGATTCGTCTGGAACGCCGTCCAACTGGCAAAGTTGAAGTTGCCGTTATTCCAGAAGGTCGGATCAAAGATCGATTCGTAGACGCTTTGGGCTGGAATCGTGTTCAGGTTGATCTTGCCTGGTTCGCGGAACTCGGAACGGTTGTTGAACGGGAACAGATAGCCGAGTCGAGCATCGTTAACCTTCGACGTCACACCATCGGTTCGCAGACCACCGGTCGGATTGAACTGGCTGTAGTTGAACCACTTCTTCGTTCCACTGAAACGGGATGGCACCGTGACGAAGTCGAAGATACGAGCGAACTGAGTCGTCATCGCATCATTCGCTGGCGCCGCACCCGTCAGGCCGATCGTGCCGTTGCTGTGGAAGAAGTTGAGCAGGTTCCCATAAGGAGCCTTCGTGGCGTCCAGGCTATCGCCATTACCTGCGGCGGTAGCAGCGTAGTAAGGATTGACGACAGTATTCGTATTGTCTTTGCGAACCAGCGAATATTCGTACAGCAGACGCTGTGGCGAACTGGTCGGCACCATCATCAGATCATACGCACTCACCATCGGGCTGTTCGCCCAGTGGAGCCAAGAGAACGGATTGTTGATCACATCGACCGTCGTGCCGCTTGGCACTGCCCGGTTGTCGACGCGGGTCTCGGCCGGACGAGGCGAACCAATATAAGCGTTGTTCACCGTACCTGAGCCAACCGTCATCCCCTGATTTATTGGGGCACCGTACGTGCTGTTGATATAGCCCAGTGTGTGGACCAGCGGCCGCGCGAAGTGGTCGTCAGGGAACGTCGTCGTATCCCGCGGAGTCGACCAGATCGGAGGCGTTTGCTGCAGCGTCTTGGCAATTTCGTCGGGGCTGGCGATCGTGGTACCACTGATGGTTCCCATCACGCCCAGCATGTTCCCGTCGGAGGTTTGACCATTCATGGTGGTCGCGACGGCCGTTTCGTCTTGCGTTAACGCACGCTTGCCTCGTTCACGGCTGCCAAAGCGAACCGTGGCAGCATTCGGGTCGGCACCTTCCGACGGATCAAACTGGTTGGCCGTCACGGTGGCATTGCTCGCAGGATTGTCTTCGCCATTGAAAACGGTCAGGTCGATCGGCATTGAGTCGACACTGATGTAAGGATTCAACGTGGCGTCGTAATCGCTCCAAGGATTGGCCAAACGCTGTAGGATGGCGGTCTTGTAGCCGTCGGCATAGGCCAATACGTCGGTGACCTGCTTTTCTGGGGCGGTTTGGGTGCGATACAAAGGCTTCACTGCCGTCAGGGCCGCATTGGCGTCGTTCAGCGGATAGTCTTGATAGGTCGCGTCGGCCGCACCGGCATCCGATTCAAACGGAATGTCCGGAGCGGTCATCGACGTGCCATCGGTGTAGTACTGCAGGTCGCCGGTCATCGTGGCCGGGTTCGGATAGGCTGGCTTGGGATAGTAATCGTTCCGCAGCGGTTCCGAAACGTTCAAACCGATCCCCAGTGGAAGCCCGTCTGGATCATCGGTGCCATAGGCGGTTGGCAGGTCCATGGTGACGGATATCGCCAGATTCGTCTTCTGACCCGTTGCGGCGATTGGGTAAGCGGTTGGCGTGGTCGCCAAAGCACCATTCTGCAGGAACTGCAGGGCGCCATTATTTGCCCCAGTCATATGGAAGGAGTACGTTCCATTGATGTTGAAGGCAGGATCGTTGGCCGTGTCAGGCTTCGAGCCGATGAAGGTGTCCTGACGCGGACACACCACGAAGTAACCATCGGGAGCGAGCAACAAGTTCGTCGAATTGTTCCCACGCCAGCGGAACTCGCGGTCTGGAGTCGTGCCAACGTAGTTCGCGAAGTAGACGATCCGGTCGATTTCGTATTGCTCGTCCGTGTAGTTCGTCGCGTCGGTCGCTTGACCCAACATCTTCAGCGTACCGAGGATCGATTCGGTGTTCAGGTCGCCTGGCATGCCACCGGGCGATGGCGGAATTGGCTGGAAGTTGACCGTGTCTGGCCGCGTTGCCATTTCTTCAATCAGCGAAGTCGGAGCACCGCTGGTTTCTTTGCGGTTGGCAATCACGACCCGCCAAACCGGGTAGTTGCCCGATGGGGTCATTTTGTTCAGGTGCAAACCACCACTGGTATACAGTTCGTTCGGCAAACCTGCGTTACCGACGTTCGACGACTGGTTTCGCGGATTGTAGAACTCCATGAAGAGCGAGCCCTGCGGAATCCGGTACTGGTCGAGCGTCAGGTCGTCGCTCATCGCCGATGGACCGCGCTGTTTCTGCTTGTCGTCGTCTAGCAGCGTGTCTTTGATGCGACGATCGTGGAAGGCGAGCGTTTCCGAAATGACCAGTTCCGGAGCTTCCGCACCCCAGACAACTCGGCGATGCGTGCCTTCGTTGTCGGCCAGGTCGCCATTCACCTTCCAGACGACGCCACTCGTCGAGTCGTACGTGAACGGGTTCAGATCGAACTCGAAAGGAGTCAACACGGCGTCGCGGTCGATATAGTCGACGACGTTGACGGCCCACTGGGCAATCCGCCGCTTCATCAACTCTTCTTTCTGCGGATCGGTCAGCGAGCTGTCGACCGTTGGCAGCATGTAGTCCTTTTCGACCATCAGCAGCATCATCACGTACAAGTAACGAGCCATCAACTGACGCGAGGCACTGTACGAGATCGCATAGTTCGGGTTGACCGTGCCACCGTTAATGTTCGGGGCATTCGCTCCGACACCGGCAGTCCCTTTAACCCAGTTGGTTAAGCCAACGTTCGTTGCTGGGTTCACTGGATTCGACGTCGAGATGGATTGTTGGAACATCAACTGAGCATTGGTTTGCAGCTCAAAGATGTCGTCGGTCTGAAACGTCATATCATCATCGATACCATTCGCTGGACCTTCCAGCAGACGATTCAGGTCGAACTGTTCTCCACGGAGGACTTCGGGTGGAAGCAGTTCGTGAATCTTTTCTTTCAGCAGAATTTGATCGGCCGGGTTGGTTGGGTCCCAGCTGTTTTCTTCTCGCAGACGTTCCTGCAGCAGCGACACCAGGGTCGGGGCAGGGCGGCGCTGGGTCGCGGCGCGGCCGTTGAACATCATGTTTTGGCTGGAACCGCTACCCACCGCGCGGCGATCGTAAGGCACGTCGACACGTTTGGCGGCCGGAACCTGGAAACTGGCCGTGGTGATCAAGCGGCGATTGGCCGGAGCGGCAGTCAGGGTCGCATTGGCCAGTTGCAACAAGCGGTCTTCGCTACCGGTTGCCAGAAGCGAGTCGTACTCTTCGTAACGCAAGACCCGTTCCAGTTCCTGGTACGAAAAAGGAGCGTCGAAATTCGAGGCCTGCAACAAGTTGAACTCGTACGGATCGTCCTGGATTTGACCAATGCCGCTAGGTATTGCCTGCGACGAAAGGGTCGTGCCGTCGACTCGGGGCTGGAAACGGGGACGACCGGAGTAGTCCATGTACATTCGTCCCATGCCGACGCGATCTGCCGGGTTGCCGAAGCGATTCCGAACCGAAGTCGTGAACGAATTGATCAGGCCAATGTTGTCCATTCGGCTGATCGGATCGTCGACGCCAGCTTCTCCGGGATAGCCAGCGTAACGGGCATTCATCAGGTTGTACGATTCGATCGCCGAGAAGAATGGCTGCAGATTGATGTCGGCCGGACCGTAGCCCGTTCCCAGCACTAACTGCATATCGAGCGGATTGTTCGAGGCATCCCACGATGGCGAATACTGGCTATGCCGTGGTGTACCGCTGTTCGATGCTTCTAGCAACGTGCGAGCCGCACTGTCGGTGCCACTCGTCGGTGGGAAGCCGCCGGTGGTCTCGAACGATGCCAACTGCGAGTAGAAGCCGTTGGCGTTGACGTTCAGCAGGCCATCCATATCTTTCACCAGGATGGCGGCCAATGGCTTGTAGCGGCGACCTTGCGGGTCGGTCTTCAGCGGCAAACCTACATCGACCCAGATACTGTCGGCAGTGCCGTCCAGGTCGTTGTCGATGTCCCACTGGGCCGTCGCACTGGTGCCAAAGATGTCGAAGTTCGGATTGCTGCCGTTGAAATTCGGATGGTGGTCATTGTCGGTCAACGGCCGGAAGATCGTCTTGCGGCGAATCGCCTTCACACGATTGATCAGTGCCAGCGTCGGTGCCGTAGCGTACATGAACGACGATTTGTTGTCCGGGTCGCGGAAAAGTTGATATCGTTCGGCGTCGCTGGCCAAACCGTTGAATTCGGTGTCGGTGTCGTTGAGGTAGTTAACCCAATACTCGAGCAGGTCCTGGCGATGGAACGATGGAAGGATGTTGTTCGTGACGCCGGTCGATCCCCCCTGGGTGTACGAGAGGTACATGTTCTGGTAGTCGGCCGCATCGTAAGCTTCGTCACTTCCGCCTGCGTCGACCGCAATACCACCGACCCGGCCCGATGGATAGGCGAGGCGAATGTTCGGCGACAAGGCGACCGGATCGCCCGCACTGTCACGCAGGTTCAGCGTGCGCTTGTTGTAGTTGGGGGAGGTACCCGTCTGGTTCGGATTGAAACCCCGGCCGGTGCCGTTGAATGGTGGATCGTTGACGACAAATTCGTCGCCGTTGCCAGGAGCGATTTCACCGTCGCCGTTGATGTCGACCAGTGAAGTTCGGGTAACGATCGGATCGTTGTCGATGATGAACGTCACGCCCTGAAAAGCTGGAGTCATGCCCGACTCGTCGAATTCCAAACGGTAGCTGAGGATTCGGTGCGACTGGCCGCGAACCTCGCCACTGGTGAACGTGACGATCGAGCCGGTGTAATACTGTTCGATCGTGAAGAGGTCGGCAGGAATGGCGGTCTGGTCGACCTTGATTTCCCACAGCTGATTGATGTCGAACGCCGTACCGCCACCCGATTGCGGCCGGGTAATGGTGACCGTGGTGGCGTTGCCGGAGATGCCCACCGACTGATTGCCCCACATGTCGGCCAGCAGGTCTTGCTTCCAAAGAAGACTGGAAGAACCATCGCGAGGGCCGCGCAAGAGTTGCATCAGGACGTTGTCCGCTTCGGAGGCAGAGTCGCCTAACGCCAGGTCTTTTCGCAGGTTCGCGATCGATCCTTTGTTGTACGTGGCGGCCGCTACCACAAAGGTCAATCCGACCAAAGCGAAGAGAACCAAGATGCTGAGAACCACCAGCAGCAGGGCACCTCGCCGCGGCTGCCTGGTATTCATGATGCTCTCGATGCGTTTCATAGTTCTTCAATCCTTGCTCGCTGGTAAGAAGACCTGCCCCCGCAAAGTCTCCCGCAGCACTTTATGCAATGTCCGGCATGCCAGGCCGGGCTTGTTGATCTAACTTGGAAAAGTTCGTCAGGAAAAGGGAAGCGTTACGGAGTCCAGGGATTCTGCGATTCCAAGGTCACACGCTTCGAGTAAACACCCACCACGCCTTCCACGGCGATTGCGTGGGTTGGTGGCGAGTCGCCCGGCCAGTCGGGACCACTGATGGTCAGGTTCCGAGAAAAGCCTGGTAGCGATGTCTCCTCTTGCAGGTCGTCGGCCATTACTACCCGATACCACTGGTAAAGGTCGCCGCGTGGGAAGCTGGTATTCCCGGCGATCGACATGCGTCCAGCCAGGCAGATCCAGTCGCCGTTGCTGAACTTGAGGTAGCTGTCTTCGACTTCGTCTTGCGTCAACGACGTGGTGACCTGCAAATTGACTTCCCCGGTCGAATAACCGCCGGTTGGAATAAAGCTGCCTGGGGCAACCTGCAAGATGCGTTCGTTGGTTCGGACCGCTGCTGTTGTCGCTGGCATCGCGATCGCAGCTGTCGGGATTCGTCCCTGGCGTTCCTTCATGATGATGACGTGAGCCGTGTATTCGTCGGTGACCGAGTTGGCCAGCGTTGCACGAACTTCGTTTTGTTCGGTTGTGTTCGAGACACCCATGCCGTTCAAGGCTGTGGTCCCGGTGTTCAATGGGGGACGAAGGGCCTGGGCGGTGCTGGTGCTCAAGCTTGTTGTCATCGCACTGACGTTACCCAGAGCGAATGGCTCCGGCGTCAGCATGATCATCCAGCTATACTCGCCGGCTGCCTGACGCTTCACGCTGGCAGGCGTGGCACCACGCTGGAAAAAGGTTTGGTAAGGTGGCAAGTCGCCATCGCTAGGGCGAGTCACTGCGACGTCGTCGTCGGTTTGAAAACCAATCTTCGCTTGAGCAAAGGACAAAGCCGCCGCGCTGCCGCCACGTTCGACGCTCAGCCGAGGCATCCGCATTCTTTTCGTCGTGGTGTAAGAGGCATTCTGTAAACCGGTTGCGTCGTCGTGCGCGAATCGGTCGGCATAGGGGAACATGCCACGCGTTGCATCCACACCGTTGGTTCCGAAGAACATCGGGTCGAGCATGTAAGGCTGACGATAAGGCATCGACGAACCAGCCGGACCGAACACGATGCCGGTACCGGTGGCGTCGGTCCAGTTCTGGGGATTTAAATAGCCCATCGTCTTCGCCTGATGGAAGGCACGCGGCCCGAGGCTGGCGATCCGGTCGTTTCGCGTGCCTCGTTCGGTCAGGTGGGTCCCGAGCGGAATCAATGCCGCCAGGCCTAGAATCCCCAGGCTGACCACCATGGTCGACATCATCACTTCGATGAGTGTCACCCCAGCTCGGCCTGGTCGATGAGTCGGATGCTTGCGCACGATTCGGTCCATTGGCTTACTCGTTTCCTTCCCCTTGGATGGTCAACACGCTCGAGGCGAATTCCCGCGTGATCGAAAGGATCTCCGCGTTTCTCGCCGCGCTGCCCGCGCTGGTCGTGAATCCGTAGGTGGACGGACTGGTGATGTACTGATTACGTGTCGTCGTGACCTGGCCCGTTCGGTAGTTGATCGAAACCCACATGGCTGTACCATCGGCCAGATTGGTCGGGGTGTCGGTCGACGTGAGGTACGCGTCGTAAGGCACCGGGGTACCGGTGGGGAACGACGTCACATCGTTCAGCCCGTTGGTGCCCATGACTTCAGTGGCGTTGACAGCGTATTCGTACTTGCCGACCAGCAAGTGGATGTTGCCGCTGGGGTAAATCTCGGTATCGCCGTCGGGATACACACGATGAATGGTTCCGCGTGGACTGAAGGTGAACTTCACCGCTTCATCGCCGTCGATCGGATTGGCCGCACTGTTGAGCGCGTTGTAAACCGACCAGTTGGCGAACTCGTTGCCGGTGCTTCCCATGCCACTGCAAGAGAAGTCGATGCACATGTCCGTTGGCAATTGCAGCGGCGTGACACTGCTGCGAACCGGGCGGAAATAAATCTGCAGCGGAGCGGTGCCTGCGAACACGGTGTTGTCGTAAGCAGGCACGCCGAACTCGAGCGTCAGCGGGCTGAGGGACGTCACGGTGGCGTTGTAACGTGGACCGCGATAGTTCAAGCGAACTTCCACGGAGTCACCCACGTCCATCAGCACCGAGGCGGCACCAAAGTTCAACGCCGAATCGGTAAGGGTCACCGTACCAGCGGCTACAGCGACGTTGACGGTCGAGGCGAGGTTGTCACCCGCATAAGGTGGCGGCGTTTCGATCTGGTACATGATCAGACCAGCGTTGCTGACACCGCTGTCGGTACCAGGGGTGATCACGCCATCGTCATTGGTGTCGTTCGCATTGCGGCGGATCTCGATGCCAACAGGACGGTTGAGTTGTACGGCTCGGGCCTGGGCGGCGGCGATGAACGAATTCACCTGGCGAGCCGCTTCACGCTGCTTCTTTCCCTTGGTGCCATTCTTCACGGCGGTCGCCGCGATTCCGAGCAAGATCGCAAAGATCCCCAGCACCACCAACAATTCAATGATGGTCATGCCGTGACGACGATCGCGATGTTGGAACTTAAGCCTTCGCATTACTCATTACCTCCTACCACGAGCTGATGATTGGTGATGTTATCGAGCTCGTCGCCAGAGTCATCCAGAATCATGCCCATCCGAGTCGCTGGCGAGAACGAGGTGTCCTCGAAGTAAGGATTGTTGGGCGGAGTTGTCAAAGACGCCTGGTAGGTCGTCGAGGGTGAGGTACGAATGTTGTACAGCCCGTCGGGTCCTGCCGAGAAAATCAGCGGGAAAATGATCGGATGTTCGTAAACCAGTGGCGTTGTCGTCACGGTCGTTTTGCCACCCAAGACTCCGAGCGGATCGAACGGGTCTGGAGCGGAAAGATCGTTCAAACTGCTAAGGGCGTCGCGTCGAACACCGGTTGGTTCAATGATCGGGTAACCAAAGGGCCACCGCAGGAAGATGATCGGGTTCCCCCAACCATCCAGGATCTCGAACATACCATCGCCATCGGTATCGCCGATTTCCGACTCTTTGAAAAAGTCGAGGCCGTTGGTTTCGCCATCCTGGATTGATTCCAGAATCAGGTACAAACACTCGGCGTTCTCATTCGCAGAGGACCATGCTGCGTCCGCCGCTGTGAAGGTACTGGTGTTTGTGCGAGCCATCGCCACACGTTGATAGCGGAACTGCAAACCAGGCACGCTATCGAGCGAGACAGGTCCATCGGCGACGTCAGACTTACGATCCGGCATCTCGATTCGCATCAGTTCACGAATCTTGTTGAGCCGTGCCGCTTGACGCACCCGCATATTACCCGTTTTGTTCGCTTCCACGCGGCGGTACTTGTAGTCGTCCCACCGAGTCATCAGCAGTTCGTGGATTCGCTGGATCTGACTTCGCGTGCGGGCAGCTTTCGCTTGTTCCGCGGCCGACGCCAGGCCAACCAAAACCAGGCTGGCCATCATCGAGAGCACCGCCAACACGACCAGCAACTCCACCAGGGTGAAGGCAGGCCGAGTCCGGCGATTCGCAAATTGTCGTGCCATACTTGGCATGATTCGCTCCCTGTTACAGTTCGGTGTCGGCGTCGAGGGTGGCACCCTGGCTGAAGTCGGTAATGTTGTCGAAGTCGGCCGGGGTGTAATCGACCGAGGTCGGAGCAGCCGTGGAATCGGCGATGCCGGACGAATAGATCTTCATTTCCGTCACGCCGCCGTAGCTGCCGAAGTCGTCGTCGATGCCAGCCATGATCAGCTGGAACTTGTTCGGGGCGACCCATTCAAAGGCACCTGCCGAGTTCACACGACCGTAAGGACGAGCCTGACCTTGCACGAGACCGGAAGGATCGGTGAAAGAGGCTACGCTACCGGCCCCATTGACGTAGGTATTGGAATTAAAGTAAACGACAGGGGAGTTGCTGTACTTGGCTTTGTAAGACCACCAGCCATCGCCGTCGTCGTCGACCAGTCGCGTGGTATCGAATTCGAAGCGACGCTGACGATCGCCATCGCCAGTGAGTGGCAGTTCAACGTCCGGGCTGAAGCCCATCATCATCAAGACCCAAGCTTCCGAAGGATCGATGTCTTCCAACTGATAAGGAGTTCCCGCCGTTGGGCTCGGATTCACGATGCCTTGGCTGGTACCCAGTGCCATCAGGCGAGTACGAGCTTGGGCCGTGGAGTTCGGATTGTCTGCTCCACCATTACGTTGTTGAAATCGCTTGTTCAGAAAGCTGTTAAACGCAGCGGCTCGAGCACCGGCCCCTGCGGTAACAACGGTGTTGCCGTCGGGAGGGTAAGAGCCACGTTCCTTCTGAAACTCTTCGATGGCTGTGCCGATCTGGACGAGTTCGGCATGCATGGCCGCGGACTGCACGCTTCGGATTACGCCCGGCAAGCCGATCAGAGCCAGGCCCGCCAGAATTCCGATAATGGTGATCACCACCAGTAATTCGACGAGGGTAAAGCCACGATGGCATGCGCGATGTCGGGATGTCATGGTAGACCTTTCCTGTGACGAAGCGGTGCTTCGTCCTTGTGTTGGATATTGGGCAGACTCGGATGCACCGGTCTGGTGGATTGATTTCAAGATGTTGGTTTCCCAGGCAAAGCGTTCCGAAACCCCTGAAACTCGGGACGCCGTCTGTTGTCGCTGGCGAGCGTCTAACTCAGGTTCTGAATCAGGTCGACCAGCGGCAGGAACAACGCGATCACGATGAACCCGACCGAAAGGCCGAGGAACACGATCAACAGCGGTTCCATAATCTTGGTGAGCGACTCGGTGAGCACCTTGACGTCTTCGTCGTAGGTGTCGGCCACCTTGTACAACATGGTGTCGAGTTCACCCGTTTCTTCCCCCACGTCGATCATGTTCGTCACGAACAGTTCGACCGTTCGCCGCTTGAGCGTCAGGAAGTACCAGCCTGCCCCGATGGCACCCGCCACACCGACCGCCTGCCAGGCAAACGGCTGCATCGCCGGGATAAAGAAGAATGAAACAAAGGGAGCCACCGGAAAGACAACCCACAGGAACAAGGCGACGGGGTGGAAGGGAGCCCTGCAATTCTCTTCCATCGGTTTGAAGATCGATTCACCTTCTTTCACCGATTCCGACACGTTGTTGTACATCCGCTCGAACATGGCGTTACCGCTGGTATCGCGAGCGATGTTGAGGCATTCCAAAATGGGAACCCCAGAGGAGATAAGCGTGCCCAATGTACGCGTGGTTCGTGCCAACACGTTCTTTTCGACCAGGCCGCCGAAGATTGGAATGTTCAAGAAGAACAAGTCCCAGCCCATGCGGCCATGTTTGAATTTTCTTAAGAGCTTGACGAAGAGGAACACCGCCACCGGAATCAGTGGGATGCAGTACCAGTAGTTGACCACAGCGTTACTGATGGTGATCAGCAACTCGGTCATGGCGGGCAAGTCGAGCTCGAAGTCCTCGAAGATCTGGCGGAACGTCGGCACGATCTTGATCATGATGAACGTCAAAATACCGACCGCCACCGTGATCACCACGCACGGATAGATCATGGCACCCTGGACCTTACGTCGCAGGTCGGCGTCACGTTCCATGAAGTCGGCCAGACGCAGGAGAATGACTTCCAACGCACCGCCCGCTTCACCAGCACGGATCATATTCACGTACAGTCGGTTGAAGCACTTCGGACATTTGCCCATTGCTTCCGAAAGGCCGGCACCCGATTCGATGTCTTCGCAGACATCCATCAGGCTGTTCTTCAAACGGCCAGGCTTGGCTTGTTGTTCGAGAATCTTCAGGCTTCGCAGAATCGGCAGACCGGCATTTTGCAGAATGGCCAACTGCCGCGTGAAGGTGGTCAACTGTCGATGGCTGACGCCACCGATGGCCATCCCGCGTTGTTTCCCTTTCCCCTTCGCACCCGTCTTTTCACGAGACTTCTTCTCGTTGATACGCGTTACGAAGTAGCCCATCTGCCGGATAGTAGCTTGGGCATCGTCTTCGGTTGGGGCCTCGATGACGTCGCGGATCTCCTGACCTTGAGCGTCCATCGCTTCAAATTGATAGGTTGGCATGGCTACGTCGGGCTCTTACGTAAGTGGGTCGAAATAGGTGATCGGTGTTTGCTGGCCAGCAAAGGATAAGGTTTAGTCGACAACCGTTTCGCGAAGAATTTCGTCCAGGGTTGTCAGGCCGTCGAACGCCAACGCCAGGCCGGCATCGCGAAGGGGAGTCATGCCGTACTTCTTGGCTTCGTCCCGCAGTTCGTCGGTCGAGGTATTTCGCATGATCATTTCCCGCAGGTTGTCGTTCATGATCATCAATTCAAAAATGCCGATACGGCCTTTGTAGCCGGTACCGTTGCAGTTCTCGCAGCCGGTTCCTTTGAAGAACTTACGGCCGGCAAGCTCTTCTTCCTTCATGCTCAGAAGGAAGATCGCGTCTTTGGATGGTTCGTGTTCCTGGCGACATTGGCTACAAACGCGACGCACCAGACGCTGAGCCAAAATGGCTTCCACCGTCGCGGTGATCATAAACGTCGGAATGCCCATGTCCTTCAAACGCGTGATGGTGGAAGGTGCGTCGTTGGTGTGCAGCGTGCTGAACACCAAGTGACCCGTGAGCGACGCTTGAATCGCGATTTCGCCCGTTTCCAGGTCTCGAATCTCACCCACCAGGATCACGTCGGGGTCTTGTCGCAGGATGGCCCGCAGACAGTTCGCAAACGTGTTGCCCAGGTCGGGATCGATCGGAATTTGGATGATGCCGTCAATGTCGTATTCGACCGGGTCTTCAGTGGTGATCAGCTTTTCAGTGATCACGTTCAGTTCGCTGAGGGCCGAGTAAAGGGTTGTCGTCTTGCCGGAACCGGTCGGCCCGGTCACCAGGACGATACCGTTCGGCTTGTGCATCACCTGGCGGAACTCTTTGAGTGTGTCTTCGCCCATGCCGACCTTCTCGATGTTCAGCGAGACCACGCTGCGGTCGAGAAGTCGCATCACGACGCTTTCACCGAACATGGTTGGCAACACGCTCACGCGCAAGTCGACCGGATGACCACCCACTGTCAATTCAATACGACCGTCCTGCGGCAAACGACGCTCGGCGATGTCGAGGTTCGCCATCACCTTGATACGAGTCGTAATCGCGAACGCCAGGTGGCGTGGCGGAGGAACCATTTCAAAGAGCACGCCGTCCGCTTTGATACGGATGCGGAACTCTTCTTCAAATGGTTCGAAGTGAATATCGCTCGCGTGGTCCTTAATCGCCATCAGCAGCACCATGTTCAGCAGCTTGCGAACAGGGGCGCTATCGGCAAGGGCCTCAGCGTCGGTAATATCGATCGGGCCGTCCCCTTCCAGAGCAGCGGCTGCCTTGGCGAGGTCGTTGTCACCTTCCAAGTCACGGACAAGACCCTCGAAGCTCTCGGAGTCTTCTGAGTAGTATCGATCGAGCGTCTTTTGAATGTCCCGCTCGGTCGCGACCACCATCTTGATGTCGTAACCCAAAAACTGACGAAGTTCGTCCTGGGTCGACAGGTTCTGTGGCTCGCAGGTCGCGATGGTCAGGCGATTCATGTCTTCTTCGTAAGAGACCGGAATCACCTTGTACAACTGCGCCATCGGTTCGGTGATGCGACGCAGCAGGTCTGGGGCAATCGAGACGTCGTCCAGGCTGATCACCTGCATGTGCAGCTGTTCGGCCAAAGCCTGAGCCAGCTGATCGTCGGTGATCAGGTTCATATCCTCGGCGATCTTGCCGAGCGGCTGGTGTTCCGCCTGAGCTTCTTGTTCTTCCAGCAACAGGTCCAACTGCTCGTCGCTGATGAAGCCAAGGTCGACCAGAATTTGTCCAAGTCGGCGAACTGCCATGAAGTCGTCTCGTTGTCCGTCAGGAAGGAATCAGGAAAAGGTGGTGTCGTCCGAAAGTCGACTAAGCGACGACGGGACGTTCTTCGACTAGGCCGCGTCGCGCGTCGGCGATACGCTTGGCTAGGTCGTTCGGGTTCTGGGCTTTGGCGAGGGCATCTTCCATGGTGATGCGTTCGGCTCGCCAGTGATTGAACAGAGAGTCGTCCATCAAGATCATCCCGTGCTTCGAGCCGGTCTGAATCATCGATGGAATACGGAATGTTTTGTTTTCGCGAATCAGGTTGGAAATACCTGAGGTCACGTTCAGCAGTTCGTAAGCAGCCACACGACCACCCCCAATTTTTGGGCAGAGCGTCTGGGCCAACACGCCCAGCAAGGCGGAACCAAGCTGAGTACGAATCTGGTCCTGTTGACCACTCGGGAACACGTCGATGATACGGTCGACGGTGCTCGCCGCACTGTTGGTATGCAACGTGCCAAACACCACGTGCCCCGTTTCCGCCGCGGAAATGGCCGCCTCGATCGTTTCCAAGTCTCGCATTTCACCCACCAGGATCACGTCGGGGTCCTGACGAAGTGCGCGACGAATGGCTTCCGAGAAGCTGGGGACGTCGACGCCAATTTCACGTTGGTTGACCGTCGACTTCTTGTGGTAGTGATAAAATTCGATCGGGTCTTCGATGGTGATGATATGGTGGTCGATCGTCTCGTTGAGGTGATTGATCACACTGGCGAGCGTCGTACTTTTCCCCGAACCGGTTGGCCCCGTCACCAGGAACAAGCCACGCGGACGGTGACACAGCTCGAGCACCTTCGCCGGCAGACCCAGCTGATCGGGGGTGAGCATGTCGTTAGGAATCTGACGCAGCACCATCGAGATGTTACCGCGTTGGCGGAACACCGACACACGGAAGCGAGCCAGGTCCGAGAACGCGAAACCAAAGTCGGAACCACCCGTTTCCTGTAATTCCCGCTGGCAACGTTCTGGCGTGATACTCTTCATCAGCGAAACGGTGTCTTCCGGTTCGAGCGACTTGGTATCAAGTTGACGCATTCGGCCATGCAAGCGGAACACCGGGGGCTGTCCCACGGTTATATGGATATCGCTCGCGCCTTGCTTGATGGCAGCTTGCAGCAACTTGTCGATCAGAATGGTGGCCATATGTTCCCTTTGTGACGAATTGGACGGTCCTCGTTCAGGGGGCATCCTTGCGCTTACGCCCGACCCTCGAAGAACATCCAGCCTCTAATCGTCGCAGTCGTCTGGAGGACAAGGCTTTGACTTCGACCGAGCTGGTTCGCGCCAAAGACTCCAGTTTGCCGACTGGAACTTGAACTGCTGATGAATAAATGTTGAAAAGCGATGGAAAAGCTGTCCCGTATGGCAGAATTGTTGCTATCTGCCGCCAAGGACTCAAATAAGTCGGTTTAATTTCAGCGTTTACGGCGGGATAGCTCGTAAACGCTTGTTCTCTTTTGTTTTCCGCCAATGGGGTGGTAAGGGCCGAGAATTTACTTCTCGACGATCTTCGCCACGCGGAAGACTTCTTCCAGGCTGGTCTTGCCCATCATGGCCTTGCGGACGCCGTCGTCGAACAAGGTTTCCATGCCGCCAGCGACTGCCGCTTTGCGGATGTCCTGCGTCGATGCGCCTTGGAACGCCAGCTCTCTAAGTCGTGAATTCATCTGCATTAACTCAAAGATACCCATGCGGCCCTTGTAGCCACTACGCTGGCAGTTGCCACATCCACGCCCCTTCATAAAGGTCGCGTTCTCGGCCATCTCTGGGGTAATGCCGGCTGCCTGCAAAGTCTCTTTGCTTGGCTTGAACGGTGCCTTGCACTTCTCGCAAATCACACGCACCAAACGCTGGGCTAGCACCCCAATAATTGTACTTGAAACGAGATACGAGGGAACACCCATGTCGATCAAACGTGTAATGGCACCGGGCGCATCGTTCGTATGTAGTGTACTGAAAACCAAGTGTCCAGTCAGAGAGGCCTGGATCCCCATGGATGCTGTTTCACTATCGCGCATTTCACCCACGAGAATGATATTCGGGGCCTGACGAAGCATTGCCTTGATAATCTTGGCAAAGTCGAGCCCGATACTATGCCGCGTTTGGGTCTGGTTGATCCCTGGCAGGTAGTACTCGACTGGGTCTTCCGCAGTGATGATCTTGGTGTCGGGGCGGTTCAGTTCGTTCAGGGCAGCGTACAGCGTGGTGGTCTTACCCGAACCGGTTGGACCGGTCACAAGGATAATGCCGTTGGGACGCTTGATCAGGTTGTTGAACTTGATGAAGTTGCCGTCCGACAGACCAAGCTGGCGAATGCCCACCTTGATGCTGTCTTTATCCAGAATACGCATGACGATCGACTGACCATGGTTGGTCGGGATCACGCTCACGCGAAGGTCGATCGTCTTGGTGCCGACGTCTGCCTTGATACGACCGTCCTGGCAGCGACGACGTTCGGCGATGTCGATACCCCCCAGAATCTTGAGACGGGACAGGATGGCACCCAGCATACGTCTGGGGGGGCTGTCACGCTCAATTAAACGACCGTCGATGCGATAGCGGATGCGGACGCGGTCTTCAAACGGCTCGACATGGATGTCCGAGGCACGAAGCTGAACCGCTTCGCTAATCATCAACTGGACCAGACGCACCACAGGGGCGCTGGTTTCGTCGATCGACTCTTCCCCCGCCATCGTCATGGTGTCTTGTTCCATGGTGTCGGTGAAGTCGATCGCCGTGTCGGTGAATTCCTGCAGCATCGAGTCCGCAGATTCCCCTTCTTGCTGCCCGTAATAGCGGTTGATCGCTTCGGTGATGTTTTCACGCGGAGCGAGGGCAATTTCGATCTTTCGATTCAAAATAAATCGAAGTTTATCGATGGTTCCGAGGTCGAGCGGGTCGGAAATGATGACTTTCAGGGCGCCATCGTCTTCGGCCATTGGCATCACGACGTTTTCACGAGCGACCGATTCCGGCACCATTTCCACGGCTGACATCGGAATTCGGACCTCGTCCAGGTCGATGAAGTCGAGGCCATGTTCTTCGGCGACGGCACGCATCACATCGTTCGAGGCGACGTAGCCCGAGCGGATCAATGCTTCAGGAACCGAGATTCCCTGGGCATCGGCCATGGTTTCGGCCTCGCGCAGCTGGTCAGGACCAACAAGTCCGCGTCGAATCAGAATGTCCGCAAAATTTCCCAGGGTTCCAGCCAAAGCGCTATCCTCCGAGCGGAATATGGAAGGGAGAAGTGATCTAGAGAAAAAGATAAGTGCATTACTAGCGTACCACGCGCCGCGGATCGCCGTTAAGCCTTTTGTGCGTGAATTTTAGGTCTACACACGCAGTCTCATCATGCTTGACGACCAGGGCGGTCGTCAAGTTCCTGCCGATATGGGGGGAAAGGTCGCGTCAGAGGGCGATTTAGCGATCCGGATTCTTCGTCGACGCTGGCGCACGCATGGCAGATGGGCGATCTTGAGGCCCGTGAGGTCGCGGCGGACCTGGGATCCAGTGAGAATCGGTTTCTGGTGGTGCTTCCTGGTGGGGGGCATGCTCCGCAGGATGCGGCATTGGATGATCTGCTTCCGCATGATGGATGGCCGGCATCGGGAACGATGGTGGCACGAAGCCTGGTTCCGGGTGGGCCGGGTATTCCAGTGGAGCTCGCATGAAACGAGCCGATTCCCACTGGCGGCGAGCCACATCCCGCAAGCGATCGGCTAACTCGTAGTGCATTTTCATTTCTGCTTCGGCAGCCATCTGCTCGAGCTGGCGGGCCTGATCGCGGGTCGCCTGGCTCATCGCTCGGAGGCGTTCGTTCATTTGCGTGGTTTTGTCAGGCGAAGGATGCCCAGGGCTGAATGCCGACGAATTTCGATGTCCAGGCTCGCGATGCTCGAACTCGATCTCGAATTCTTTCGATTCGATGGAGAACTCAGGCCCAAGCTGCTTTCGGATCTGCTCGACTTCATCGACGGCGCCATCCCCCCCGCCTTGGGCTGGAACCGGATCGGCTGCTAGCGGACTAACGGGAAGGCAAAGTAGAAGGCCTAGAATCCCAAGATGACGAGTTGGCATGGTCTGCTCCGAAGGGGTTAGCAAGGAAGATTGCGCTCAGCAGCGATAAATTAGCAAATCGTTTCAATCCCACCAACTTTGACTTCAGAAGATCCATTGACGTGACCGGGGTGCATTTCGATAATCCGCTGCCCTAATTTGGCAGCTATCACAGATGCCCCCACGAGGTAGGTGGATGATCCGTCGTTTTACAATTCGGTTCTCGATGCTCCTGGCCCTAGTTGCCAGTGGATGGTGCGTGGCGATTTGCCAGGCACAAGAAGAGCTGCCGACGGCGAACGCACCCATCATGGAAGGTGTCTCGGAATCGATCTTGGATGCCGAGGTTATCGACGTCGAACCGAAGCGTATCTATGAAACGCCTGGCTCGTCAGAGTCGTGGTTTGGTGGTGCCAATCGAAAAGAGTACCAGCACCGTTTCGACTTCGTGCATGGTCATCCAGACGATCCGGCTCGGCATATTGGCTGGGGGCAACCACTGCAAGGAATGAGCTGGCGGAATCGTCCGTTCCACTTCGATGCGTTCGCCGGCACGATCATGTTGCAGAACTTGATCCCCGGCGATGTCGAACAGTCGGGCGCTTTCTTTGACGGCTTTCGTTTGGGCTACGACTTCGATCACTACTGGGGAACGGAAGTCCGACTTGGTTTCGCCCAGGGACGTTTGATCTATCCGACCGATACCACCTTCTCAGGAAAGAGTCAGCTGGTGCTGCTCGATTACAACGTGCAGTTCTATCCGTGGGGCGATACCAAATGGCGACCTTACGCCACGATTGGTCTAGGGGCCGCCGTGTTTCAGTATGAAGATGTCCTGGGCCGTGCCCGCGATCAGTCTCAGGTCTCGATGCCGTTTGGCTTAGGTCTCAAGTACTTCTTGCACAAGCGAGTCGCTCTTCGCTTCGAGCTTCTCGATAACCTTGCACTTGGTGGAACCGACGCGGTTTCCTCGAACAACTTCTCGGTGAGTGGTGGCTTCGAGTATCGCTTCGGCGGCACCGGACCGAGCTACTATCGCTAGAGTCCTTCGCGATTCGATCGCATCGATGTGCATGCGGGGCCACTCCAGCATTTGCTTCGCGGTGGTCTTCTCTAGGGATGAGCGCATAAAAAAGAGACGCAATCACCGTCGTGATCGCGTCTCTTCAAAAGCCCCCCTGGCTATTGTTTTGGATTACATGCTGCCGCGGCCAAGGGTGTGTGGCTGACGGCTAGTCGCCGAGGTTGGGTAGCTCTTCGATTGCATCCGCATCATCGTGGTGTCGGAAGGAGATGCCGGCGTTGGCTGCTGATATTCCATCGGGACTTCCGAATCGTACAGGATGGTCGATTCGCCAGGGACGGCGTGTTCGTAGCCGACCGTGCGGGCCTTTGCCTGGCAGGCACAGCTGTTACAAGGTGTTCCCTTGTCGCACATGCTGGTGCAGGAGTCGTCGCCGCGGCGAATACCGAGCAGGCCAGGGCGGCATGGGCCACCGACAGGGCCGATGTAGTTTCCGAAGCAATCGCATGGATCGCACTTCGGTGGGTCCGAGATCCATTCGCCCCAGTACACTTCGTCCGAGCAACCGGCGGTACACGTCAGGTTATTACGCAAACGTTGACGCATTTCGGCGAAGGGGATGCCTGGCAAGCAAACATCGTAGTTCGGACCGTAGCTCTTGCCGCAAGTCGTACCACCACTGCAAGACGATCCGCAGGTCGAACCGCAATCGCTGCATCCGCAACCGGCAGCCGAGCTGACTCCGCCCAGGTTGCAAGAGTTGCAACTCGGAACGGTACGGCAACCGACAGATGCCAACAGGGCTACGGTGAACAAGCTGAGAATTAAGTGACGTGCCATCATGTCGAGGTTTCCAGGTTCACATCAAACGAACCACCCTGGAATGCAGGGCAGGGGGGAATGGTGTCGTGACGCAAGAATGGATATCGGCCAGATAATCGGCACAATCGAGAGAATTGCCGTAATCGGCAAACTTTGCCACAAAAAGCCGTTTTGCTATCGATGGTGGCATTGCCGTCGGCGCGTAAAAAAACCGTTGTGATCCGCCCCCAGATACACAACGGCTTCCTGCCCACGATTTGCATCGCGGCATTTCGGTAACCAAAGCATCGGCTATGAAGCGGAGTAGGGGAGACGGCGATGCGGGAGAATTCGGGGAACCGTACCGACTTGCAACGTCGATAAACTCCACAATGTGCGCATAAAAAAGCCGTCAAGAGGGGCAGGTTCTTGACGGCCTTGATGCGACAACCGAAGTTGCCGATCTGTTTTTTAGAGTGATGTCCTCACGCCATTAGCTTCGTCATTGTCTGAGGCGCAAAAACAAGAATGTATGGTTCGATGTTATAACTTAGCATGCTATGGACCGAATCTGCGGATTCCATTTCCAATTCATTGCAGATTCTTATATTCGTAATACCGTCAGAATTATCCTTGACTCTCGACAGGCGAAACGGCCTCGGCGGAGGAAGTCTCTTCTACGGGTTCTGGCGTTGTCGACCCGGCAGTAGCCGTTTGCGAGGGCTCCTTTCCTTTGCCAAAAATGCCTCGCCAAATCGACCCTCCCATCGAGCGTGTGAGCGTGCTCCAGCGGAAGTCGTGAATATCTTCGCAGCCAAACTTCTGAGCTAACGCCGCTTCCTGACCACGATAGGACGCTGGGAATCGCAGGATCAGTTGCGTACCGTTCTCGGTCACGCGCAGAAGACCAGGAAAGAGCGAGCCTTGAGCAATCGCGTAAGGGCCGGGTGGCAATAGGATGATTCGACTTGGTCCAATCAACAAGTAGCGGTAACTGAATTGCCAGCCGTTGTCTCCCTGGGAAATCGATCCGAGTGTCAGCCAAGGGAGCGGGCCACCCACCGAAATGAACGTCGTGAACTTCTTGCGGTTCTCGTCGATCTTGTCGCTACGAAACAGAAATACATCGCCGATCAGTCGGAACCCGAGAGTGGTGGTTCGGAACGATCTTTCAAACGTGATCAACGACACGATCAAGATCGGGACCGCGATCATCCCGCCCAGCGCCGGATGAATCCAGCAGGCCAGGTACATGCACAGTAGCACGCCAATCCGACCGATTCGCAGCACCGTATCGACCAGCGGGAATGGATTGATCAGGATCAACACTTCAAAGACGTTACTCATCACCCAGACGCTCGTGTAGAACGCGAACATCAAGACGACAAGCCCCAAAGCGAGAATAGTTCCCATTGGGCCTGATTGCCCGCCGAGGTTCACATCGAGCAAGTGGTAAATCAAACGGAAACCGACCAGAAAACCCAGCAAGTGAAATAGCACACCAAGGATGTCGAGCGGCAGCTTCAGATAGCTGGCAAACGTTAGTACCGTGTCTTTGAACATCATCAGCAGCGTGATCAATATCACGGGGATGAAGAACCACGGCTGATAAAGAAAGATCAGCGACTCTCGCTGAGCCGGATCGGTCATGAAGTAGACGACTGGCGACGCGATCGAGAGCACCAAAAGCGGTGATAACCCGGTCGCCGTCACCCCGACGATATCTTCCAGGCCGTTCACCACCATGCCAGCGCGACGCCGTCCGAAAAAGTCGGACAAGATGCTTTGCGGCGATGTGTAAAGCTTCGGCTCCCCTTCCAACTCTGCGGCATCAGGAATATCTTCCACCGTCGCAGGAAGTTCTTGAGCAAAGGCAACCGTCGGACTGCCCGCAGGTAGCCAGTCTGACAGCAGGAAGAGGGATGCGAGGAGGAGCAGCGCGATGATGCTTTGCCGGAGATTATTCATGGAGGTACGATCCAAGTGTCTTTCGGGCAACGATTCGGCGGTTTCATCATAGCGTTATTGTCTGGTCGCGTTCCAATATTGGAGGACTCGCGAAAAATATCGCTCTCGCACGAGAAGCTGCCCGCCGTTAAGTCACTGCAATCGCTGCGACCGGAACTCGGCCCGTTGACATAACTCCATGGGCTCGTTAGCGTTTACGTTGATGGGAAATCAATCGATTACCCACGCCCGGAGGCGAGCCGAATTGGTTAGGGAGCGGATTTGAAATCCGTCGCCGGTTACGCCGGTTGCAGGTTCGAGTCCTGTCGCCTCCGCTTGAGAAGATCTTAGATCGCCCGAAATACGCCAACGCCTTACGCTTCACCGTGTAAGGCGTTTTTCGTATCGTTACCGCTTGGGAAGTGGCGACTGCAGGAATTCGAGCAGGTCGGCCATTTGATCCAGCGAGATCTCTTTCTCCAGGCCATCGGGCATCAGCGAGCGGTCGCTGGTCTGGAACAACTCGATCTCGGCCCGGACAATCTCTTGTGTCTTGCCATCGGCCATCTGCAGCACGATGGTTTGCGGCGTTTGATGGATGACAATCCCGCTGAAGCTTTGCCCGCTATCGGTCAGGATTTGGCTGGCGGCATACTTCGGTTCGACTTTGCCGCTGGGATTGAGAATATCGAACAAGATTGCTTCGCGCGGACGGTTCTGCGAATCAGCCAGGTCTGGCCCGACGCTTGCCTGACGAGGCTCTGCTGGTGTGTGGCACTTGGCGCAGTTCTTTAGAAAGATCGCCTTCCCGGTGGTAGCGCTGCCGATGGTCGTGGTGACCGACTGATACTGCTTGAGCACCGCAGCGCGATCGCTGTTGGCGGCCTGGCCGAGAAGTTGTTCCGCCTGTTTGCGAATCGCCGCATCGCGATGCTGGCGAAGTTGCGACTGCTGATCGAGGCTCAAGGAGGTTCGCGAGATCGTACCCAAGCGAAGTGCGGTAAGCAGGAACTCGACCCCAGGCGTCGATTTGATCAGCAGCGATATCGCCGTGTCGCGGGTACCCGGTTCGAGCTCGGGCCAAAGCTCGGCTAGAAGCTGCGACCGTACTGGCGTGAGTGGAGAAACAAGCGTAGCGACCGCTTCCTGTTGAACCAATGCAGGCTCGCGGGGAGTGCACAATTCGGCAAAGAAGTCGTCGCCTGCCATGCCCGCCAGGCGGACGACCTGAATCGCATCGCGGCGTAGCAAAGGCGATTGCTGCGGATCAATCGCCAAAGCCTGAAGCTGCGACGCAAGTTGCTGCTGTGCATCGGGCAGCTTCGCGAGAAGGGCATGAAACTGCTTAGCATTTCCCAGTCCGGTCGTCAGTCCTTTCAGCACGGCAAGTTGTCCGGTCGGGGCCTTTTGCGAAAGTGCGACCTGAAGTGTGGCCACCATCTCCGCTTCATCGCGTCGTGATCCAACCACCTGTGAAAGTCGCTCGGCGAGAGCGTTTTGCTGAACGAGATCGGCCGAGCAGATCGCCAGGATTTCGCCAGAGCAATTTTCGGAGGCGGCAACGATGGCGTCGGCAAAGGTCGAATCCGCGCCGTCACTTGGAAGCAGCGACGCCAGCACCTTGGCTTTGCCCGGATCGTTGGTCTGGCCGAGAGCCAACGTGAGTTGAAACCGAACCTGCTGATCAGTGTCGTCAACCAACTTCATCGCGGCCTGGCACAGTTCAGGTGATTCTGCCCAGTGACGCTTTGCCAGTCGAATGGCATTGGCCCGAACTTCTGGATGAGGATCGTTTAAGCCTGCGACGATGGTATCTGCGGAAAGCTTGCCAAGGCCTTCCATCGTCCAAATGGCGTGCAGCCGGGCCAGGGGGGAATCGCTTGTTTGGAATAGCTTCTTCAAATCTGGCTGGGCATCGTGGCGCTGCTGTTCCACCAGAAGTTGCTGCGCCGTGCGACGCTGCCAACCGTTGTCGCTGCCCAGCATCTTCACAAGATCGCTGGTTGATTTCGCAGGCTCGAATGGTTTTGCTGCTTTGTGTTTCGCAGGCACAATTCGCCAGATTCGCCCGCGATCTTCTCCGGCCCGCCAATCCAGCTGGGCCGCGATCTCCGGCGGAAGGAACTTCGGGTGCTCGACCCACAACCGATACATGTCGGCGAGATAGAGCATCCCATCGGGGCCATTGGAAAGACTTGCCGGACGAAACCAGGTATCGCTGGCGGCCAGAAAGTCGGCGTTCTCTTGAGCACGCTTGGAAGTCAGACGCGATCCGTCACGGGCAACGATCGCCCGGGTCACGAGATGCCCGATCGGTTCGCAGGCGAATACGCTGTCCACCATCGCTGGTCCCAGTCCATCACCCACGTAAGCCGTCGTACCGCAAGCCGAGGTGTGCGTACCGGCATGCGAAAGCCAGTTGCTTTTCATGGCGACCAGCGGAAAGACCTTCGAGTCGCCGCCAGACGGAGCGACATCGTATTGGATCGATCGAATCGGCGCGAAGCGATTCTGCGCGGCCTCTTCCAGCGACATCGTTGTCGCGATGATCGGATTGCGATTCGTCGCAAACAGTCGATCCCCCCAAGCCGTGATCGTGTTGCCATACTGGCCGGTGCCGCTGGCAGGGCCGAACTCGAGTGTCAACGGATCGATCCAAAACTCGTTCCGCGGGATGGTTTTCGTTGTGTTGTCGACATGCTGCGTGACTTTGCCGACGCCGTAGTTGAAATAGATTCGATTGTCCAAGCCCCAACGTGGGCAACCGACCTGCATCTGAGCGTGGGCTGGAACGAAGCCCGAGAACAGCACCTCGCGTTGGTCCGCGATCCCGTCGGCATCGGTGTCGGTCAATAGGATCAACTCCGTCTGGGCACATGCCAGGATGCCGCCGCGAAACGGCATCAAGCTGTGGCAGAAGTTTAGTTGGTCGGCGAACACGATTCGTTGGTCCATCTTGCCGTCGCCGTCGTGATCGATCAGTTTTACGATTCGCGAAAGAGGTGGGGCTCCTTCCTCAGACGGTCCGATGGGGTAGTCGCTGTACTCGGCGACGAACATCGTTCCCTGGGCGTCGAAGGCGATCGCGACCGGATCCATCACCAGCGGTTCGGCGGCGACCAGTTCGATCGCGTAGCCAGGTTCGATTTGGAACGATTTCTTTTCCTCTTCCGGTGAGCGTGGGGCAGGCGTGGCCTGATCGACCCAGTGGCGGCCGCCTTTGTTTTGATCTTCTTCGCTGAGCGTGGTCTGCGTGGTCGAAGTTGTCGACTGGCCATCGTCGGCCAATTTGGCGATTTGTTCCGCCGTCAACGCTCGGTCAAAGATGGCCACCTCGTCCAGGCGACCTTCCCAATTGTTTTCGTTGTTGGCGTGACCACCGATGAAAAGCTGACTCGGTACGGGAGCGTCCGAAATCTGCCCTTCGAGTTCCAGCTTTCCGTCGAGATAAGCTTGAACCGTAGTGTCGGTGCGAACGAGTGCCACGTGTGCCCAGTCCCAACGTGCGATCGATGTCTTGCCATAGGTGACAGCTTCGTCGCTAGTTTTTAGCAGCAGTCGCCCCGCGTGCTCTCCCTGACCGGCGAGGCCCAGGTGAACGCCGTGGGAAAGAAACCAGCCTGCGATCGGCCGGGCTTCCGGATCGATTCCGATCCAGATCCATTGGCTGACGGTATAGTTCGGTTTGAGCTCACTGGCATCGGCAACGATTCGCCCGCCTGCGAAGTGAGCGGCACGGTTCAAGTTGCCTTCCGTCGCTAAGGCAGGGCCATCGGCTCCTTCCAAAAAGAAGACGACGCCCTCTTCGATCTCAGCAGGCGAGGCATCCGCGACCAGATTCGCCGCCGTGGGCCCTTCCATGTCGTGCAGCGGATAGTAGCTGACCGGCTTCAAGCTGGTGATCGTCTCGGTCATCTTGCTCGCCGGGGGCAACGATTCACGACGCGGCTTGCCGGTAACTGCTTCGAGAAGCTTCAGGTCTGCCTCGGCAATCTTCGGCTCGGCCGTGGTTTCGAGCCCTGCTGATCGGGCCGCCCAGGTATTGTAGCCTCCCAGTACATGCTGCTCTGGCGGAGGGATATAGCCGTCGCCGCCATTGGCCAGTTCGATCACCATCGTCTTGGTGAAAGGACTGCGGGCCTTCAGCTTCAAACCGGTCAGGGCGTAGGTCTCGTTGGGCGTGGTCGCGATGGCGATATCTCCCAGGCGAATCGCTTGCAGTACAATTTCTGTCGATTGCTTTTCGTGTAGAAAAATTTGCTCGCGGGCATATACTTCAGCAGGCGTTTTCGGAGATCGATCTCCCATCTGGGTGACGATCTCTTCGGCCCATTTCAGTCGATCTTCGCTCGGAACGCGATAATTCAACTTCATGCGAGTTTCCGCCATCGCTAAAGGAGCCTCGGCTTGATACTCGACGTCTTTTAACGCCTGCTGCGTCTTGGCGACCATGCCGTCGACAAAGCCGTCGAACGTTTGATTGGTACCGGTAAGGTAGTCGAGCCGCCAGATATCACCGCTACAGCCATGCGACATGATCGCGACGAATGGTGGTTGCCCGTCACTTGATTTGTCGAGAGCTTTTTCCAGCTTGCCGCAGTAAGCACCAAAGTAGTCGGCCGCGCCGCCTCCGCTGTAGTAATGCATCGAAAAGTTCGCCAGCAGCGCGATCGGTCGTCCATCGATGCTTTGGAACGCGATCATCGACAACTCCGGATCTTCCGGGCCTGATTCGCCGGTGACATTGGCCATGTTGTCGCGAGCCGTGTGCATGCTGGCCCGGACGGTCTTTTCTCCGAACGGATCTTCGCGTTCCATACCGGGGCGCAAGATCCAGCGTCGCAGGGCGGTGAACTGGTTAGCATCGATCGATCCCCAGCCGATCTTGGCAGGAGCAAGATTCTTTTCCGCTTCCAGAATGGCTTCGGCCAACTTGATACGCAGGTACGGGACATACGTCGGATCGGCATCGGTCCCCAGGCAACCCATCGAAGCGGGTGCCGAATGGGTATGCGTCGCCGAAATCATCATATGGTCTGGGCGAATCTGGCTACGCGCGGCCGCCAACTGCTTGGCACTGTCGGTCAAGTCTTTGGGCAGCATGCAACTATCGGCGACCACCATGGCCAGCCGCGTCGTGCCATCGTCGACAACGATCGCGCGGGCATGGATGTCTTTCGGTTCGCCCTGGCGAGGATAAAAGCTGCCGTTGATCAGCACCGGAAAGGTTTCGGGCGTGATATCGACAACAGCAGCGCCGACTTGAAGTTCCGCATACAAATCAGATGCCGAGATAAACGAAAGCACGAGCGTGCAAACGGCACAACGAAGCCAGGCCATGGCAAGATCTCCGGTCGAGGATACCGAGATGGAGGTAGGTGGGATGCGACGTCAATATGCCACTTCGCCCGGCGGGAAGCAAATCTTCTTTCGCTCGGGAAATCGATTTGGAGGACAAAATTCTAGAAAAATGATGTCTCGTGACATGTTTTGGGTTACTTTGGCAATTCACGCGTCCTGCCGCTGTAGCGATCGCAGGCCCAAGCCAAACCAGAAATCGCTGTCGCTGGAGAGTCCACGATGCTCAACATCGTTCGTACGTTCCGTTCTACAGGAAGTAGCTTTGCCGTTTTGCTGTTGCTGTTAAGTGCCGCGATGGTGATTGTTTCGGTTGGAAAGGCAGACTCCCCAAACGCGTTGAAGGGAGCCGCGCAGCAAGATGTCTTCGACTTCGGTGTTGTCGGCGATGGAAGGCACGACGACACTGCCGGGCTGCAACAGTGGCTCGAAGCAGGGCGACCGGGGATGGTGCTACCGAAGGGAGATTACAAGATCACCAGGCCGCTGGTGATCGAGCTTGATAAAGTCGGTGTGACATCGATTGTTGGCGACGGGACCGCACGAATTGTGATGGCAGGCGCTGGGCCGGCGATCCGATTGATCGGAACCCACGAAGGAACCGCTTCCCCCAAGACGGTGAAATTGAATGTGTGGCTGAACCAACGTATGCCAATCATTGAGGGGATCGAAATCGTTGGCGCCCATGAAGAGGCCGATGGGATAGAAGCACTCAAGACGATGCAGCTCACGATTTCTCAGGTCGCGATTCGCAACACACGCCATGCGATTCACCTGGTCGAACGCAACCGCAACGTGATCATCGCGAACTGCCACTTGTACGAGAATCGCGGCGCTGGGGTATTTCTCGATGATGTCGATCTGCACCAGATCAACATTTCGGCTTCGCATATTAGCTACAACCAGGGAGGGGGCGTGGTCTCGAAAGGGGGCGGCGTTCGTAACCTGCATATCAGCGGATCGGACCTGGAAGCAAATGTGCAAAACGTGTTGATCGACAGTGACGGATCGGCCTGGGGAACCGCTGAGGTTTCGATCACCGGTTGTACGCTACAGCACTCGGAGGGAGAGAACTCCGCGAATGTCCGCTTCATCGGCGCGACCCCACATGGCGAGCCTTGCTGGGGGCTGGTTTCGATTGCGAACAACATCTTGAGCGACGTCGAAACGAACATCGACATCCGCCAGGCCCGGGACGTTTCGATCGTCGGCAATACGATTGGCAGCGGCTACCAATATAACCTCCGCGTGGAAGACAGTATGAACGTGGTTGTGGGAGCGAATGTGCTGGCACGCAATCCACCCTATCGCGATCGCGACACGTGCGACAACGCCGTGCTGTTCAAAAACTGCGATGGTGGCACGATCACCGGTTTGCATATCCGAGAAACGCTGCGAGCCGATGCCGGATTGATCCTGGAAAAATGTCGACGCTTTCACGTGACCGGCTGCACGGTACTCGACTGCGAGAACGCCGGGCTGAAGCTGACCGATCTGGAAGAATGCGAGATTCATGACAACATGGTCTTAAGTGCCGATGAAGCTGCCAAAGACTGGCAACCGATGATCGTGACCGGCGGACGAAAGAACCGCATCGAACCGTAAAGGTTTCTTTGCCCAGGTGGGATCGATGCCCGGCGAGCGATAGAATGAAGGCAGATCGTCGACATTCTCCTCGAGTTGCATCCCACGCGAAAGTCGGGCAACGATGGTATATCGAGCACTCATCGTCGGAATGGTAATCCTCGTTCTCGGAGGATTAGTCGCCTACAGCAAGTTCGTCCCGCCGCCCAATGTGGTCTCTGGCTTTCTCGAAGCCGACGAAATTCGGATCGGCTCACGCGTTGGCGGTCGCGTCAAGCAAGTCCTGGTGGAAGAAGGGGACACGGTTGCCACCGGACAGTTGCTGGTCGAATTAGAACCTTTCGATCTGCTGCAGCGTGAGCAAGAGGCGATCGAGACGCTGGCCCAGCGCGAAGCAGAGTATCAGCGGTTGAAGACCGGTTTCCGCGTCGAAGAAATTGCCCAGGCCGAGGCGAAGTATCATCAGGCCCTGGCCAACTACGACAAGCTGAAGACCGGGCCACGTCCGCAAGAGATCGAAGCGGCACGCGGGCGAAAAGAGGTCGCCGCGGCCGAGTTGTTGCTGGCCAAAGAGAACTTCGCACGTCGCAATCGGCTTTACGAAAACAACACGATCTCGCGGGAAGAATTCGACGCGGCGACCAAAGAATTGGAGTCCGCCCAGTCACAAGTCGAAGTGCGAGGCCAAGAGTTATCGCTGCTGGAAGCAGGCACACGCGAAGAAGAAATACGTCAGGCCGAAGGGCAGATGGCCGAAGCGAAGGCGGCCTGGGAACTGGCCAAGAATGGCTATCGTGCGGAAGACATTGCCCAGGCCAAAGCGGCCCGCGATGCCGCGAAGGCCTCGGTCGAGGTGATTCGGGAGCAGAAGAAAGAGCTGAACATCACCAGCCCGGTCAATGGGTTCGTGGAAGCCCTCGACCTTCAACCAGGCGACCTTGTTGGGGCAAGTGCTCCGGTGATGTCGATCCTGGATCAAGAGAACCTCTGGGTTCGCTGCTATGTGCCGCAGAATCAACGAGCAATCCAGGTCGGCGACAAGCTGGCGGTCAACGTCGATGGTATTCCAGGGGAAGAGCATATCGGTGAAGTGGTCTACGTTGCTCGTCAGGCCGAGTTCACTCCCAGCAACGTACAAACGCTGGAGGATCGGTCGAAGCTGGTGTTCCGGGTAAAAGTCGAATTGGACGAGAAAGTGGGGCGACTACGTCCCGGGATGACGGTCGATGTTTCGCTCGATCCCTTGAAGGACGCCCCATGAGCGATCACGACGTGGTCATCGACGTTCAGCATTTATGGCGTCGCTTCGGCGACTTCGTGGCGGTGCGCGATGTCAGCTTTCAAGTCAAACGAGGTGCGATCTTCGGACTGCTAGGTCCCAACGGAAGCGGCAAGTCGACGATCATTCGTATGCTGCTGGGGATTTTGCCACCTAGCGATGGCGGAGCGATTGTTCTGGGGCGCGACGCATACATCGAGTCGGAAAGCATCAAGCCGCGTGTCGGCTATATGTCGCAGCACTTCAGTTTGTATGCCGATCTAACGGTACGCGAGAACCTGGAGTTCTACGGCCGAATCTACGGGCTCGACTCGCAGCGGCTGGAAGAACGGAAGCAGGCAGTGCTCGACCTGACCGGGATTCACGACTACATCGATCAATTAGCTGGAACGCTCTCGGGCGGATGGAAACAGCGGCTGGCGCTCGCATGTTCGTTGATCCACGAGCCAGACTTGTTGTTTCTCGACGAACCAACCGCCGGCATCGATCCGGTCGCTCGGCGTCACTTATGGGATTTGCTTTTCGAGCTCTCCGGCCGCGGTGTCACGCTGGTCGTCACGACCCACTACATGGATGAAGCGGAACGCTGCACCGATGTCGGATACCTCTATCTTTCGCGGTTGCTGGTCCTGGGGAAACCGGACGAACTGAAAGAGTTGCCTCAGATCACGCCGGAAGGTACCCAGCGATTTGAACTGCGGGTGCCGCATGCCGCCGAGCATCTTTCGCAGTTGCGACAACAGGAAGGGGTGCGTGATGCGACGCTGTTTGGTGAAACGCTGCATGTCTTGATTGACGATACTCTTTCGCCGGACACATTACGGCAGCATCTTGGTGTCACCGATCAACAAATCGAGCTCCGCCCAATCACGCCTTCGCTGGAGGATGTCTTCGTGACGCTCACCGCGAATGCGGAGAAAGAAGGAGCAAACGAAGTTCAAGCCGAATTAAGCGATAAAACGACCGAGGCCGAATCAGAAGAACCGCCAGTACCGATCGCCAAGAAGTCGCCTGGGCAACGGAAGTCGGGCAATCCACTGCTGGGGCTGTGGGCGGTCCTGGTGAAAGAGTTCTTCCATATTCGTCGCCAACCGATCACGCTGTTTTTCATGCTGGTCGTGCCGGTGATGCAAACGATCATCTTCGGATATGCCATCGATACCGAGATCGAAAACATTCCGCTGGTGGTCTTCGATTTGGATGGAAGGCAAAGCTCGCGCGAGATGATTTCGTCGTTCCTCAACACTCGCAAGTTTCGCCTGCTGAAAGAAGTGTACGACGAGGAGTCGTTCCATCGAGCGTTGACTTCCGGAAGGGCCCGAGCCGGCCTACGAATCCCGCCGAACTTTTCTGATCAGCTGCTTCGAGGCGAACAGGTCGAAGTTCAAGTGCTGATCGATGGTAGCGATTCCCAGGTCGCCACCACGGCGCAAAGCACGGCGCAGCTATTGGGGCTGAACTTATCGATGGGAAGGGCGAAAAACTTCGCCGATACGCTGCAGGTCGCTCCTTCTCGGGACGAAAACGGAGCGATCGCTTTGCCGATCGAAGTGCGAACGCGTTTGCTTTATAACCCAGACCTCGATAGTGCTCACTTCTTTGTGCCGGGGCTGGTCGGCATCATTCTGCAATTGGTGACGTTGTTTCTGACTTCGTTCGCCCTTGTGCGTGAACGCGAGCTGGGAACGCTCGAGCAGCTTTTCGTCACGCCGGTCGGAAGAATGGGGCTGCTCCTGGGAAAGCTGATTCCCTATGCGATGATCGGTTTCGTCGAACTGCTGATTGTGCTTTCGGTGATGATCTATGCGTTTGGCGTGCCGGTGAATGGAAGCATCGGACTACTGCTGGCGTTGTCGATGCTGTTCATGGTCTGCTCGCTGGGGCTGGGGCTGTTTGTTTCGACCGTCGCCACCACGCAGTTAGAAGCGGTTCAGTTCGCGTTCATTATCATGTTGCCCTCCGTGTTGCTGTCAGGCTTTATGTTCCCGCGCAGCGAGATGCCGCTGCCGATCTATTTGATCACGTTCGCGATTCCGGTGACCTACTTCATCGAGATCTTACGCGGGATTGTCTTGCGAGCCGCCGACTTTCAAGACCTTGTACCGTCGGTGATTGGTCTGGCGCTGTGTGGTCTGGCGGTGATCAGTGGCAGCGTGATGCGATTCCAGAAACGGCTGTAGAAAAGCGATTGCACCATGCCAAGCGGTCAGGCGTCACGGAGGACAATTGGACGCCTGACCACTGGCAAGTTGGTGTGTTGTTGAAATCGATCGCGGCGTTTAGTAGGTCTCGTCGCCCGATGGTCCGTACAAGGCTGGAACCGGAACGCCGTTGACGCGGTAATAGACGGTCAGGATGGCTCGGTGGTGGACGATGTGATTGATGACGAAAGTTCGCATGACGGCGACCTTCGGCATGGTGAACAACACTTCCCCGCCGCTTAGCAAAGACCATGGCTTGCCCAAGTCAGCTTCCTGGATGCCGGCGATGGCTTCTTTGGCGGCGGCAGCGTTCTTCTCGAACAAGGCCAGCACTTCTTCGCAGTTGGAAACGGCTGGTGGTGAGTAGCCTGGTCCGCCGGGAGGGTTGAAGTCGAGTTCGTCTTTCGTCCAAGTCGAAACGGCCCAACCGGGGATTTCAGCCAGGTGGCCAGCGACCCAGCCAATGGTGTTCGACTTCTCGTTGATCTTCCAGTCCCACTTATCGTTGGGAACCCGCTCTAAGGTCTTGCGCGTGTTGGCCAATTCGATTTCAAAATCGCCGAAGACCGTCTGACAAAGGCTCATCGTTAATCGTCCCTAATCCAAAGCATGATTCAGTAAGTCGAGTTCCTGGCCAGAACGCCTGTAATGTATACAGGCGTTCAGTATCATGCAACTGGGAAGGAATAAAATTAACGAGAACTGCGCATCGGCCCACGCCGGGCGAAGTTTCGCCGGAATTGGTCGTGGGAATGGTGTCGCCAGAGTGGCTTTAGACGTCGATCGATTCGGCCTTCGACGGATCGCCCAGACCCATGGCGTAGGCCACCGCGTGGGTGCGGCAGTGGCTGATGCTGATCTGGATCTCTTGAATTCCGCGGCGTCGCGCCGAATCGAGGGCTCCGCCAGAGAGGTTGATGATCGGCTTGCCACCAAACAGGTTGGCAACTTCGACATCACGCCAGGTGATCCCTTTGATCCAGCCGGTGCCGATCGCCTTCAGCACTGCTTCTTTCGCTGCCCAGCGGCCAGCGTAGTGCTGGGTTGCCGCTTTGCGTTCGCTGCAGTATTCGATTTCGTGTTGGGTATAAACACGATTGATGAACATCTCGCCGTGGCGTTCGATCATCTGGGCGATGCGCAGGCACTCGATGATGTCGGTTCCGATTCCGATGATTTCCATTGCTTCGCTTGCCTGCTTACTTCAACCGTGCGTGCCAGCCCGAGATCCCCGATGCTTCTTGAGCTCGGGTGAGAACTTCGCGTGCCTTCTTGCGTGCGACCTGGGCGCCATCGCCGAGGATTTCTTTCAGGCGGTGCGGGTTGGCAACCAACTCGGCGCGGCGTTCGTGAGCTTCGGCGTAATACGCTTCGGCAGCGTCCGCCAGGGCTTTCTTCACGTGGCCATAGCCAAAGCCACCCTTGCGATAGAGAGCCGCCATTTCTTCGAGGGCTTCTGGCTCGGCGAACAACGAGAACAACTGGTAGAGGTGATCCCCTTCCGGCTCTTTGGGATCTTCCATCGGACGCGAGTCGGTCACGATTCGCATGATCTTTTTGCGAGCCTGCTTGGGTGGCTCGAACAGTTCGATGATGTTGCCGTACGACTTCGACATTTTTTCGCCGTCGGTGCCGGGCACCTTGGCCGAAGCATCGAGCACCTTCGGTTTCGGCAGCACGAAGACTTCGCCGAACTGATGGTTGAAGCTTTGTGCGATGTCGCGGGTCACTTCGATGTGCTGGACCTGGTCTTGTCCAACCGGCACGATGTCGGAGTCGTAGCCCAGGATGTCGGCCGCTTGAAGCACTGGGTAGGTGAACAAGCCGGCGTCGGCCTTCAGCCCGCGATCTTTTTTGTCTTTGTAGCTAACGCAGCGTTCCAGCAGACCCATGCCGGTACCGGTCATCAAGATCCAGCACAACTCGCTGATCTCAGGCACATCGGACTGGACGAACAGCGTGGCCTGATCGGGATCGAGCCCCAGGGCCAGGATGTCGAGGGCCATGTCGATGGTGGCTTGTTCCAGCTTCTCACGATCGCGAACGGTCGTCAGAGCGTGCAGATTCGCGATGAAGTAGAACGACTGCTCGTTCCCTTGCAGGTCGATGTACTGGCGAATAGCACCGAAGTAGTTGCCCCAGTGGGGACGTCCAGTCGGCTGGATTCCGGAGAGGACACGCATGGATCTACGTCAGTTTACGGGGTCAAAAGAAGTCAAAACCAGCTAGTTATTATGACGGACGACGAGGCGAACTGTCACCCCGGGGACAAGATCGGCATGACAAGGGTTCAATGCGTGGGCAGATCACCGAAAGGAAAACCTAGGCGATTAGCCTCGGCTGAACTTACGAAGGAAGTTGTAGGCTACCGACGACTTCCTTGACGCTGGAAACTCCCAGCGAGGCAATCGCGTCAGGCAATTGGCCCACAATTCGACCGCTGAGCGGTGGATCGAAGTAGTTGGCGGTGCCGATCTGCACGGCCGTCGCCCCAGCGACCAGGAATTCCATCACGTCGTCGACGCTGCTGATGCCACCGATACCGATAATCGGCACCTTCGTCGCTTTGGCAATCTGGAACACGCATCGCAGGGCGATTGGCTTGATCGCGGGGCCGGAAAGCCCGCCGATCACGTTACCGAGCAGCGGTTTCTTGCGTTTCCAGTCGATCGCCATCCCTTGGACGGTATTAATCGCCGAAACGGCATCGGCGCCCCCAGCTTCGGCGGCCTTGGCGACCGAGGCGATGCTGGTCACGTTCGGTGTCAGCTTGGCGATGATCGGGTGTGGAGTCGCAGCCCGGACAGCGGCGACCAGCGTTTCGCAGGTCGCGGGATCGGTTCCGAAGTCGATACCGCCACTGACATTCGGGCAAGAGATATTCAGTTCGATCGCAGCGATCTGCGAGTGCTCGCCCAGTTGGGCGGCCATGCTGACGAAGTCTTCCTTTGTCTTGCCGGCGATGCTGACCACCAAAGGCGAACCAAGCGAGCCCAGATAAGGCAGGTGGTTGGCAATGAAATAGTCGATGCCATCGTTATCCAGACCGATGCTATTGAGCATTCCCCCGGTGGTTTCGAGGGTTCGCCATGGCTTGTTGCCGGGGCGTGGGCTGCTGGTGATCGTTTTAGGAAGGATGCCCCCCAATGTAGCCAGGTCAACGATTCCGGCCATTTCCTTGGCATAGCCAAAGGTTCCGGAGGCGACCAGGATTGGATTGGGAAGGGTAAGCCGCCCGAGCGTTACGGCAAGATCAACAGGCATGCGTCTGGATTGGCAAAGGTTAAGCGTTCAAAAAGCGGCCATTTTGCCGCAAAAAGCTAAGCCAATCGTATCGGGGTAAACACGATCTCGCAACGAGGGCCGAAAAGCGAGGCCTTCTACTGGACAATTCGTTGCTGGAGACCGTTCGGCGCATGCAAAAAGACACCACCAGACTGCGCAAACACAGCCTGATGGTGTCTCGTTTCACGGTTTCGGAGCAGGGCGGCAGTGGTTAGATAATGCCGCCATGGGTACGGTACGGGGTCAGATGGCTAGGCTGGTCGAGGAACCAGATGCGTTGCCATTCTTCCAGCACGTGCCGCAAGTTTTCCGACGTGTAGATCAATTCGGTCGTTCGTGTGCTCGGATCGGCCGAGTAAATTGGCAGGAAGCAACCGGTGTTGCCCATCAGTGCGAAGCCAAGCAGCAGTGCGATGATGAAGTTACGCATCTCATTTCCTCCGTGAAACTTATATAGCGGCCATCCTGACCGACTGCGTTCGTTCTCAATCGTCCAAGGCTTTGAATCTTGGAGAGTTCGGAGAGACCTGTCTGCTTAAGAGCCTGTTCGCTGGTGGCGATTTAACCTTGCGAGCCGTAGTCGCCAGGACCAGAGGTCGGCGGATTTGGCGGGCTAGGGTAAGCCGTTGGGTAACCAGGCGAATCATTCGACTGAGGTGGCTGAGGAGCAGAGTAGGGGGGCTGCTGCGGCTGAGCCGAAGCGGCTTGCTCTGATTCGAGACGACCTTGTCGGTCCTTCTCTTCGAGCTGTCGCACCCGTTCTTCCATCTCTTTTCCCGGCTTGAAAGTGACGACGTACTTTTCGTCGACATCAACTTTCGCCCCAGTCCGAGGGTTGCGTGCCTTGCGGGCTGCTCGCTTCTTGACCTCAAAAACGCCGAAGTTTCGCAACTCGATACGACCCTCCTCTACGAGGGTAGTGACGATAGCATCGAACGTCTTCTGGACGATTTCTTTCGTCTTGAGTTGTGTGAGCCCGATCTCTTCAGAAATCGTCTTCACAATCTCTTTTTTGGTCACGAGGCGACTCCCACACGAGGATAGAGTAAGTTGCCGTAAGTTTTCGTAACTTCCGTCAGCAATTGCTCCAAGTGTAAGTGCCACAAGCACTAGAGTCAAGATGTTTCTGAAGCCGCGCAGATTTAACGCGACGCCAGCATCTGGACCGATGCTCCTTTTGCAGGCTTCTCCGAACTATCCAATTTTCAAAGATCCATGGTTACCGAGCCCCTTCGTTCGGGTGAAAAGCGGGGTAAAGGAACCTCGCTGTTCGAACATACCGGTCTCGGTGTAATCGGTATCGGCGGAATAATCGGCAAATCTTCAACCGATCAGGACAGTTTCACCGGAATTTTCGTCAAATCCGGATCTGACTCGCTCGGTCTTCGATTTCTTCGAGCGTATAGAGACGCCCTTGACCGCTGCCGGGGCAGAAGTCGCAGGTAGCCTGCCAATCTTCCGGCGTTCTGATATTCGAGTCCCAAAATGGCCAAGTCTTGCATTGGCGGGGTCGTGCCGGATAAACCGTACAACCTCTCTTTTCGGTATCGAGAAAAACACAGTCTCCAGTTGAGTATTCCTTCAAACTCTTTCGTAATCCGACTTCGCGAACGTAAACGGACTCGAATTGTTCGACGGTCATATCTGCATACTTGGCCAGGGCTTCGATCTCGGCGGCATTCACCCAGACGTAACCGGGACCGCCAGTACAGCAGTCACCGCACTGACTGCATTCAAATTGCAGTCCATCTTGATACCACGGTCCTTGGTTTGGTTTTTCTTTCATGGCTTCAATGCTATCGCGGAGAATGGACTATCGCAGAATGGCCTGCATCGCTTCCAAAGTTCGATCGATTTGGTCAGCGGTGTTAAAAATGCCGAGGCTAAACCTTAGCGTACCGCCCGAACTAATTGTTCCCAAGTGCTGGTGCGTCAGAGGGGCACAATGTAGCCCTGCTCGGCACTGAACGCCAAACGCAGAATCGAGCGCCGTGGCAAGTTCGTGCGGATCGAATGATTCGACCTGGATGCTGACGACACCGGTGCGATGTTCAAGGTTTTGCGGGCCGAAGATCCTTACGCCTCGCAGCCCCTGAATGCCTTCAATCAGGCGGCTGGTGTTTTGCATCGTGTGACGATGCAGTGCGGTCACTGTCTGTTCGCGAATGTATTCCACACCAGCACGTAAACCCAGCAGGCAGGTCACGTTGGCGTTGCCGCTTTCGAACTTGGTCGGCATTTCAAGGGGTTGTTGATCCGACTCGCTCTTTGTGCCGGTGCCACCCTGACGCTGGCTTTGCAGTTCGTCTGACACGGCCGGTTGAATCAACATCGCACCGGTCCCCAGCGGACCGAGCAGGCCTTTGTGCCCCGGAAAAGCAACGAGGTCGATCGGTGTTTCCGCCAGGTTCAAATCGAGATGGCCGGCCGACTGGGCCGCATCGACCAGCATCCGCACGCCGCGGTCCCGAGCGATCGCAAAGATCTCTTCGACTGGCTGAATGGCACCGGTGACATTCGAGACATGCGTGATCGCGATCAGACGAGTATTGTCACGAATGGCTTCCCCGACGGCATTCGGGTCAATGCGACCATCTTCGCCAGGATCGAGATAGGTGATATCGATCTCGAGAGTTTGCTTCATATACGACAAAGGCCGCAACACCGAGTTGTGTTCCAGCGAAGTCGTAATCACATGATCGCCTCGGCGAACGAGCCCATGCAGGGCCAGGTTCAGCATATCGGTGCCGTTCTGGCCGAAGACGACTTGTTCCTGGGTATGGGTACCAAACAGGTAGGCGATCTGTTTGCGGGTATCGCCGATCAGTCGTTCGACTTCGTTCGCTTCGCGGTAGCCGCTCCGTCCGGCGCACGCTCCGAGTTCGGTCAGATGATGCTGCACAGCCTCGACCACGCAGGCCGGTTTAGGCCAACTGGTTGCTGCGTTATCGAGATAGATTCGTTCTCGTGCCACTATTCAAGCTTTCTGGTCGTGGTCGCTTTAGCCCCCGATTTGATACATGGCTCGCGCTGGAGGAACAAACTCGGGGGAGTCGATTCCGTGCGAGGCTTTTTTGGCGACAACGCAGTCATGCAATAGCTGCGACAAGTCTGCATCGCTGCCGCCGGTTCGCAAAATCTGTCGGGCATCCCATTCGGTTGTGCCAAACAAGCAGTTACGAAATTGTCCTTCCGCGGTGATTCGCAATCGATTGCAAGTTCCGCAGAAGGGATGAGTCACACTGTTGATGAAGCCGACACGCTGGTTTCCATCGGCATAGGCAAAGTCGGTCGCCGGCTGGCTGGCGTCGCTTCGATTCGCTTCGACGAGCGGGACCACATCGCGGGAAATAATCGCGCGAAGGTCTTCGCCGGATAGGACCTGGCTGGCGTCCCAGTTCCGATCGGCATCCAGCGGCATGAATTCAATAAAGCGTAAATGGAGATCGTTTTCACGTGCAAACTTGGCCAACGGGACAATTTCCCCCTCAGTCAAGTCGCGGATCGCGACCGCATTGAGGCGAATATCATGGAAGCCTGCTTGCTTGGCCGCGGCGATTCCGTCGAGCACTTTCTGTACACCTTGCCGCCGCGTGATCCGCTCGAACATCGCTTCACTTAAGGCGTCGAGGCTGACATTCAAACGATCGAGGCCGGCTCTCTTCAGGTCGGCGGCCTGGTCGGGAAGAAGGATGCCATTGGTCGTCAGGGCAACTTCATCGATCCCTGAGATGTTCTTTAGCAGGCGAATTAATTCCGCCAGATTCGACCTGACGAGCGGTTCGCCACCGGTGAGTCGAATTTTGGAGATCCCATGCCCGGCGGCAACGCGAACCACGCGTGCCATTTCCTCGAACGAGAGCAGCTCGTCACGAGGCTTGAATCGCACGTTTTCCAGCGGCATGCAATAGAAGCAGCGGATGTTGCAGCGATCGGTTACGCTGATCCGCAGGCTGGTATGCACCCGTTGAAAGGTGTCGATTAACGGTGAATGAGGTTCGATAGGCATAGTTCTATTGTAGCCTATTCTCCTCCGAAGACTGAACTAGTCCTGGGTGGACCCAATCGGTCCCTCCAGTTGCCCAATGCTCTTTTTTCCAGACGGGAACTAGTTCTTTTAGACGGTCCATCAGCCAGCTTGCCGCCTCGAAGGCATCGCGACGGTGTGGTGTCGAGACGGCGACGGCAACACTTGCTTCGCCGATGGGGACTTCTCCGAGGCGATGAATCATCGCGCAGCCATCGACCGGCCAGCGAGCTTTGGCCTGGGCTTCGAGCTTTTCCATCTGGCTTTGCGCCATCGGTGCATACGCGGTATAGCTCAGCGTGACGGTTTCGCGGCTGTCGGTAAATTGCCGCGTCGTTCCTAAAAACAGCACGACCGCGCCACAGTTGGGTGAAGTCACCGTAGCAGTGATCTGATCGGTGTTGATGGGCTGGTCGGTAAGTTCCACCATAGCAAAGTTGCTTCCGCGACAAGATTCCGAGGAGACGAGCGATGGGAAGTGAAGCTCACTAACCGCCACTGACTGGCGGCAAGCAGGCAATTTCGTCGGAGGCATTCACCGGCGCGTCGTTCGTGGCATATTCGTTGTTCACCGCAAACGCACAGCCTACCAAAATCGCTTCTAAAGCCGGCACCAAAGTAGCGAGGCCTGAGCGAACGTCGGCTACCGTGGCGTCTGCTGGCAGTTCGAGCGAAACTTCATCCGTACCGGCCAGGTCCTGCGTCAGCGCGAATAGTTTGACACGTACGTTCATGAAACAAACAAATCGTGCGAGGAAGGAGTGAACAGGTCGGTGTCCTGATCGAGCACACCATATGACTTCGCCAGCAGCTTGATCGGATGCACGACCGCTTTGTTGCCAGCTTGTTCGATCTGCATTTTACAGGCACTGCACTCGGTCGATCCAATCTGAATTTGTTTGGCTCGCATCGCGACGATCAAGTCCCAACCGATACGTAGGCTGCTGCGGAAATTGGTTCGCGTCAGGCCATAGGTGCCCGCCATGCCTGAGCAACCTTTCTCGATCGAGCGAACGGAAAGGCCTGGGATCAGTTGTAAGATCCGCTGGCCGAACGACTCTTGATGCAGGGCACGCAAATGGCAAGGAACGTGGAAGCCGACCGTCAGGTTCACTGGTTTCAAGTCGAGTTCCAGTTCTCCATGATGGTGTAAATCCCACAGGAACTCGCACGCTTCCCGGGTGTTCTCGGCCACGATCTTCGCATCGTCGGAATCGAGCAGGTTCGGGTATTCGTGTGTCAAAGCCATCACGGCGGAAGGCTCGGTCGCGACGATCGTGTAGCCTTGTCGCACCGCTTCGGCTAGTGCTTGAACGTTCTTATGGGCCAAACGAGCCGCCATCGTCAGCGATCCCTGGGCGATGGCGGTCATCCCGCTGACTTGCTGCTTGGGATGGACGTAGACCGCAATCCGATTGTGATCCAGCACGTTGACGAAGGATTGCGCCAACTGGGTGTCGAACAAGTTCGCATATAGATCAACGAAGTACAGCACCTTCCGACCACTGCGACGCGTGGCGGTCGTCAGGCCTTTTCGGGCAGCTTGTTTGATGAAGCTGCGATTGGCCAGTCGCGGAAGCTTCCGGAGCTTGGCCAGACCAATCATCCGTTCCATCAGCCAACGCATCGCGCGATTGCCTAAGGCCCAGTTGGCGATTCGCGGAAAGCGATTTCCCCACATGGCCCAGCGATGAATCTTGGCTTGTAGCGAGCCATCTTGCGAGAGCCCGTTCGCTTCGACGTTGCGTGCCTTCATTTCCATGACCATGTCCGGAATATCGACGTTCGATGGGCAGTCGATCCGGCATTGATGGCAATGGAAACAGGTATCGAGTATCTCTTTGGTCTCTTCGGTGTCGATACTTTCCGGCGAAAGCTGCCCCGATAAGACACCCCGTAGCAGGTTCGCTTTGGCCCGCGGTGAAGCATCTTCGCGCGAATCGAACCGGAATACCGGGCACATCCGCGTGTCGGAGCCATATGTTCGACAGCGGCCGCAGCCATGGCAGCTTCGCGCGGCGGTGGCCATTTCTTCGGGCGACCAGGTCAGGATCGGTAGCTCGAATTGATTCTTGCTGCTGCTTGTTCCGCTTTCGCTGCCGCCAGGAAAGTCGCCGGAGCCAACTGGTGTAACCCGTTCCACGCGACGGACCAGTTCCATCGGCGAGAATGTCGACGCCAACACCTTCTTGCCCGGGTTCAAAATCCCAACGGGGTCGAACAGCCGTTTGACCCGACCGAACAGTTCGTACAGCGGGCCATATTGCCGAGGCAGATAGGGCGTTCGACTGATCCCGTCGCCGCTCTCACCGCTGAGCGAGCCACCAACCTGGAATAGTTCTTCGTAGATTTCGTCGGCAATCCGTTCCAGTTTGGTCAGATCGGCGCGGTCGGCCAGATTCAGCAGCGGACGCACATGCAGGTTACCGTGGGCGGCATGGGCGAAGATCGAAGCGATCGTTTCATGTCGCTTCATCACGTCCTGGATCTTCGACAGAAAGCTTGGAAGCTGAGGTGGCGGAACGGTCATGTCTTCGATGAAAGGAAGGGGCCGTGTGTTCCCTTTCAAGCGATACAGAATCGGCGTCATTCGCCGTGCCAGTTCCCAGTAAACACCGACTTCTTTTGGGCTCGTGGTGATCAGCGAATGGAAGGCAAGTCGGCGACGTCTGCGGATGCGGTCGGCGATCTTTTCCAGCTCTTCGTGCACGATCGTTTGCGTATCGCCGGAATACTCGACCAGCAGCATCGCCTCGGTATTCTCGGGAATGAGATTCGAGTAACGCGGATCGGTTTCGCGAGCGATCGCCAGGATTCGCCGATCAAGCAAATCGCAGGCACTGATGCCTGACTGCGAGAGTTGCACGGCTGACTTGGCCGCACTATCCAGGCGATCGAAGAACAGCAACACCAGGCCGCGAGCCTTCGAGCGAGGGCTGGTCCGTAGTTTGGCTTGGGTGACTAACGCCAGACTACCTTCTGACCCGGCCAGGATCTTGCACAGGTCGACTTCGTTCTGTTCCAGCACCCCAGACAGTCGGTAGCCGCTTCCTTGGTTGAACGTCTTGGGCAGATGCCCTTGGATCTTGTCGGCGTTGCTCGAAAGGAGTTCCGCGATGCCAGACGTAATGCGGACCAGTTCCGGCGATTGAATGTGGGCGATGCGATCGAGATCGGTTCGCTTGAGCGTCACCACTTCGCCGCTGGCCAGTACGACTTGCAGTTCCAGGATATGATCGCGAGCCGAGCCATGCTGCGGCCAGTGACTGCCAGAGGCATCGAGCGCGATCACGCTGCCCATGGTCGTTACGCTGCGCGTGGCGGGATCGGGACCGAAGATTCGATGCCGCTGGGCCAGGTGTCGATTCAGATTCGCCAGCACGACCCCAGGCTGAACCCGAACCCAGTCGTCGCCCGTTTCCAGAATGCGCCGCATCGAGTGGGCGAAGTCGATGACGATTCCACGACCAAGCGATTCGCCCGCCATGCCGGTGCCGGCGCCGCGAGCGTGGATTGGTATCTGATTCTCTGCCGCATACTGGACAGTGGCGGCCACATCGGATGTTCGACGGGGACGTACCACGGCCAGCGGCTTCACTTGGAAGATACTGGCGTCGGTCGAATACAGTTCCAGGAACGTATCGTCGCAGCGAATCTCGCCGGCGATGATACCCCGGAGATCGGCTCGTATTCGTTCGCGTTCTAAATCCATCGGCTGCGAGTCGGCGACGACCCGTCACAGAGAGGCACGGACTTCGGCAGAGCCCAGTGCGGTGTTTAGTGCGGCACACACGAAAGCGGGATTCGGCGAACAGGCCTTACCAAATGCCCCGCTGGCGTCGATTCAATGGTAATCCCTGGGGAGCGTGCTGCCCAGGGATCCCCTTGCGGTGTCGATGTTTACGACGGCCTGCAAGGTTTAACATTGGTCGCAAATGCCGTGGAATTGTTCCCCTCGGGCGGGAAGTTTTCCAGCAGAAATCGGTTCGTTAAGCCAACGGTTAGCCGTAGAACTTCTTCGACAACATGGTCAATCCGCCGATGATCACCACCCCGAAGCCGACGATATAGATGACCGGATAGCGAACATACCACGGATCGACCGGGGGCCCAGATCCTTCAACGACCCACTCTTCGAGAAAGACTTTGCAGCGTGGACAGTGATCGCCGGCACCATAGCCTGCCGGCAGTTCCATGCGACAGTTGGGGCAATGCCCAGGCGGAACGCTGCTGTCGCCACCCTTGCTGCGGAAGCGATCGGCAAACCCGGGCGATCCTGATGAAGTCCCCGATGTGTTGCCGTTTTCGGTATTGGGATCGCTGGTGCCGTTTGCCATCGGGGCGGTCCCGGAGTCAGGTCCAAGTGGCTCGGTGCCGAACATGTTGGTTGGCTCGGTTGTCATCGGGCTGCCGTTGGCAGATCCATTCCCGGATGGCAGTTCATCCGATGGTGGTCGGTATGGTTCTGTTTCTGGGGGAACATATGCCGGCGGACGCGACGTGTTATTGTTGCCGTTCGTGTTCGAGGTCATCGGACCACCGTCCATCCCGGTCGGGCCCGAGCTGATGTAGCTGTCCATGTCTTTGTGGACGTCGGGATCGTCCTCTTCGATCTCTTGCCGAGTGAGGATCTGGTCGAGTTCGCCTCGCTTTTTCAGGTGATTTCGCAGGTAGTCCTGGTCTTCTTTGCTGAGCAGGTAAAACGAAACCTTTTGCGGATTGGCTCCCTGCATCAAGACAACGTAGCCATCCACCATGCGGACGTAGCGTGCTTTGATCTTCTGATCGCGGTAGTTCGCCCACTCGCGGTTCTCGAACAGCGTCTTGTCCGACTTGTCGATCCACGGGGCAGGGGAACTGTCCGTTGGTGTCTTCGGTTTGTTGGCGTTGGCTTGTTGCAGCTTGGCGTAGTCCTGGTCGGCTTGGATAAACGCCGACAGCGGAATGCCATACTCTTCGCCGTTCGATTCGATGCGGACGACGTTGTCGGAAGTCAGTTCGATGAACTTGCCAGTCAGCTTCTGACCACTGGCATCGGTCCACTCGCGAACTTCCTGAGCAGAGGCAATCGCTGACGTCAGGCAGAGAAGCAGCGAAAAAAGAGGGATCAGGCGGCTGGCCAACATGAACAAGATTCCCGAATGCGGAGATTCAATGACGGTTGGAAGGGAAGGATCGGCTGAAAAGCTACGTCGATCAGTATGGATAAGGAAGCCGGCAACCAGGCACCGGCGAATGCAGCTCGATCCAACTTCCGTTAATTTAACCGAGGCTCATCAACAAACCAAATCCACCCAGGGTCAAGCAGACGCCCAGCCCCATCGTCAGAAGTGGCGTGCTGGCTTTGTCCCACTCTGTAATTCCGTAAACAATCGCCATACCAGGGATCAAGCTCTTCAGACCCCACTGCAGACTTTCAAGGAATGCCAGGGCGATCATCCAGAGATACCCCCCGGCAATCATCATGCTACCCAGACCCAGCAGCGTGACGCCGAACATCTGCATGTTCCAGTCGGTGGTGGTGAATTCACGCGGTTCGTTGCTCTGCAGCGGCGTGAAATCGGACTGCGGCTTGAACATCTGAGCGTTGAACTCGGCACCTTGTTCCGAGAGCGATTGCTGCGAGCCTTGGCTGCTTTTGGGTTTCGTTTCTCCGGCCGGACGGGCAGGCGAAATAGGAGTGGTCGTGGACGGCGTGGTGGTTTGCGGGCTATCTGACCAGCCCGAGGTCGAGCTCGATGGCAGGGAGTCGTAACCATTGGAACGCTGGGGAACTGAGGCAACGTCGAACAGAGGCTGGCCCGAGTCTGATTCCGACTCGGTTTCTTCGGGCATATCGTTTTCGACGATCGTCGAGGAAGGAAGCCCCACTTTACCACCGCCGCTTTGGCGAGAACTTCCGCTGGAACTTGAACTGCCAAAGCCGTTGCTGGGCAAATTCACGTTGGTGCCTGAGTTGCCAGAACTGGGGACACTTCCGAAACCGGATGGAGGCAGATTAACGCTGCCGCTTCCGCCGGAATTGTTCGAGCCGACACTGCCAAACCCGGACGGAGGCAATTTGACTTTGGAATCCGATCCGCTGGAAGGCATACTGCCGAAGCCACCTGGGGGAAGATTGACCGAACTCGACGGACCAGCCCCGAAGCCATTGGGTGGCAGTTTGACGTCCTCTTTCTTGTCCGAACTGCCCGTTGGACCTGGATTGTTGGTGCCGGTAGTGTTCGTCGGCGTTGGCGAAGAATCCTGGTACATCGGAACGTTCTGCTGCGTTACCGGATCGAGCAGGTCGGGCCGAACCGGTGGAATCAGACTTTCTTTGCCCATCGCCTTGTGGGCATCGAACAGAAACTGACGATCATCCGTCGAGAGATCGTAATACTGGATCCGGTGGTAGCGGCTCCCTTCCTTCAGAAGGATTGTCCCGTAGACGATGCGGACGAACTGAGCTTCGACGGCGATCCCATCCCGTGATTTCCAGACACGACGCGATTTCAGCCGGACGCCATTGCTCTCGGAAGAGTCGCTGTCGTTTTCATCTTCGGTGACCGCTTCATCGATTTCTTTGTTGATTTCAGCGTCGCTCGGCTTCGACATCGCATCTCGTAAGCCTTGGATGTACCCCCTGTCTTGTGGGGAGAGCCTTTCGAGCGAGACCGTGAACCGGTTTCCTTGAACATCCAGCACCACCGCTTTGCCGTCTTGTACGACTTCGACCAGTTCTGCCTCGACCACTTTTCCTTCGACTGTCGTCCAAGGGCGGGCTTCGATGGATACTGTGCAGAAGAACCCCAAAATAAGGGCCAGACAGCCAACGCCATGTTGCCCGAAGGCATTCAATAGCTTGTTCAAAGATATCTCTCCAATGCTGGCCAGACGATTCACCGCCGCGCGCGTCGATTGCCTGTAACTTCTGTATATAACACCGGACTCAGCAGTAAGACGTGCTTCCTGCAGCATTGGATTTATTTATGCCCCTGCAGAGGTGTATGATGATATCCTGGGAGATGCTTGATCGTCAATCTGAAAAAGGCAATCTTAATGCGGGCCTTTCCGGCAATTTGCGTCATAATAGGGGGCGTTTCGCCTTCGCTTTTTCTCATCTTCGGCACTGAAACTACACCCTATGGACGTTGCTGCGACTGTCAAGAAGATTTTAGGGAACGTTGAAAAAGTTATCTTGGGGAAGAGGCAGCAGGTTGTCTTTTCGCTGGTAGCTTGGCTTTCTGAAGGGCATGTCTTGATGGAAGACGTGCCGGGCGTTGCCAAAACAATGCTAGCACGCGCCTTGGCCAAAAGCGTGGGTTGCACGCTGAAACGGGTGCAGTGCACGCCTGATCTTCTGCCCAGCGATGTAACGGGGACGTCGATATACAACCAGAAGACTTCGGAATTCCAGTTTCGTCAGGGACCGGTCTTCACGAACATTCTGCTCGCGGACGAAATCAACCGTACGACTCCCCGGACTCAGGCCGCCTTGCTGGAAGCGATGGCCGAGTCGCGGGTCACGGTCGACGGAGAGACCTACCCGCTCGATCCTCCTTTTCTAGTGCTCGCCACGCAGAACCCGATCGACCACGAAGGAACCTTTCCGCTGCCCGAAGCACAGCTCGATCGATTTCTGATGAAGTTCAGCCTCGGCTATCCGAACATGGAGGATGAACTGCGGATGCTTTCGGCCTCGCGGAAACAGCACCCACTCGAGACCATCGATGCGGTCGTGACCAAAGAAGAACTGCGAGCCTGTCAGAAGGCGACACGCAGCGTCAAGCTGCACGAGAAGGTTCAGCGTTACATCGTCGAACTCGTTCATGCGACGCGTCGGCACGATCAACTTCTGCTGGGGGCAAGTCCCCGCGCGTCGCTGGCACTGTTTCGCACCAGCCAGTCGCTGGCGGCGATCTTGGGGCGAAACTACGTGTTGCCAGACGATGTGAAGCGAGTCCTTACGCCGGTGTTGGCTCACCGGATGATCTTGCGTCCCGAAAGCCGGCTGCGGAAGGTAACTCCGCAAGACGTGATCGACGACATCCTGCAGGAAGTCCCGGTCCCGATGATCGACGAGGCGGCCGTTTGATATGCGTTGGATTCTGGGAGCCGCGATCCTGCTTGCCATCTCCATGGTCTTCGGGCTGGGATTGATGGCGTATGCCATGTACGCCCTGATGGCCGTGATTGGTGGATCGCGACTGCTGGTGAACTATTGGCTGCGAAACCTCACCGCGACCCGGCATCTCAGTCATACCGATCTGGAAGAGGGCGACCTGCTGACGGTTGGGCTAACGGTTCGCTATACCGGATCAATCCCGATGCCATGGTTTCTGGTCGAAGATCTTTTACCACGACATGCGATCGTCTCGCGACCGCCTGCCTTAGAAGTCGAGGGACAGCGAATTTTTTTGTCGATGATGTGGCCTCGGGCAACACGTTTGTTGACCTATCGAATCCAATGCCATCGGCGCGGTTACTATCAAATCGGGCCGGCAGTCGTCGAAACGGGAGACGTGTTCGGGCTGTACAAGCAGTTCAAGATGCTGGCCGAGCCTGGCTTCATTACCGTCGAACCTTCCATCATCGCTCTCGATGGATTCGACCTCGCCTCGAAGCGTCCGCTGGGCGAGATCAAGATGCAGTCGCGATTGTTCGAAGATCCCTCACGCATCGCCGGTGTGCGGCGGTATCAGTTGGGAGATCCACTGAACCGCGTGCATTGGGCTTCGACTGCCAGGACCGGGGAACTGCATAGCAAACAGTACGAAGCAACTTGCATCGCCGGCGTAAGCCTGGTGCTCGACTTGCATCCCGATAGTTTTCCGGCCAAGGACGAACCGATCCGCAGCGAACTGTCGGTGAAGTGTGCCGTGGCGATTGCCAACGCGGTTCACCTGATGGATCAACAGGTCGGTATCGTGACCAACTCGGTCGATGCCGCCCAACGCATGAAGTACGAGGGTTGGGACTTCGATGCACGGACGCGAAATGCGGCTCGGAAAAGTGCTGGCCGGATCGATCGCGATCCTCGCCTGACACCGCAGCGTGTCCGCACCCGGCGCGGGGCCGAGCAGTTTCAGCAGATTCGGCACATGATGGCTCGCAGCGAAAAGAACGAAGGACTCTCGCTGCCGGCATTGCTGTTCGAGATTCAAAGCGAATTGCCTCGCGACGCGACGGTTGTTCCGATCTTATCAAAGGTCACTCCCGAAGTCGCTTTGGCACTGGGAAACCTGGTCCGCAGTGGCTATGTCGTCAGCCCGATTGTGAATTGCTGGGATGAATACGAGTTCGCTCAGGCCGCCGGCCTGCTGTTGGCAGAGCGAATGGTCGCGAAGCAATTGAAGTCGCTCGAAACGATCAGCCAGATATGCCAGGAGCAGGCCTATCCGTTGTTTTGATGAAGCTGAGTTCTCTTCCCTTTTCTCCTGATTAGATCCCAACCAATGCGTCCCCGACTAACCGAAACCGATTACGCCATCATCGCGGTTGCCCCTGCGTTGATCATGGTTTTGGTGGCCAGCTTGATGCTGTTTCTGGCGGGGCTGTTTTATCACGGGCAGTACGAGTGGCGGCTGAACATGGTGATCTGCATGTTCGTGCTGGGGATCGTTTCGCTGGCTCGGCTGCACATTGAAGAAGGTATTTTGAAATCGATCAAACTGGGGGCCGCATTCACGTTCGTCATGCTGTTTGCCGTCTGGCAAATGGCCCCCGATGCCTTGGTGATGGCCACGCTGATGCTGATGGGTATTTGGTGGATCAGTACCCGGTTGGTTTATGACTGCACGGTGATGGAACAATCGGTCGATGCCTCGCAGAAGGGGCTGATGCAATGGATTCGACCGATTCAAGAAGAACCGCCGCCACCTACTTCGCCGCAGCCTGACGTTCAGACGCCGATCGAAGGAGTCACCGGCACCGACCCTGAAGAAGCGAAACCCACTACCTTTGCCGAGAAGCTGGATGCCTGGTTCAATCCCACCAACACGAAGTTCGCCCCTGGGGCTTGGGTTGTTTATTTCTCGCTTGGGGCATTGCCGATCTTCGGCCTCGGTCAGGCATTCGCCAGCCAACTGGCGGGTGACCGACGTTGGTATTTGTTCATGCTGTTGGTCGCGTATGTCTTCGCGGCACTCGGGTTGTTGGTGACGACCAGCTTTCTGGGACTGCGACGCTACCTGCAGCAACGTGGCGTCGTGATGCCTTTAAGCATGACCGGAACCTGGCTCGGCGTTGGCTTCAGCGTGGTGCTGATCGTCTTGCTGTTGGTGGCAATCCTTCCACGGCCCAATGCCGAGTATGAATTGGCGAAGCTTCCTACCTATTCCGAGAAAGACGATTCCGACGCGTCGCAGTTTTCGGTCAATGACGAGGGGACCAAAGACAATCGCGACGATCGCTCTGGCACGACTGAGAACCAGGATCAAGCCGACGAGAACTCGCGGCAGTCGGACGAAACCCGGGAAGATGGCAAACAGGCTGGCGATAAGACCGACGCCAATGCCCAGAAGTCGAAGCCCGGTAAGTCGAACGAATCGAATTCGCGGCAATCAGATCAAAAACCATCAGATCAGCAACAGTCGGACCAAGGAGACTCGAAGCAAAGCGATTCCCAGCAGGGCGAATCTGAAAAGGGCAAGTCAGACTCTGGAGATCAGCAGTCTCAAAATTCAGATCAGCAAAACTCGCAGCAACAGCAGCAAGATTCCCAGTCGCAGCAACAAGACGCGTCCGGCGAGAAATCAGACCAGCAGAGCGATTCGAACGAGAAGCAATCGAGTGACGATCAAAAGGCATCGAAGTCGCAAAGTCCAGAGCCGAAGGACGCAGACGCTGCGAAACCGTCGAATAGCCCCCAGCAAACCCCTGCGGCCAAGCCCAAGCCGTTTTCATTTCTTGGAGAGTTGTTTGGAAATCTTGGCTTCTATTTGAAGATGTTGTTTTACGTAGCGTTGGCTGCCGGCATGGGAATTGGTGGCTGGGCCTTTTGGGACGACATCGCCGCGGCCTGGAGAGATTTCTGGGGAAGCTTGTTTGGCTCGAAGCCGTCGGATGAGGAGGAACAGGCTGCGGAACCAGCTCCGGTGGTGAAGCCGCGTGTTCCGTTCTCGGCGTTTCGGAATCCTTTTCACGATGCCCAGTGGAAAGGAAAGCCGCCGGAAGAATGGATTCGATACAGTGTCGCCGCGGTCGAGGCCTGGGGGGCGGAACGAGGATGCGAGCGCGGCGAAGATCTAACGCTGGGCGAGTTTGCCAATCGGCTTGAAACGGAGCATGCCGAGTTCAACAACACGCTCCGGCGGGCCGCCGACATATATGGCCAGGTCGCCTATGGCTCTGGCAAGGCCCCTAGGGAAACGGGCGAAATTCTGCGAAAGTTATGGGAGACCCTTCGAGGCTGACCGGTTGCTGGTCGCCAAGAAACTTCCCTGCGATTATTCATCGAGCAAGCCGCATGTTTTCAGATCTCGCCGACCGCAAAGCTCAGGCCCGTCGTGTGGTCCGACAGTTGAAGAAAGATTATCCGATCGCGGAATGTGCGCTGAATTACGAGACCCCGTTTCAGCTCCTGATCGCGACGATACTTTCGGCCCAGTGTACCGACGTGCGCGTGAATATCGTGACGAAGGATCTCTTCGCCCAATACCCTGATGCCCATGCCATGGCTCGGGCACCGGTGAAAACGCTCGAGAAGCTGGTGCAAACGACCGGGTTCTTCCGCAACAAAGCGAAAAACATCCACGCCGCATCGCAGGCCCTGGACGAGAAGTTCGACGGCGAAGTGCCGCAAGATCTTGCCAAGCTGGTCGACTTGCCTGGTGTCGGCCGAAAGACGGCGAATGTTGTTTTGGGGACCGCGTTTGGGATTCCTTCCGGAATTGTGGTCGATACGCATGTCGGCCGGCTGACCAAGCGGATGGGGCTGACCGATAAGGGAGACGCCGTGAAGATCGAGAAAGATCTGCTGGAGATCGTCCCCAAAAAGGAATGGATCCAGTTTTCGCATCGATTGATTCATCATGGCCGCGCCATTTGTGCGGCCCGTAAGCCGAAGTGCCACGATTGTCATTTCGCGAAGTTCTGCCCGCAGGTGGGCGTTGCCTAGGCGAGATTCCCTCCCGCGTGGGGAGTCGCCGGGCAAAGATCGGCCGATGACCAAAATAGGGGGCAGCGACTCCGTTTTATTTTCGCGAAATCCCTTTATAATCAGCACTTCGGCATCTTTTAGATAATTCGCCGGCGTTTGGCCATGAAGACCGCGCCGTCAACCCAAAGGCTTTCCATGATTCTTTCCGGCAATGAAATTCGGAAACATCTCGGTACCAAGATCTTTATCGAGCCTTACGACGAAAGCCGTTTAAACCCCAACAGCTACAATCTGACGCTCAACGAAGAGTTGATGACTTACGAGGAGTTGATCCTCGACATGCGTCAGCCGCATCGGATTCGCCGGATCACGATTCCTGACGAAGGCTACGTCTTGAATCCCAACCAGTTGTATCTGGCTCGGACGAACGAACTGACCGAGACGCACGGGTTTGTGCCGATGATCGAAGGTCGCTCTTCGATTGGTCGCCTGGGTTTGTTCGTCCATGTGACGGCCGGCTTCGGCGACGTGGGGTTCAAAGGATTCTGGACGCTCGAAATGTTCGCCGTTCAGCCGATTCGAATCTATCGCAACGTACCGATCTGCCAGATCTTCTATCACGAGATCACCGGCGACATCACCGAGTACGTCAGCGACAAATACCAAAACAATCAGGGCATCCAGCCGAGCCTGCTGTTCAAAGAACTCAACCCCGATGCCAGGCAGCCGGAAGAATCGCAACTTGCCTTTCCTTTCGACCACTAGAAATCCCACCTTCCCGCCTCAACCAAGCCCCAGAGATTGATATGCCCACAGAACCTTCCAACCTCTCGCGTCGTGACTTGTTGAAGTCGGCAGTCGGTACTTCGGTTGTAGGCAGCCTGGCCATGGCCGGGACGGCCGCCGCAGAGAACCCAGCGACCGCGAAGCTTCCACCAGAAGACTTTAAGGCAAGCGGCAAACGGATCAAGCAGTCGGTCATGGCCTGGTGCTTCAATCCGATGCCGATGGAAGAACTGATTCCGGCATGTGCCAAGATGGGACTGGTTGGGATGGAAGGTCTTGATAAGAAGTGGTACCCGTTGATGAAGGAGCACGGCCTGAAGGTTTCGCTGGCCCAAGGGCACAGCTTTAAAGAAGGCCCTGTCGATTCCAGCTTGCACCCCATGCTGGAAGCTCGACTGAAGGAATCGATCGACACTGCCGCTGAGTGGGATTGTAAGAATGTGATTACCTTCACCGGGATGTCGGTTGAAGGTCAGTCGTTCGATCAGGGAACCAAGAACTGCGTCGACTTCTTCAAGAAGATCGTCCCTTACGCAGAAGAGAAGAACGTCACGCTGGTGCTGGAACATCTCAACAGCCGCGATGACTCGCACCCAATGAAGGGGCACCCTGGCTACTTCGGCGACGACGTCGACCACTGCATCGACATCATCAAACAGGTCGACTCGCCGAACTTCAAGCTGCTGTTCGACTTCTACCACGTGCAGATCATGAACGGCGACGTGACCCGTCGTTTCCAGCAGTTACTGCCATACATTGGCCACCTGCACACGGCTGGCAATCCTGGTCGTTGCGAAATCGACGAGAACCAGGAAATGAACTACGCCGCGATTATCCGCGCCGTGGCTGAATCGGACTACGACGGCTACGTTGTTCAAGAATACATCCCGACCTGGGACGACAAGATCGCTGCTCTGCGTCACGGTGTGGCGTTGTGCGACGTCTAGTTGCCGACTCGATCGAACGCGAAAGCTTCAGCAAGGCACCTTGATTAAGGTGCCTTGTTTTCTTTAAGAGCTTGCTGAAACGCCTGATAGAACGACGTTTGCTGTTCGTACTGATCTGGTGGAATCTGGTTTTTGAAGTAGTCCAGATAGTCGAGCATCTGTTGGGTGAAGTCGACGTAAGAGTAATCAGGCGAAGCCAAGGGATTGACCCAGCCTGGATCGCCTGGTTCGCGTTGGCTGACGAACTGGCCGTTCTCGTCCACTTCGATGTTCGCGAGCATGGTCGGTAACGACATTTGCAGTTCGTAGGTCATCTTCTCGCGCTGGCTCATACCGGCCGTGGTTTCGTTCCAGGCATTCACCACCGCTTCCGGCGTGCGGCTGTTAGGAAAGCGGATCGTATTGGCAGCGCCGACCTGGGTGAGACCGTTGAAGTCTAGGTCGATCTGCGTCGGCCGCGGGAGCAGCAAGTTGATGGCGGCTTCCTGGGAAAGCGAATCGGTGTCGATCGGTTTGGCCAGACGATTAATGTGCTGAACGACTTCCAGGTCTTCCTTCTCAAGGCTTTGCAGGAAACCTTGAGGATCGGCGTATCCACCTTCGTTGTAGGTTCGAACGAGCAGTTCGCCATACGAAGTCTTGAGCGTCTCGGCATCGACTCCATCGGGATAATTACCGACGTTTGAGAGTGCGAACCAGTCGTCCCACGTTTGCTGGATATCTTCCTCGACGGTGTTTTCAGACTCGTATGCTTCCGCCGATGCGTAGCCAGACTTCCCCGATTGCGTCAGGATCTCGCTGAAGAGGTTTTGCAGTTCTTCAGAAGCTGCATCCTGGCGTTGCTGGCGTGTTAACGTCGGGCTCGACTGCGTTTCGATCCGCATGATCTGAGACTCGCATGGATTGGCATCGAGAGAGAGGGGGTACTGAACTCTCTCTTCGACCAATGTCCGGCAGGGAATCCAATCGAATCCCGGCCACTGACGCCCGAGCTTTAAGCTGGGTGGCATGCGTAGGATAGTGAAGCTATCGCGAGGTTCCCAAGGCTGCCTTCGCTGCCCGGGCAGCTTCGATAGCTTGGTCCACCGTATCGGCGGTGACCGTAAGATGCCCCATCTTGCGACCCATGCGTGGCTCGTGCTTGCCATACAGGTGCAGCTTCACGTCGGGGTCTTCGCAGGCAGCAACCCAGTTGGGCGTGCCTTCCGCCCAGACATCGCCCAGCAGGTTCACCATCGCCACAGGTCGCATTTGAAGGGTCGAACCCAAAGGCAGGCCACAGATCGAGCGAACCTGTTGCTCGAACTGACAGGTCACGTGACCATCGATGGTAAGGTGCCCTGAGTTGTGCGGTCGCGGAGCCATCTCGTTGATTAACAACGTATCGCTAGGAGCGAGAAAGAACTCGACGCACAGCACCCCAACCACGTCCAGCTTGGTCAGCACTTCGGTCGTAATCTCGATCGCTTCGCGGCTGGCCTTTTCGGACAAGCGACCGGGAGAGACCGAAACATCGAGGATATGATTTGTGTGAACGTTTTCGATCGGTGCATAGCAAGCAACCTTGCCATCGAGCCCTCGGGCCGCAACCACCGAGAACTCTTTCTCAAACGGCACCATCTGTTCGAGGATTGCCTCTTGCTTCAGCTCTTCAGTCCACGCTTTGCGAAGTTCCTCCCGGTTGGCGACTTTGACCTGTCCCTTGCCGTCGTAACCCCACGCGGCGGTCTTCAACACGCCAGGCAGAAGCTCGTCGGCAACCGTATCGAGGTCGGCAGCTTCGCGGATCGCATGAAACTTCGTGACCGGAAAACCGTTCTCGTGAAGAAAGCCTTTTTCTCGCAAGCGATGCTGCGTGGTGTGCAGCACGCGTCCGGCTGGTCGAACGGGGACATACTTGCTGACCACATCGACCGTCGCGAGAGGGACGTTCTCGAATTCAAAGGTAACAACATCGACTTGCTTGGCGAACTCGGCGACCGCGTCCAGGTCATCGTAACTGGCCGTGACTTCGACATCGGCGACCTGGCCGGTGGGCGTGTCGGTTTCTGGCGAGAGGACATGCACGCGGTAGCCCATGCGACGGGCCGCGATGGCAAACATGCGACCGAGCTGGCCGCTACCGAGAACGCCGAGCGTTGCTCCAGGAAGAATCGGTTGGCTCACAGTTCCGAGTCCTTCATCACGTCGTTGGTTTGCTTGTCTTGGTAAGCCGTCAGCTTCTCGGCCAAGTCACAATCGGTAGTTGCCAGGATCCGAACGGCGAGCAACCCGGCGTTCTTGGCACCGGCGTCACCGATGGCCAGCGTTCCGACCGGAATGCCGCCGGGCATCTGCACGATCGAAAGAAGCGAGTCGAGCCCCTTCAAAGCACGGCTTTTGACCGGAACACCCAGGACCGGAAGAATCGTCTGAGCGGCGACCATGCCTGGCAAGTGTGCGGCGCCACCAGCCCCAGCAATGATAACGCGTAGGCCACGCCCCTCGGCGGTGGTTGCGTACTCGTTCATCCAGGCTGGCGTACGATGGGCCGAGACAACTCGCTTTTCGTAAGGGACCTCGAAGTTATCGAGGATATCGCAGGCATTCTTCATGGTTTCCCAATCCGATTTGCTGCCCATGATGACGCCCACCAGCGGCTGGGGTGCTTGAGACATTCCTGGCTCTCTCAATCGTCGTTAGGTGCACACTTCGTCCCGGAGCGAACCGGGGTATTTCAAACGTAAAATGGTAACCCGAATCGCGAGTTTTCGCACCGGGACGACCACCGCAGACCACCTAAAAATACGACTTACCCGCTAAAACAGCGAAATCACCCTTGTTTGTCTAGGAGCTATCCTTGCTCATCCCATAAAAAAAGGCAGCCGGACGATAAGCGACCGGCTGCCTCTTGATTTTCTAACGGCGAAGTTTGGCCTGCGAGACCTTAGTCCTGATTGGTTTCCTGGAATGGCAAGTCGGGAACCACATTCAGAATCACCTTTCCCACGACATGACCACCTTCGCTCTTCCGATGGGCGGCGGCAACATCGTTGAGCGGATAGACCGAGTCGATGATGGTCCGCAGCTTCCCTTCGTTTGCCAATGCGGCCAATGCTTTCAGCGTTGGTCCATCGGGCCGAGCCAGTACAATATGGCACGATTGCTTCTGCAGCTTCGAGAAGACCGAGAATCCAACATTCTCGACCGATGGAAGCGTCGCAACGTAATGGCCTGTTGGTTTCAGCAGTCGGCGGCAATCGCGGAACGTCGACTTGCTGACGGCGTCGAAAACGATATCGAATGAGTGGTCGATCCGTGTGAATGGGGTCGAGTGATAATCGATCAGTTCATCCGCCCCTAGGCTACGAACCAGATCGTGATTATCGGCACTGCAGACAGCCGTGACCCGAGCACCCAGAGCTTTGGCAATCTGAACTGCGAACGTCCCGACACCACCCGAGGCGCCATTGATTAGCACGTCGTCTCCATCACGAAGCTGACCAAGTTTTACCAGCGATTTCCAGGCTGTCGTCGCGGCCAGTGGAATCCCGGCCGATTCTTCGTACGAAAAACCATCCGGCTTTCGCACAATGTAAGCGGCATCGACATCCAGGAACTCGGCGTAGCCTCCTCCCAGAGTCTTACTCGAGAAGGCCATCACCTCGTCGCCTACCGACCACCCTTGTTGCCGCGCGCTGTAACCCACTTCGACAATCTCGCCCGCGACGTCGAAGCCGAGGATGCCGGGAAGTTGATCGGGCATCACCCACTTCAGCATCCCCTGGCGTAACTTCCAGTCGATGGGGTTCACACTTGCCGCATGGATACGAATGAGAACCTGGTCGGCAGTAATTTTCGGTCGGGCGACCGTCTCGACACTGAGATAATCTTCGCTGCCATACTTTTCCAGTACGACGGCTTGCATAGTTTTGGCTTGGGCTTCGGGTTGGACTTCGGCGGTGGCCATATTCAAACTCCTCGATTTGGGGTTCGTGAGATTCGACGCATGCCGATTCCTAGGTAATCGTCGAGTTATAGCTAGGTGGATCGCTGGCCGGGAATGTTTCTTCGAGAGCTTCCTGGACGGTATCCTTCTCTTCGCGCGAAGCGGGAGTCGAGATCGCGATCTCGGGGGACGTTTTATTTGCTTTGGATAGCGTGGTGATCAATACCGCACTTTCGTCCTCGGCTTCCAAACGAAATGGAGAGCCGGCAGCGACGTAAAGCAGTTGGTTAGGCCCCAGCAAATAGTGCTGACGCCGCACAAGCACATCGACATTACCCGCAACGCAGAAAATTGTTGCTTCGCCGACGGTGGCTTGTGTGCCAACTTGTTCGCGAGTCTTCAGACGGAGGTAGCGGGCATCGACGCTTGAAACGTTGTCTGTATCTTCGGGGGCTCGCGTGACCTGGGTCGTCTCATCGATCCCAGGCAAATCTTGTACGATCAGTTTGGTAGATGCGGTGGGCATCGTAACCTCCTTACAACTGAGGGCGTTACTTAATCAATGTGCATATCGCATACCAAAGACGTTTCAGGCGGTTTTGGCGATCGAACCTCGGGAATTGCCGTCAGATAGGTGCGTCCTAAGCTGGCTCACCCTCCGCCAGTATGGGTGAAAACTGACCATCTGGGCGCGTTTTTAACTTTGACAGATTCCGCGGGCCCCGCCGTTACCCAGCGTCCGGCTTCCCCCAGCCACCGCCGCCAGGTGTCTTCAGGATCAAGACATCTCCGGCCGTTACCTGGACGCTGGTAATGTTGCCAAGCGGCATCTCTTGTTCATTGTGGCGTCTCAGCAGATTCTCGCCACATGCTCCTGGCTGGCCACCGGCTAACCCATACGGTGCATAAGGGCCCCGTCGCTGCGTGAGAAGCGACACGTCGAGCGGCTTAAGAAATTCGATCTCGCGAACGATGCCATCGCCGCCGCAATGCTTGCCTGCGCCGCCAGAGCCACGCCGAATGGCAAACCGTTGGATTCGAGCCGGAAACCGTAGTTCAAACACTTCGACATCGGTCAGCCGAGTGTTGGTCATGTGCGTATGCACGGCCGAAGCTCCATCTGCCGAGGCCGTCGCGCCGGATCCACCGCAGATCGTTTCGTAATAACCAAACGTCGTGTCGCCAAACGTCAGATTGTTCATCGTCCCCTGGCTGGCGGCTGCCATCTCGAGCGCCCCCAGCAGAACATCCACGACGCGCTGCGAAGTCTCGACGTTGCCCCCAGCGACGGCCGCCGACTGCTGTGGCGTCTCGCGTTTGGGAGGATTCAAAAAGCACTCTGGCAAGACGATCGTCACGGGCGACAGCACACCCTGATTCAAAGGGATGTCTTCGTTCAACAGGCAGCGAAGGCAATACATCACCGCTGCGGTTACGATCGCGCGATTCGCATTCAAGTTGCCTGGCAAGACTGGACCGGTGCCGGTGAAGTCGATGGTGGCCTGATCGTCGATCAAGTTGATCGCCACGCAAAGGGGGGAACCATCATCGAGGTGATCTTGAAAGCGGTAGACTCCGTTGGGAAGCCGCGACAGGGCGGCTCGCGTTTTGCGAGCCGCAGCATCTTGAATGAATCGAGCATAGGCCTGTACCAAGGAAAGGCCGTACTGGCCGATCATATGATGCAGATCATCGATCCCATGTTGGTTGGCTGCGATCTGGGCGGCGATGTCGGAGAGGTTGTCGGCCGGTTTCCGCGAAGGATATTCGGCGGAGGTCAGAATCGATTCCAGCGCTTCCCAGCGCGGAGTGCCGGCCTCGAAGAGACGCAGGTTATCGATCAGCACCCCTTCTTCTGCCAGGTTGGTCGAACCAGACGGCATCGATCCCGCCGCGATACCGCCGATCTCGGCATGATGAGCCCGGCTCGCGACGAAGAACTGCGGCGTTGGCGACGCAACATCCGCAAAGAAAGGAGAAATAACAGTCACGTCGGGCAGGTGCGATCCGCCATGGTACGGATCGTTGGTGACAAAGACGTCGCCCGATTGCATGTGCGGATGACGCTCGATGGTTGCCTTCACCGTTTCCCCCATCGCTCCGAGGTGAACCGGAATGTGCGGGGCGTTGGCAATCAGGTCGCCCGCGGCAGTGAACAAGGCACAACTGAAGTCGAGCCGTTCTTTTACGTTGACGCTGACCGAAGTGTTCTGAAGCGCAACGCCCATCTGCTCGGCGATCGCCGCGAACCGATTGTTCAGAATCTCGAGCAAGACAGGATCCGCCTCGGTGAGTTCCTCAGAAGTCGCGTTGCTGACGGAAGCAAGCTTTGTCTTCGCGACACGGCGGGCAACGATCTCGCCACCAGTTAGCATTTCCGCTTCCCAGCCAGGATCGATCACCGTGGTCGCCAGCGACTCCGCGATGAGGGCCGGACCGGTGAGCAGGGCTCCTGGTTTTAGTTCGTCGCGATCGAAGACCTGGGTGTCGCACGCCTTCCCATTGAAAGTCACAGTCACCGTCTCTTTCGGTCGAGGTGAATAAGCGGTGCCGTGTGCGCTGGGAGAGAAAGTCGCTTGTCCGGTCGCAAAAGCTTCCACTCGCACGGCGACCAGTTCGACTGTTTGCCCAGGCCGATCGTACCCGTACCGGCGACGATGCTCGGCATGGTATCGCTCTTCCAGGTTCGCAACTGGAAACGCATCGATGTTCAGCGAAGACTCGAGCCCGCGATAACGGAGTTCGATCTGCTCGCGATACGACACCGCCGCGGCAGGAACGCCTTCCTGAGTGACTTCGTCACAGGTTTGTTGTCGTAGCTGTCCGAGTGCTGATTCGATTTCAGGGTTTGCTTCGGCCAACGCGGCATAAAAGGGCTTGGCCGCGAAACGGGTTGTCTCCGCCGCACCAATCCCAACCGCGCTGAGAATCCCGGCGCTTGGATGAAACAGCAGTTGCTCCGCCCCCAGCAGCTCGGCGACGGCACACGCATGCTGACCTGCCGCGCCGCCGAAAGGGACCAGCAGATAGTCTTTCGGATCGTAGCCTTTAGCGACCGAGATCGTACGGATCGCTTCAGCAATGTTGGCATTGGCAATCTTCAGGAAACCGTCGGCCAACTCGGTTGGCGTTTGTGTCGACTGGGTTGCCTGCTGCAGTTGCTGCGATACTTCATTCAGACGACGCTCGACCGCTTCGGCATCGAGCGGGAAGGGGAGCCGGGCCGCTTGCAGTTTGCCCAAAGCAAAGTTGATATCGGTAACCGTCAACGGGCCGCCCCGGCCATAGCAAGCCGGGCCAGGTTCGGCTCCGGCACTCGCTGGCCCGACCACCAGCTTCACGCCATCGAAGCCGCAAATTGACCCCCCACCGGCCGCGACCGTTTCGATCGCCATCATCGGAGCAACAATCCGTACGCCTGCCTTTTCTGTTTCAAATTGGCGTTCATACGTGCCATCGAACCGGGAAACATCGGTGCTGGTGCCTCCCATATCGAATCCGATTGCCTGCTGAAAACCGGCGGCCTTGGCCGCCGCCGCGAAACCGACCACGCCGCCGGCTGGGCCTGACAAGATGCTGTCTTTGCCCGAGAACGAATCGGCCGCGACCAGTCCCCCAGCCGAGGTCAGCAAACGGAGGTGGCTACCTTCGCCCAGCTTGGCCTGGATGCGACCGACATAGTCTTGCAGGATCGGGTTGAGGTAAGCATCAACCACGGTAGTGTCGCCACGCGAAACGATCTTGATCAACGGAGCGACCACGTGCGACATGCTCACGTTTTCAAAGCCAATCTCCGCGGCGATCTCGCTGACGCGTTGTTCATGACAAGGATCGCGATAGGCGTGTAGCAGGGCAATCGCCAGCGAGCGGATGCCATCGTCGTAAATTCGCTGGAGCTCTTGTTGCAGATGCGTTTCATCGAGCGAACGGAGAACATTGCCTTCCGCATCGAGACGCTCGCGAACTTCGATAGCCGTGGTGACAAGCGACGTTGGTTTCCGAATCGCCAGCTGGAAAAGGTGAGGGCGACTTTGGCTGCCGATGTCGAGGATATCCGCGAAGCCATCGGTAATGGCCAGGCCGACTTTCGCTCCTGTTCGTGTTAGAAGGGCATTGGTTCCCCGGGTAGTGCCAAGCCGGACGTCGACTGGTGGAATGACATCGTTGCGAGAAAGCCCGAGGGCATAGCGGATCGCAACGATCGGTGCTTCTTCGTGCCCATCCAGTTGATAGACCATCCCAGGGGCTGGCACTGATTTAAGTGGAGCGGCCAGCGTGAGCGTTCCACGGAGGTTATCGAACCGGGTGACGATTTGTTCGTCGACGATCTGTCCGGCTTGATCGAGCAAACGGAACTGATAGCCCTGCCATACCTCGGGCGGATCGTTCTGGCGAATGGCATCGACGATGTCGAATCGCGTTGAACCGGGACCGACGGTTCCTTGCATCTTGCCAGAGCTGAGCACTTTGTGCCGCATCGGAGAATTGCCAGGCAAGTGCATCAAACAATCGGTAAACGTTCCACCTACATCGATCCAGAACTCAGGTCGCATCAACCAGTCAATCGTCAATAGAAGTCATAAGAGGGTCAGGGCACAGCCGCTTCCATGATAGGCGAATGGCACCTGTTCGCGGAAGGACGTGCGAAGTAGGAGGTCACGCTGAGATCGCCACGAAAAAAGCCCAGGCGAACATTTGAAGATGTGCCTGGGCTTGGTGGTACGGCGTCCAACGAAACGGACGGCTTACGATGAAGGATCGGCGGCGGAAGTCGCCACGTAGAGGCTCTTAGCCATCTCGAACAACTTCTGGTAGGTGTTCTCGTTGCCAGGTTCTGGCGGAGCGAACTCGACCCCATTACGAACCATGTAGGAGAGAAGGGCGGTCAAGTTCTGGCCATCGATCGACGGATTATAGCCGTTCATCACTAAGGCACCTTCCGCTTTGCCAACGCGTTTCAAGCGACGGACGGCCTGGGACAGACTTTGCAGGTGCTGTTCCGATTCGCGATAGGTGTAGTACTCGGACACCCCTTTGCGAGCCATTTCCTGGCCATCGACTTCCTGCAGAAACTTGTTGGCCAACTGCAGGATCGAGCTTTCGAGCTTATCGATCAGCACCGGGTCGATGTCGGTCTGCTTCGAGGCTGCCTGGCGGATCTCTTCCAGGTTCTGTTCGATCTTGGCGCGGTCTTCTTTGAAGGCTTCGCCCTGCAGCAGTTGCGGCCACCACTGGAAGGTTCCTAGCTTGCCCGAGTCTGCCCGGAAGGTACCTGATTCGCCTCGAACGTTGGCCAATCGCAAGTTGATCTTTGCCAGGTCGTCTGGCGTCAAACGGAAACGAGCCATCAGGTCGGCAACTTGGACGTCGTCGTTCAAGTAATCGAATGAGAGGACACTCGAACGAAGGGCCTCTTTCAGCGTGTTCAGTGCGGCACCGTTGACCTGGCCTTCACCGGTCAGATCGGGATGGTCGACCAGGCGACGCAGGGCCTTGGCCTTCCGCGAGTCCGCTTCGTCGAGGTGGTTCTTCAAGACCTTGGCATCTCGCAGGGCTCGACGCTCGAAATAGATCTCGACCGCCTTTAAGGCGTTGTCGAGTTCTTTGTCGTAGGCCTCGGCGGCGATGGTGCGTGCCGTTTGGTAGTCAACGGCCGCTTCCCCTTGGGCCCGGATCATTTCGGCCTGGCCGAACAGTAAGCCAACTTCCATGTGCGGAGACCGCGAGTAGAAGTAAGGTCGTACGTTATCTTCGACGACGACCTGAGCTTCGACGGCAGCCATCGGAGCAGCGCACAGCCCGATGGTCAAACAAAACTGCGTGAGACGATGAGACATGGTTCGATTCCTCACTGGGCGTTTCTAGTTCGTCGAGAACTGGCGGATAAATGGTTGTAGATCGGCAATCACACTCGCATCGAAGGTCTCGCCGGTTGGGGGCGAGCCGAGCGTCATTTCGGGAGTCAGACGCGAGTAGATACCGACAAGCTCTCCCTGCGAATTCAACAGTGCGGATCCATTCCAATTGGTTTCCAGGTGATTCTGCGGCGTGACCGAATCGAAACGGGCCACCAGCAGACGGGCATTCTCTTGATTGCCTGCTTCGCCGGTAGCCTTCTGCACGCGGGCTGTCACTTCACTTAAAGGAAGAGAGCTACCGGGTGGATAATACGGTGCCATCCGATCGAAGCCGTGGCCAACTACGGTCAACTTGCTTAAAGGAGGTAGCGTCGGATCTTTGGCCAGCGGTAGCCAATAGGGAAGTTTCTGTTGGACCTGAATGATCGCGACGTCGTAGTGGTGCGGCTTCTCGGCATAGATCATGTAGTGCCGGTAGGTGTCTTCGACCGTCTTTCGCAGGTCGGCACTGATGTCGTTCATGTCGACCTTCGAGAACAATGTGTGGAACTTGGCTTCCGCTTCGTCCCCTTCCTGCATCGCGGTCAGATAGGTCGGATGAGGCACGAACTGGGTAACCGTCAGCGGGCGATCTCCCAATACGGTAACACGAGGAAATCGTTCTTTGGCCAGATCCGAGATTGTTTTAACTGTCGCGGAAGTCAGAATCGTGGTCGGACCAATCGCGACCCCCGTTCCGATGCGGTAACGCTGCGTGTTCGAGGCGTCGGTGACCGCCAGCACGTAGATTGCTTCCTGAGGCGAATGGGTGACCGGCGGCGGTTCGACCGGTTTCTGAGCGACCGTGTTGGTTGGTTTGGTAGAAGAAGTCGCCGGTATGCTTGGCTTCGAGTCTTCGGGCTCCTCCGCGATGGGATCGTTGCTGCTCGCATGGGCATCTTTGTCCGACGAGCTTGAACTGAAGGCAAGCACGACAAACAACACCAGCAGCAGGACAACGGTTGCACCAATTCCGCTGGCGATCAAGATCGTCGCGGGGAAAGGGGCCTCGTCTTCGCTGGATACCGGGGAGGCCGGTTGAGTTGGTTTCTTGGGTGGTTCTTTCGGACCGGAAAGCTGCGATGGCATCGGCATTGTCACGCTCTTGCCGAGGGTGACCAAGGCATCGGGGTGAATCTGCTTCTTTTTGAAGATCCGTTCGCCATTGACGAAGGTGCCGTTGGTCGACTGCAGGTCCTCGATGAAGACTCGGCCATCGTCGAACTCCAATCGACAATGTTCGCCAGACACCGTCGGCTGATCGATGACGATGTCGCACGTATCGCGTGCACCAATAATCCAGACCTTCTTCGAGCCCATCCGGTCTATAACCATCCTTCCTTTTTCATGACGACGCGCAAGGCATTTTGCATCTCGCGAGCATTGGGGTAACGCTCGCAACATTCGGTACGCAGGGCCGTATCGAGGACTTCGCCGAGACCTGCGTGGAAGCCTGGATATTTCTTCCGCATCGGACGGACGTCGCTGCCTAGAATCAACGCGAGCGAATCGCCTCCTTTTTCGTCACCGCGTGGATAACGCCCCGTGATGATCCGATAGAAACTGGCGGCTAGGCTGAAGACATCGCTGGCGGGGTTCGCGAACTTGTAATCGGTCAGGCGTTCGCGTGGCATGTACGGGAAGCTTCCGGTATAGGTTCCGGTGGTGGTCATGCCCGAGAAGCCTGATTTCTCGAAGTCTTTCGTCAAACTGAAGTCCGAGATCTTCGGAATCCAGCGTCCGTTTCGTTTCGCGGCTAACAGGTTGGCTGGTTTCAGGTCGCGATGGACGAGGCCCTTTTCATGGGCAAAGGCGAGTCCATCGAGAATCAGGTAAAGCGATACCGCCAAATGCTTCGGCTGAATCGTCGATTTCTTCTGGCGAAACAGTTTGGCCAATGGACCGCCGTCACAGTACTCGGTAACGAAGTAGAACTCGTTGCCGATCGAACCCGCTCCGTACGATTGGACGATATTCCGGTGCCGCAAACGGCCGCTGACTTCTTTCTCTCGCAGGAACTCGTCGCGGGCATCGGGCGTCACGGCGATTCGCGACCGCATGAACTTGACCGCGACAGGGCTGTTGTCGATCGTTCGACGGGCAAAGTAGACTTCGCCGAGACCACCAGCACCGAGAAACTGGCGGAACTCGAAACCATCGAGCACGGGAAATTCACCTGGCTGCCTTTCCGGGGGAATGTATTGCGAAGGCCCCACATGGCCTACGTGGCTACCAAACGCCCCAGTCCCGCCGATGCTTCCTTCGACCATGGTGGCCCGTCCAGCGACCTGGGCGATGTCGTTTTGGACGTTGTTCGGCATTTCCACGATCGTTTGTCGGCCGATCGCCTGCGAGCGATCCGGAAGAGGCATCTCGACCATCGTTTGCCGACCGGCATGGCCTGGCATCGAGGGAGGAAGCTCGTGCATCGTTTGGCGTCCGACGGCTGACGAGGGAGGGAACTCCGTGATCGTTCGGCGGATATCGCCGCCGTGATGGCCGCGATCATCGTCGAGAGGGAACTGGCCGAACGCCATGGTGTCGGTCACCCGCTTACGTTCTGCGACGAACACTTGAAAGACCGTCTTGCCCGCGGTGATGACATCGCCACTGTGGAGGTCGATCGTTGAACCTCCTGCTTTGACTTCTTCCTCGCTGTTGGCAAAGGTTGCTCTGCCACCATGTTTCTTGCCGTTGACGAAGGTACCATTTCGGCTACCAAGATCGCGCAGCCGCGAGAGGGGCGGATTCACTTCCAACAGAAAATGATGCCGTGAGACGAACGGGTCTTGCTGGATCGAGGCATGGCAATGCTGCTCGTCGCGCCCGAACAAGAAAATGTCGTGCCCTTCGAATTCGAAGACGCGGCCCTCCATTGGGCCTTTCTTAATTTCAATTCGAATCAATGTCTCGCCTCCGCTGGGAAGTACACGGTAGGTGGCACCGAACCTCTAAGGCCCAGGCAGCGGCTCATCGGCATGGGGCACGGCAGAATTGCATTCGGAGCAGGCTCTTGCCCAGTCGCTTCCCCCGAAATTCCGCTGATTCGACGAATCCGTAAAGGGTTATCGATCGTTGCGAAGAAATGTTGCCAAAAATCCACCATCGGGCGTCAATATATTTTCACGGATCAGTGCTGCCCCGTAGCGTACCGCCGGCACGGAATCGATCATCCCGAAGTGCGAAACCTGGGTTCTCCCAAGACCTTACTTAATTTGCCACCATCGATTCTAAGTTGGACCGATCCATGGTTGCAAACTGATTTTTCGGCAAAAACAAGTCGGCGGAAACCTGCCCCCAAATAGACTGTAAGGGGGGAGCATCGCGGCATCGCATCAAGAACGTCGAGCAAGGCTTGGAATGGTTAGCCAGCGAAACGTTACGGCACGCCCCAGAGCCAGGCCAACACGAGCAGCACGGTTCCCAAGACGGTCACGACCAGCCCAGGCATTCGCTGCCGTTTGAGGAACAGCAGCAGCACCAATCCGGTGACAGAAACCAGCACCAGCAAAATTGCCGAGATGTCGATTACCCACGACCACTTCGCGCCGGAGTCACGTCCTTTGTGGAGATCGTTCAGCACGGCGATCACGCCGCTGGTCGTTTCGCTGACGGTGTACTTGCCAGACTCGCGATCGATAAAGACATCGGCCACGTAGCCTGGGCTCTTGTAGGTCACCATGCAGTCGAAGTCCGAGACCTCGAATTCGGCGACTTTCCCTTTTAGCTTATGGCGTTCGCGAAGCTCTTCGGCGATGGCCAGCTTATCGAGTTCGCCGGTCATCTCTTCAGTGGGGAACGCACCTTCCTCGTCACGAATGACCGTTTGATCGGCCCCGAGCCAGGTTGGATGGTTCAACGTGAGCCCTGTCACGGCAAAGAAGAGCAACGTGGCAAAGCTGATCATCGACAAGTACGTATGCAGCCACCGCGTCCACTTGGCACTCGTCGCGTACCAATTACGCCCGCGAGGCTTCTTTTCGTCAGACCTCATGCGGAGCTACTTGCCTGCTTCCGAAGTGGTCGGGACGAAGCGATACGACATCGAACCGACTTCGACGTTGCCTTCCAGCTTCTTCTCGGCAATCGGCGTGTTGCCCCACTCGATCGATTCGCGAATCAACTGGTAAGTACCATGTTCGCGAGCCACTTCCAGGCACAAGGTGTATTGGCCTGGCTTGAGCGGTTTGCCAAGGTTGTCGGTGCCATCGAAGTGAGCGTCGTACTTGCCTGGGCCACGCGTTGCCCCAGAGATGGTGTTGACCAGGTCGGTGTTTTCGACCGTTTTGCGAATTCGATCGCTGCGGAACCAGCGGGTCAAGTCGCGGTGCCAGCGGGGACCTGGTTGTTCGGTCTGCAGCCAGAGAATGCCTGTTTTGACTGGGTAGCCATCTTCATCTTCCAGCCACATGGCGACGTAAGGTCGACGATAACGGCGACCACCTTCGGGGCGATCGATGCTGAAATCGACGAACAAACCTTGCTTCGTCTCTTCTTCCACCTTCAGTACCATGGCCAGGGGCGAAGTAGTGAGGTGCCCCAATGGCCAGCCGCTCGAGGTCACCACGTTGCCGTTGGCGGTGACGATGCAGCACTCGGTGTGCGAAAGGTTTTCGATCAATGCCAGGCCTTCTTCGGCTCCCAGTACGCTGATCGCGGTTGCCAAGGCATCGGCGTCCATGGCGTTCTGGCAAATGACCGTGGCCGACAGAATGCTTTCCGCCGGAAGCCCGGTACGGGGATCGAAGATGTGCGAAACCTGGCGACCGCCGGCATTCACGAAGCGGCGATAGTTTCCGCTGGTGGCCATCGCCAAAGGTTGTGTTGCGATGAAGTGTTGCAGCGGTTTGGCCCCTTCCGCAGCGTTGCGTGGGTTTTCAATCGAAAGCTCGAGAGGAGCTTCCCCCAGTTTGCGGAGATCGCCACCAATGTTGACGACGAAGTCTTGGACCTCAGGGAATTCCTGCTGAACGACCTGGCAAACGGCGTCCAGCACATAACCCTTCGCCAGACCATCCAAGCTCAACGGAAGCAATCCGTTGGTGGTGGCATGGTTTGGCTGCGCCAGTTGATAAGGGGCCGCGGACAATTGACGAACCAACTGTTGACGTTGCCCATCCGAGGGAGCCTTGGCCGTGGCGTCGGCTTTTTCCCAGAGCTCCGAGATCGCTTGCGAACGAACGTCGAACGCACCGTTGGTCGTTCGACGCCATTGTTCCGCTTGCGACAAGACCTGCCACAGTTCACTGGAAACTTCCGTGGTTGAGCCTGCTTGCCACTGCATCAATTCGCTTTGGCGGTAATAACGACTGAGGATCGCATTGAGCCGGTCGATCTCTTCCAGGGCTCGCTTTTCCACGCTCTTGGCGGTCGCTTCGTCCTGGCTATCAATCACCAGTTGCAGCGAGGTGCCGAGCACGTTTTCGTGGAGAAACTGGAAGTTTTCGGCCTGGGAACGCGTCGCCACGCAGACGAGCGTCAAGCAAAAGAAGGCAGAGCAGCAAGTTTTCAGCATCACGGATCCAGCGTCAGGTTGTTTGAACGTCGGGAAGCAGGGGCTAAAGCTATTGAACCCAAAACCAGTACTTAGGTTTCGTTTTCATTGCTTTTCGTCTCTTCCGCCGTTTTAGCTTCGGCGGCTTGCTTTTCCAAGGCTTTCACCAATTCCTCGTGGGAAAGGAGGCCGTCACCGTCGGTATCAGCCGATTCCACCAACGACTTCAAGCGATCGCCCAACTCTTCGGGGGAAAGCTTGCCATCCTTGTTGGTGTCTTTGCGAAGCATGGCTTTGGCGTTGGAAGTCGCTTCCGACCCGCGACCACGGCGGCCTGAGAAGTTGGCAGCGGCCACTTCTTTCGGAGCTTCGGTTGGGTTCGGATCGTATAGAACGAAGTTGGCTTGACCGTCGGCTTCCTTATCAATGCCGTAGAACAACAGACGTCCACCAAAGTTGAACATCGCCATCGAGGCATCCACGCCCGGCAGTTCGCTGGCCAGCACCGTCCAGCGATCGGCGGCTGGGTCGTACACTTCCAGCGCGGTTGCCGGAGCGAAGTGCCCATCGTTGTTGGCGAATCCGCCGAACAAGTACAAACGCTTGCCATCGCTCACGAGGCTTGGGAACACGCGCGAGGTGACCGGCGAGGCTGCGGTTCGCCAGGTGCGATCTTTGAAGTTGAAGACATCGACGTTGTTTTCAATTCCGGTTCCTTCCCCCAGACCACCGACCAGGAAGTACTCGTCACCGATGCGAGCACCACCGAACGAGCGACGCGGGTGAGGCAGGGCGACATCGGGCAGCGCCGCGATCGAGCTTTCATCGCCCCACCAATGCAGGATGTTGGGATTCAAGTTGCCACCCTTCCCGGCCGCACTTCCACCGAAGCACCAGACCGCGTCGTCGTAGCTGACGGCGTTGAACATGCCACGAGGCGTCGGCAGGGTAGGGGACTGTGTCGTCCACTGTTTCGACTTCGGATCAAAGGAATAGACCTTCGACAGCGAACCGAACTGATCGTCGGGCATGCCAAGGCCACCCAGCAGCAAGATCTCTTCGTGCTTGCTGGTCAACGCGTGCGAGACGGCACTTCCACTTTGCGAAGCGGCCGGGACATCGGGCAGGCGTTCGACCGACTGGTCCGAAATATCAAACGCGAACGCTTCATTCACGAAGGCTTCTTTGCTGAAGTCGTGAGGCGAGCGACTGGCGTTGCCGCCGAAGGCGAACAGCTTGGTTCCATTAAGCACCAGCGTCTGACTCTGCTTGGCACGGCCATCGAATGGCAGCGACCACTTCACCATGTTGGGCGAAGCCTTTTCGGTTTGCACGTCAATCGATTCGACCACGGCCATCCGGCCTCCCAGCATCGAGGTGCCACCCACGGCCAGCAGTTGCTGGTCGTTCACCGGCAGCAAACGCAGGAACATACGAGGGTAAAGCAGACGAGTTTCGACTTCCCAGTCGTTGCCGTCGTCACTCAGGCGATACAAGATGCCAGAGCCGCCGGTCACGTACAGCTTGCCGCCCGTCGCGAACGAACTGGTCGCGAAGCCAGACGTGCTGCTGTCCGCTTTCAGGTCTGGGGCAGCGGCCCAGCTTTCCGATTCAGGATCGTAAACGGAAACCTTTCGCGAGATCCCGCCTGGCTGGATACCACCGAACAAATAAATCTTGCCGTCGTGGGCCGCCAACGAAATCGCACGGGTCTTGTAACCAGGACCTGGCAGCGATTCCCAACCCTTTTCAGGATTGTCGAGGTCGAAGCGAAGCATATCTTCGTGCCAAGGGGCGTCGTTCGACGAAGCTCCCTGGAGGTTCCATCCGCCGGCCACGTAGATGTGGCGACCGAGGACGGCGGCATCGAGCGACGAACGCGAGTCAGGCAGTTCAGCAAGCTGCGTCCATTCGTTCTTCTCGGCATCGTAACGCGAGAAGTGGGTGGTCGATTTGAAGTTGGTTTCTTCGTCGCCACGGTTTAAGAAGGTCAGACCACCGATGCGATAGATGTATTGACCATCGGTTACCAGGGCGGTGCTTTGGGCTGGCTCTTGCTTGGCCAGTTCTTCCCACTCGGCGGCAGGATCGGCGAACTTAATCCGACGGAAGTGATCGGCCAGAACGTCGCGGCCAAAGCCGTGGGCGTCACCATCGTGACCACTAAAGACGTAGAGGTAATCTCCCATGATCGCCGCACCGAAGCTGGTCAGCGGTTCCGGCAGAGGCTTGTGCAACTTGACTGTTTTTGCGTCGCCCAGATGCAACTGGTGCGATTTGAACTCAAGCTTTCGCGTCGAGCGTTCGCCGTCGGCACCTACCTTCACGGTGTAGCAGTAGTCGGGCAGAAAGAACTCGCCGACCTGGGTCCAGCCGAAGTAGTTGCTGAGGTTCGATTCGATGTTGCCGGTGTCTGGATTGCGGAAGGTCACTGACGTCGAGCGAGGCAATACCTTCCCGGCTGGCGTGGTGAGGTTTTCAAGCGTGGTGATCTCGAACCACGAGGATTCGTTACGGCGAATCACTTCCTTGATCTGACCATCTTGAATGCGAAAGATGCCGGAACCGTCGTTCTCGGCAACCAGGCGACCACCAGCGTGATCGGTTCCTTCTTCGCGGAACGAAACGTCGTAATGCTCGGGCGAAGGATCAGGACGACGATGCGAAATCACCGAACGGAGCTTCGACTTCAGCCATGGCTTGAGAGCTTCGTCGTCGATTTCAATGTCGTACTCGAAGTCGGCTCCGACGCGGATCGTCCCTTCGTACCGCTGCGAATCTTCCGAGATCACGATCCCGGCGGTGAACCCAGGGAAGTTGTGCCAGACTTCGCGCGAGTCGTGAGCCGCTTGCCGCAGATCGGCTGCGGTCGGTTCGGAGGTCTTGCTGGTCGTAACCGTGCTTTGTTCTTCGGCTTGAACGAAGCTTGCCGACGTCAACAGCAACGCGGCGGCAAGATAACGAAAGGTGGTTCGCATGGTATTCGATTCACGAAGTGAGTTGGGGGGAGAAATGAAATCCGTTGATCAGGTCAGAGCATATTTGTCGGAGGGCTAGTTGCCTTCGGCTGGGCTCTGGAAGGTGACGGTCAAATAGTGCGAATTCGAGTCGTACTTTTTGTCGTTCAGCGTGCCGGCTTCCTGGAGGGTGTGCCCCACCATGATTCCGTTCACGCCTTCTTCAATTTGAGCATCAGTGAAGGAAAATTTGCCCTCTTGATCGGTCGTGGCAGTCGCTTCTTCATGCCCTTCTTCGCAGTAAAGATGGACATCTGCGTCTGCCAATGGCTTGCCTTGCCACAGGATGTAAGCGTCGACACCTTCCTCCGTTTTGACCAATTCCGCCTTGAGATCGATCGTTGCGGAAACCTTCTGAGCCGCTTCCCGCGAGGCAGGCAGCTTGCCGCCGACATGCTGCGTGTAGTAGTCCAAACGCGAGCCATGATAGATGCCAAAGGTCGCTTGCGACTGAAGTAACGCGTCTTTGGCCAATGGCTTGGCGGATTTGCGACCGACGAAGTCGTCGGACTCGATCGCTTCCAGTTCCACGGCTGTCAGCTTACCGCTTTCGGAGACCGCACTCACTTCCGACTTGGCGATGGGGCCAGGCAGCTTGTAGGTGCAATCGGCCGGGTTCTCTCCGAAGAAATAGGCAACCTTGCCATCCTTCTGGATTGTTAACCAAGGGAAGTGAGCATAAGCCGGCGTGGCCGAAGCCAGCAGGGCGATCGCCAACAAGGAAGCGGTAAGCGTTTTCATCGATCAAGTTCCTTCCGGATTTCAATCCTGAGGGAGTGGGGGGAGTTCTATTTCGTGGTGTCTTCTTGAATCGCATACAGCGTGTTGCCGGTGCGGATCAACAGGCACGAGCCAACCGGAACGGCTGCGTAGACGATCTCGCCTGACGAAGCACCACCTTCGCCACGGCGTCCACCTTCGGCTGGTTCCGGTTCTTCTTCGTTGACCCACAGAGCGTTCTCGCCGATCGATTTGCCGCTGGTCGCGTCGATCAACTCGGTCGTTCCTTTCGAGCCAAAGATATAGAGCACATTGCCTTGCTGAATCGGCGTCGCCCACATGCCACCGGTGGCGAGACGTGCCGACGAAGTTTGCTCGCCGGTTGCCAGATCGACACCAAACAGCACACCACTGCGGTTGACGAACCAGGCCTTGCCGTCCGCGGCGATCGGGCTGCCAAAGCTCGACTTTGCCTTGGCGGCCTGCCAGGCGAAGTCGGCGGTATACGAACCGTCGTCCTGTTTGCTGATTTGAATAACACCGTTCGAGGTGCCATCGGTCGTGGCGGCTGCTTCACCGCGACCATCCGAGGCGCCAATCAGGAACTTGCCGTCACCCAGCGGCATCGGCGTGCAGGTCGTGTTATTGGCAATTTGATCGAAGTCCCAACGACGATCGCCCGTCTTGGGATCGAAGCCAGCGATCTTGCCGCTCGAGCTGCACACCAGCTGCAATTGGTCACCGACTGGGATCAAACGTGGCGAGCTCCAGGCCGTTGAGCCGAGGCCTGGAACCTTCCAGGCGGTGGTTCCATCCTTCTTATTCAGCGCAGCCAGGTAAGGCTCTTCGGAACGTTCGACCCACACGTAAACATGGTCGTCCGTTTGTTCCAGCGACGAAGAAAGGCCGTGACGCGAGCTGATCGGACCGTACTCTTCGACCAGGTTGCGTTCCCAGCGGATCTTGCCGTCTTGTTCGACGGCGACGACGATGCCTCCTTCGTAATAGACGATGTAGCCGCTACCATCCGCGATCGGGGAAGGGGCGGCACGACTGACGTACGAAGTGTTTTCGATCGGGCTCGGATTCTTAAAATCCTTCTGCCACAGCTTTTCGCCAGTTCCTAGCTGGAACGCGGCGAGATGATAGTTCTCTTTGTTGGGGCCACTGGTCGAAGTCACGATGATCTGATCGCCGGTGACGATCGGCGTCGATTGACCGTAACCTTCGATTTCAGCCTTCCAGGCAATGTTTTCGGTAGCCGACCACTTCTGCGGAAGGGAATCGCCTGGGATCAAGCATTGCCCCCCATTTTGAAACGACGGCCAGGCAGCACTGGTGTGTTCTTCCGCCGAAAGAGCCCAAGGGGAAGAGGCAAGGAGGAAGCCAACGAAAATTGGGGCAAAGGCCCGGATCGACGCAGACATGAAAGCAGTCGCCTTTATGGTGTGATCGCAGAAATAAGCAGGTTTACAAGAGATCACAGCATCCCCCTGAAGCAAGTTCTGCAAACGCTCATCGATACAACGATGAGAGCTCGCGAGTGGCCTGGATGCTGGCGTAAACGGCTGGCGGCTAGAAATTGATATTGAATCTCAGTACAGAGAACAGGATACCAAGCTTTCCGCCACTTGCAACACGGGGACGCTGAGAACGTCATTTTTGCAACTCATTTGCAAAAAGGGAACCCAGAAGTTGCCATTCGAACGGAAAAAGGCACCTGTCCCCCTTGGGACGAGGTGCCTAAATAGATTGTCGATAACCGTTTAGGTAATCGAAGCGTCGTAGATGCTCTGGATCGTGTTATCGAGCATCGTGTTGAATTCTTCGTCGGTTTGCTTGGCGGATAGGCCTTCCAGCAAGGCACGCGAGAAGCTGGCGATCACGTTATGATTGCGAGCGAGGATCTCGTTCCCTTCTTCCCGCGAGTAACCGCCGGAAAGGGCAACAACGCGAACAACCTGGGGATGCTCGACGAACTCGGCATAGAAGTTGTCTTCGCTGGGAAGGGTCAGCTTCAGCATCACATAGTCGTCGGAAGGCAATTCATCCAGCTTGCTGGCCAGGGCGGCCTTCAGGTAAGCCTCGGCATCACCCTTGTCGGGGCAATGGATATCGACTTCCGGCTCGATAATTGGCACGAGGCCGGCTGCGATGATCTTCTTGGCTTCGTCGAACTGCTGGGCAACCACCGCTTCGATTCCTGACTTGTCGGCTTGTTTGATCACCGATCGCATCTTGGTGCCGAAGATGTTTTTGCCTTTGGCTTTCACCAACAGCTGTTCAAGCCCTGGCATCGAGTTCATCAGTTGGACGCCGTTGGCTTCCGGGGCCAGACCTTTGTCGACTTTCAAGATCGGAACGACATTCTTCACGTCCCACAGGTAATCGGCCGTCGGCTTCCCTTCGATCTCGCGATCCATGGTGTTTTCGAACAGGATCGCCGCCAGGATGCGTTCGCCGGTGAACGCTGGGCTGGTGATGACACGCGATCGCATCTTGTGGACCATCGCGAACATCTCTTCGTCGCCAGACCATTCGTCATCCGAGATGCCGTACGAACGAAGCGCCTTGGGCGTGCTGCCGCCACTTTGATCAAGCGCGGCGATAAAGCCGGGAGCCGACTTTACCTTTTTGAACTGGGGACTGCTAGGATCGATCGCGGTCATTTCGACTCCTTGGTGGCTCGGTAACGGCGGATCAAATTGTTGGTGGAACTATCGTGCGTGAGCTCAGGAAGTTCGGCATTTTCCAATTCTGGAATGATGCGCTGGGCAAGTTGCTTACCCAATTCCACGCCCCACTGATCGAACGAATTGATTTGCCAGATGGTTCCCTGGGTGAAGACGCAATGTTCGTACAAAGCGATCAACTGGCCGAGAACCGACGGGGAAAGCTGCTTGGCGAAGATCGTGTTTGACGGACGATTGCCTTCAAACACACGATGCGGAACGAGCCAGTCGGCCGTTCCTTCCGCTTTGACTTGTTCTTCCGTCTTGCCGAAGGCGAGGGCTTCGGACTGGGCGAAGACGTTGGCGATCAGCATGTCCTGGTGACGTCCCAGCGGATTGAGCGACTTGCCGAAGGCGATGAAATCGCAAGGAATCAATCGCGTTCCCTGGTGAATCAATTGATAGAACGAGTGCTGACCGTTGGTGCCAGGTTCGCCGAAGTAAATCGTGCCGGTCGAGTAGTCGACGCGTTGGCCAGCCAGCGTGATGTACTTGCCGTTGCTCTCCATCGTCAACTGCTGGAGGTAGGCAGGGAAGCGTTTCAGGTACTGTTCGTATGGCAGGACGGCGATCGTCTCGGCACCGAAGAAGTTGCTGTACCACATCGACAGCAGCGCCATCAGGACGGGCAGGTTCTTCTCAAACGGAGCGGTCCGGAAGTGCTCGTCCATTTGATGGAAACCGTCGAGCATCGCCATAAAGTTCTCGGGGCCCACGGCGAGCATCGTCGATAGGCCGATGGCCGAGTCCATCGAATAGCGGCCACCCACCCAGTCCCAGAAACCAAACATGTTGGCGGTGTCGATCCCGAATTCAGACACCTTTTCGGCATTGGTCGAAACCGCGACGAAGTGCTTGGCAACCGAGTCTTTGTCGCCACCCAACGCGGAAAGCAGCCAGTCGCGAGCGGTGTTCGCGTTGGTCATCGTTTCGAGCGTGGTGAACGTCTTCGACGCAACGATGAACAGCGTTTCAGCCGCGTCGAGGTCTTGAACCGCTTCGGCAAAGTCGGTTCCGTCGACATTCGAGACAAAGCGGAACGTCAGCGAGCGGTCGCTGAAGTGCTTCAGTGCTTCGTACGCCATCACAGGGCCGAGGTCTGAGCCGCCGATGCCGATGTTCACAACGTTCTTGATCGGCTTGCCGGTGTGACCTTTCCACTCACCGCTGCGAATGCGATTGGAAAACGCCGACATTGCTTCGAGCACCTGGTGAACGTCTGGCACGACGTTCTCGCCGTCGACTTCGATCGTTGCTCCTTTCGGAGCACGTAAAGCGACATGCAGCACAGCGCGGTCTTCGGTGATGTTGATCTTGTCACCGCGGAACATTGCGTCGATTCGTTCGCGAAGGCCCGATTCTTCGGCGAGTTCCAGCAGCAGCTTGAGCGTCTCCTCGTTGACGCGGTTCTTCGAGTAATCGAGGAACAGGTCAGCACCTTCGGCCGTCATACGCTCGCCACGTTCCGGATCTTTGGCAAACAACGTCCGCATGTGGACGTCGCGAATGGCCTGGTAATGATCGGTAAGGCCCTTCCAGGCTTTCATTTCCGTCAGGGGTGTCTTGGTTGCTGCCATCATGAATTCCTTATCGATTAAGCATTGCTGTCGTGACGGGCTCGCGAGCCGACCTGGAACGGAGCGAAGGCAATCGGTAGCCGCGTGGGCCAAGGCAATATCCTGGATACCGTGACCACTTGTATTGTCCCATTGCGTGGGCCACGAGCCAGCCCCCTGACGCCCGGGTGTAAATTTCCACCGATCGTCGAGGATGACTCGTAACTACCAATCGTAGGAGTTTGCGGAGAGCGTATGAAGAAGTGCGCCGCCTGATCTTTGACGTTTTTCAAGATCTTGATCAAGTGCCACAACTGAACCACGCTTTATTCAGGCCAGCGACCGGTATCCTTGGTGATTTGCGCCAAGGTGGAAAAATAAGGACTACTGAGCAAGTCGGATGGACAGCGCCAGTCCCAATTCCCATCCGATTCGCCAGGAACGTTCATGCGTGAATCGCTTCCCAGGTTCAAAACGTCTTGCAGCGGAGCGATCGCCAGGGCGGCAATCGACTGCCAGGCTGCTTGCAGTAACGCCCAGGCAACCTCGTCCTCGGGGACGACCGGCATATTCAAACTTTGCCAAACGGTCTCGCGTGATTCTTCCGGCAATTCTTCGTACCACTGACGACTGGTCGCGTTGTCGTGAGTGCCGGTGTAAACGGTCGTGTTGGCAACGTAGTTCTTCGGCAGGTAAAGATTGTCGGGGTCGCCATCGAAGGCAAACTGCACGACACGGGTGCCTGGCATGTCGAACTGATCACGCAGTTCCCAGACATCTTCAGTGATCGTGCCGAGGTCTTCGACAATGAACGGCAAGTTGCCGAGTGCTGCTTTGATGGCCTCAAACAATTCCGCACCAGGCCCCGGTGCCCAGTAACCCACTTCCGCGGTCTTCGCATCGGCTGCCACATGCCACGCGGCAGCGAACCCGCGGAAGTGATCCAGGCGAATGGCATCGGCATAGGTCAGCAGCGAACGGAAGCGTTGGATGAACCAGCGATAACCGGTCTGACGGTGGGCTTCCCAGTTGTAGACCGGGTTGCCCCAAAGCTGCCCGACAGCACTGAAGTAATCTGGTGGCACGCCGGCGACAAACTTCGGCCGCTTGTGCTCGTCCAGGGAAAATAGTTCCGGATTCGCCCAGACATCGCTCGAGTCGGCCGAAACGTAGATCGGCACATCACCGATCAATCGAACCCCTTTGGCCTGAGCATGATTACGAACTCGCATCCCGTAGCGATGCAGCAAATATTGAAAGAAGGCGAACTTCTCGCACTGCTCGGCTAGTTCGGTGCGGGCCTTCAGCAGGGCTTCCGGCTTTCGTTCGGCAAGCTCGGCCGGCCACTGCATGTAGTAGTCGCCTTGGAATTGATTCTTGAGGGCCCGGAACAAGGTGTAGTCGTCGAGCCAGTGCCCTTCGGCCAGTTTAAAGGCCTCGAACTCTTCGGACAGTTCTGCCGAAGGTGCAGCACGGTAACGATCCCAGGCCGTTTCCAGCAGGCGGTATTTATAAGGATTGACGTTGTCGAAATCGACCTTGGCGTCTGGCCACGAGGTCTGGCAGTCGTCGGCCGAGATCAGGCCGTCTTCCAGAAGCCACTCTGGACTGACCAGCACTTCGTTCATGGCGAACGAAGACAGCGGCAAGTAAGGCGAATTGCCGTCCCCTGTGGGACCGAGGGGGAGGACCTGCCACCAGCTTTGGCCGGCGTCGTGCAGCAGATCGATCCACTGGATCGCGCTGGGGCCGAAGTCGCCGATGCCATGCGGACTGGCAAGCGAGGTGATATGCATCAAGATGCCGGCCGCACGATATCCGTCCGGGAAGGGGGGAATAGGAGCAACTGGGCAATCGTCCGACATGGTTCGGTTTTCCGTAAACGAATCCGCCGCCGTTCATCAATACGGGGCACAAATAGTCAATCGAGGAATGCTGCTATCCGAGAGAGAACCGTTGGGCAGGGCTGGCGAAACTATTTCGCCTACAGAGGGTAATCTGTTTGGCCCGGATTCCGACACTTTTCCAACGATCTCGAAAGTATCAGGTGTGATCTTCGCAAGCATTGCACAATCTTTGAAGCGTTCGTACAAGATTTTGAAAATCTTTTCCCAGTTATGAGCTATGGCGCCGGTACGATCGGATTGCCAAGGTTGCTAGGCGAAACGAACTGGAACGCCTATTGTGGAAGGCTGCCCCACTGCACACTTGGTTACGTGGGGGAAAGTTGCCGACTGGGATCGCCAAGGCTTCGATGACTAACCACGAAGATCGAAGCATTGCGAGTCGACCGAAACGACAACTTTTTGAGAACGATCTGGCACCCGGACGCCATGGGGAAGAAGGGAACCGAATGACGACCGCCTCGAGGGAAGCAAAGCCTGAATGAGTGTTCCTTCTGACTTTCATGGACGATTCGAAGATCTCAAGCGATACATTGCATGGTCCGATGCGGACGATGCTTGTTCCGAAGAACTGCTGCGCCGTCTTGAACCTTATTTTGAACCAATCGTTCAAGATTTCTACGACGAGATCCGAAAGCATCGCGCTGCCTCGCGGGTGATTACCGGTGGTGAAAAACAGATCAAGCGACTTCAGGCCAGCCTCCGGTTATGGTTGGTCGATACCCTGCTGGCGAAGCATGACGGCAGCTATGTCGATCGGCGATCAAAAATTGGCCAGCAGCATGTCGAGATCGGTCTCGACCAGGTTTACGTCAACGCGGCGTTCTCACGGATCCGGGGCACATTGAACGGTGTCCTTTGCCGGCAAGACGATCTCCCCTTCGAAGAGCGGATTGCGTTACATCAATCGCTCAATCGTCGTTTGGACCTCGACCTGGCGATCATGTCGGATGCCTATCAAACCGAATATCAATTCCGGCAGATCCCGGTCGACCATGCCCGGCTGAAGCAGCAGAAGCATCTTGCCCTGTTAAGCCGCGATGCCCTGGCGGGGGAGTCGCTCGACGTTCTTTACGACCAGGCCGTTGCCCACCTGATGGAAACGCTTCAAGGAGATTGTGCCGAATATCTGGAGTTTCACCCGGCCGACAGTTCGTTTCGATTGCGGTCGGCGGCTGGCTGGACGGGCGCGGCGATCGACGACGTGATCGGATTGCGGAAGCCTGAATCGTACTACGAGTTTGTCTGTTCCTATAAAGAATGTATTGGGATCATCGATCACGACTTGCGAACGGATCTCGACTTCCCGCCACTGCTTCGCGAGCAACGTGTTGTCAGCAGCCTGCAGGTCGCCGTCCGCAATGAAGGCCAGATCTACGGCGTGATCGGCGTTCACTTTCATAACCGACGGCAATTCCAGGCCTCGGACTGTGACTTCCTCGTTTCGATGGCCAATGTAATTGCCAACGCGGTTCATCGGAAAGGGATCGAAAGTCAACGTCAGCAAAGCGAGCATCAGCTTCGACGCTTGATCGAGCGTCTGCCAGCCGGGGCGGTCTATGTTGCCGGGGGGCAACTTCAGGTCAACCAGGCCGTCGAATCGATGACCGGGCATGCCCGAGCCGAGTTGGCGACCTTGGCCGATTGGGAACAACTGACCATCGTCGAGGAACAGGAGCGAGTCGAGGAGTCAGCCGCCAAATCACCCGAAGGGAAGATCGTGCAGTCCGAAGTCCGGATTCGCCGACCCGATGGCGAGGAACGCATTATCTCGCAATTGAAGTTTCGGTCCGCGATCGACGAGATCTGGCTGTTGCACGACATCACCGAGATGGAGGAGCAACGGCGGCAACAACTTCAAGCAGAACGCCTGGCGGCGATCGGGCAGATGATCACTGGTTTAGCCCATGAAAGCCGGAACGCCTTGCAGCGAATTCAGGCCTGCACCGAAATGCTCGAACTTGAATTCCAACCGGAATCGCAGGAAATGAAGCTCATCGGACGCCTGCAGCAGGCCCAAGACGACCTGCAACTGCTGTTCGATGAAGTCCGGAACTATGCCGCCCCGATCGTTTTGGAAACGAAACCTTCCGACCTGGCGGTTCTCTGCCGGAGGGCCTGGGAGCAGACCGAACCGCAGCGCCGCTGTCGCGAGACGACAATTCAAATCGATGGGATGGCTGAAGTTCCTTTCCAGGCCGACGAGTTCCGGCTGGTCCAGGTTTTTCGGAATCTGCTGGAAAACTCGCTCGCGGCGACACCAGACCCCCTGGTAGTGACTCTTTTGTTCGAGAAGAGCGAAGATGGGCAGGTTCGGGTAACCTATCAAGACAATGGCCCTGGATTCGACGAGAATATCGCCAAGCGGATGCTCGATCCTTTTTTTACAACAAAAACGAAAGGATCCGGCTTGGGCATGGCGATTGCATCGCGAATCGTCGAGGCCCATAAGGGGCAGATCCAGCCGATCAGCCAGCCAGGCTGTGGGGCGAAGTTTGTCATGATGTTTCTGGGGCAGGACTAATGCTTGCCGTTGAGGTTGTTCGATGAAAATCGTGGTTGCCGACGACGAACCTGATATGCGGGATTACTTCGTGAAGATCCTCTCGCATTTGGGGCATGAAGTAGTCGCGGTCGCGGGAGATGGAAAAGCTCTCGTTGAATCGTGCCGTCGTAACGTGCCAGACATGGTAATCACCGACTTGATGATGCCTGAGCTGAGCGGGGAAGATGCGCTGCGGCAAATCTGGCTAGAGCAGCCGGTTCCTGCTATTCTCATTTCGGCTTACCAATGCCCGGAGTGGATCGTCAAAGCCGAAGCCATTCCACCGGTTCGCTATCTCAATAAACCGATCAACCGAGCGAAGTTACAGTCGACGTTGCAATCGTTTGAAGAGACCACGACCGAACGCTCCTCGTGCGAGGACAAGGCTGATAACTCGTAAGAATTTGCAACCTATGACGGCGTCTCAGAAACAGATTGATTTGCTCATTGTCGACGACGACGAGTACCTGACCGAAGATCTTCAGACCTACTTTTTGCGACAGAACTTCCGAGTGCAAACCGCCAACACCGCAGCCGATGCGTTGGCGTTGATGCAGCAGCATGCGTTTCATGTCGCGGTCTTCGACATGCATCTGCCCGATCTTTCAGGGCTGGAACTGGTCCGCCGGTTTCGTGAAACAGACGCCGATTGCGAGATCATCATGCTTACCGGCGAAGGATCAATCGAGACCGCCGTCGAAGCAATGAAACTCGGCACGACCGACTATCTGACCAAGCCAGTACGGCTGAAGGAGTTAGAGGCGGTCATCCTGCGAGCGGCCGAAACGCAGACGCTGCGAAAGCAAAACCAGCAACTGAAAGAGCTCATTCAGCAGCAGCTTCCTTCCGGCTCGGAAATGATCGGAAAGTCGGCCCCGATGCAGTCGGTGTTCCGCTTGATCGAACGGGTCGGACCGACCGACAAAGCGGTTCTTATCCAGGGCGAAAGCGGCACTGGCAAGGAACTGGTCGCCCAAGCGATTCACCGCGTGAGCCCGTTGGCGGACTTTCCGCTGATCACGATCAACTGCGCCGCGTTGCCGGAACAGTTGTTGGAAAGTGAACTGTTTGGGCACGAAAAAGGTGCTTTTACCGGGGCGACTTCCGCCAAGCCAGGATTGTTTGAAGTGGCCGATGGCGGGACGCTCTTCGTCGATGAAATCGGAGAGCTCGCGCTGCCACTTCAAGCGAAGTTGCTACGCGTGCTCGAAGATGGTTCGTTTCGCCGCGTCGGTTCGATCCAGGAACGCCGGGCAAACGTGCGCTTGATCGCGGCAACCAATCGCGACCTGGCCGCGGCGTCGAAAGCTGGCGAATTTCGCGAGGATTTATACTACCGCTTGAACGTGATCACGATCTCGCTACCGCCTCTTCGCGAGCGAGAAGGAGACCTGGCATTGCTGCTGACCAAGTTCGCCGGCAACAGCTGGCAGCTGGAATCAGGGCTGGTAGAAGCCCTGCGTCGCTACGATTGGCCAGGCAATATTCGACAGCTTCGAAATGCGGTCGAGCGGGCCAAGATCTTGGCGGATGATAACCTGCTCGAACTGAAAAACTTCCCCGAAGAAGTCGCCACGATCGAGCCTGAAGATGAAGCCACCACCGCCGATCTTGGGCAACTGACTCGGCAGCATATCGAGCAGATCTACGACGCGAATCAGCGTAACAAAACCAAGGCGGCTCAGGCCCTGGGCGTTAGTCGAAGAGCTCTGTATCGACTTCTCGAGAAGTACGGAATCGAGTCAAAATAGCCGTGCGGATCCGCACACCGCCGTGCGATCCCGCACGTTCTTTGCCGCACACTGGCAAGCTCAGTCCGAGATGCCAGTGACTCGCCGAAAAATTCGCCCTCAAACTCCTTTCGGCTTGCCGCAGCTGCCTCTGGTCTTTCTGCCGACGTCCAGGATGCAAACCCGCGTTTTCCGCGGGATTGGCCCAGGTCTTCGTCGGAACTCTATGCGAGATCGTTGCTTGCACAACGCTTCCTGACGACTTGGGACATTCTGTCGCAGGGTTCTGGCACAAGGGTTGCCAAACGGGACCAGCACAGGTGAATCCCTTGATTAGTCGGGAAAGATTAGACGCGAGCGAGTGATGATTGCCATGAGTGCAGCGCAGGATAACGTTACAGGAAGTTCACAAGTCAGGTCGGGGCATCTCGAGTCGTTCTCGTACGACGACAAGATTACCCGGCAATTCATGACGGCGACCGTCGTCTGGGGTATGGTCGCCTTCCTGGCTGGGATCTACATCGCCCTTCAGCTGGTGGTCCCGGCCTTGTCGCTGAACCTCGAGTTCCTGACGTTTGGGCGTCTTCGTCCGCTGCATACCAATGCAGCGATTTTCGCCTTCGCCGGGAACTCGATCTTCGCGGCAATCTATTACTCGACGCAGCGACTGTTGAAGACCCGCATGTGGTCCGACACGCTCAGCCAGCTTCACTTCTGGGGCTGGCAGTTGATCATCGTCCTGGCGGCGGTGACGCTTCCGCTGGGGATCACGCAGAGTCGTGAGTACGCCGAACTTGAATGGCCGATCGACTTGCTGATTGCGTTGGTTTGGGCTGGCTTCTTCGGGGTGAACTTCTTCATGACACTCGTTGTTCGTCGTGAAAGGCACATCTACGTGGCGATTTGGTTTTATATTGCCACGATCATCACCGTTGCCATTTTGCATATCTTCAACAATCTGGTCTTCCCGACCGGCTTGTTCAAAAGCTATTCGATCTACGCCGGCGTTCAGGACGCCTTCATGCAGTGGTGGTATGGCCACAACGCGGTGGCGTTCTTCTTGACGACGCCGTTTCTCGGACTGATGTACTACTTCCTGCCCAAGGCCGCCAATCGCCCAGTGTTCTCGTACAAGCTGAGTATCCTTCACTTCTGGTCGCTGGTGTTCATTTACATCTGGGCCGGTCCGCACCACTTGCACTACACAGCCGTCCCGGAATGGGCGTCGTCGCTGGGGATGATCTTCTCGGTGATGTTATGGATGCCATCTTGGGGCGGGATGATCAACGGCCTGCTCACCTTGCGTGGTGCCTGGCGTAAAGTGACCGAAGACCCAGTGCTCAAGTTCTTCGTCGTGGGCATTACGTTCTATGGCATGTCGACCTTTGAAGGGCCGATGCTGTCGGTCAAAGCGGTCAACTCCCTTTCGCACTACACCGACTGGACGATCGCTCACGTGCATAGCGGTGCCCTCGGTTGGAACGGGTTCATGACCTTCGGCATGATCTACTGGTTATTGCCACGTGTTTTCCAGACGCAGCTTTACAGCAAGAAGCTGGCCGAATGGCACTTCTGGCTGGGGCTGATTGGCATTCTGCTGTACATCATTCCGATCTATGGGGTCGGTGTTTATCAGGGGCTGCTCTGGTTCGCGATGAACAGCAAGGGGCAGTTGGTGTACCCGAACTTCATCGAGACAACCGTTAACCTCGCACCGTTCTATTGGATCCGTGCTTTGGGTGGCCTCTGCTTCCTGGGTGGGGCCAGCATGATGAGCTACAACTTCTACAAGACATGGGCATCACGTCCGTCGACGTACGAAGTGCCGGTTTACCAGGCCGCTCCACTGAGCAAGGACTATCAGGAACCAGCCATTGAAGGCTCGAAGCTGGAGACCGTGGTGAACGTTGCCAAGAAGCTGGACGTGTTCACGCGTCTCGGTTGGCACCGCGGATGGGAAGGTCGTCCGATCTACTTCAGCATCTGGGTCACGATCGCAGTGATCGCCGCCTCGCTGTTCGAGATCATTCCAACCTTCTTGATTCGCTCGAATGTTCCGACCATCGCTTCGGTGAAGCCATACACACCACTAGAACTGGCCGGCCGTGACATCTACGTGGCGGAAGGTTGCTACAACTGCCACTCGCAAATGATTCGTCCAATCGTGGCGGAAACGATCCGCTACGGCGAATACTCGAAGCCGGGAGAGTTTGTCTACGACCATCCATTCCAATGGGGTTCGCGTCGCATCGGTCCTGATCTGGCACGTGAAGGAGGACGGCAATCCCACCTGTGGCATCTGATCCACTTCCGTAATCCAGGTGACTACATCAAGGGCTCGATCATGCCGAACTATCCGCATTTTGAGCAGCAGGATCTGAACTTCAATACGATTCCAGAACGGGTCAAAGCGGCTTATTACCTGGGTGCTCCGTATCCGGACGAAGTGTTGGAGAACTCGATCGAAGTGGCGAAAGCCCAAGCCAAGCAAATCGCGGACGAGATCGCTCAGCAGCAAGGTCCTGCGGGTCTTGAAGGGAAGAAAGTGATCGCATTGATCGCTTATATCCAGCGATTGGGCACCGATATTTCCAAAACGGAAGAAACAGCGGCCGAAGGAGAAGCGGAGAAAGCTGAGCCTGCGGAAGCGGCTGTGGGTAACGAAATGGGAGACCAGGAATGATAGGCGACCTTTTAAACAGCTCGCTGTACGCGTGGATCGGTACGCTGTCGCTGTTGATGTTCTTCTGCGTGTTCGTGGCAATCACCATCCGCACGCTGCTGACTGACAAGAAGATAACCATGTCCGAAGCCGAAATCCCGCTAGACGATGGGGAACGGAGCCCACGATGAACTCGACTGAAAAACCAAACTCGACCGCTGACGGCCACATTCCAGACGATCCGTTGACCGGCCACAGTTACGACGGCATTCAGGAATTCGACAATCCGATGCCGGGTTGGTGGAAGGCGATTTTTGTCGGCACGATCATCTACGCCGTGTTTTACTGGGTCTATTACGAAAACGGTCTGACCCCGGGACGTTCGGTCATCGCGGCTTACGACCGGGCCCTGGCCGCCAACTTGAAAGAGCGTTTCTCGACCTTGGGCGAGATCAAGCCTGATCGCGAGACGATCCTGCGGTTTTCGACCGACCCTGAATGGCTGCCGGTCGGCAAGAACGTCTTTCAAGCAAACTGCACGTCATGCCATGGTAACGATGCCGAGGGACGCGTCGGACCGAACCTGACCGACGAACATTGGAAGAACATCAAGAAGGTGGAAGACCTCTATCGAGTGATTGAAAACGGTGCCAATGGTAACGCCATGCCTGCGTGGCGCGGCAAGCTGGAGCCGCAAGAGATCATTCTGGTCTCGTCCTATTTGCTTTCGCTGAAGGGGAGCAATCCTGCAGGAAAGGGCCTTCGTCCGATCGCAGGCGAAACCCACGTGATTTCAGACCTCGATGCGCCAAGCGAAGCAGCCCCGTCTGAATAGCCCAGCCAATCGGTAACCAGTCATGAGCGACGAACTGTTAACCCCTGACGAGCATGTGCTTTCCACTTTAGAGTCGGACGGTTCGCGCCGTTGGCTCTTCCCGCGAGTTTCGCTGGGGAAGTTCTGGCATGCTCGCCGGATTGTCGGCTTCGCGTTGATTGCCATCTTCGTGGCGATCCCGCATGTGCGACTGAATAACAAGCCGCTTGTGCTGCTGGATATCACGGAACGTCAGTTCACGATTTTCGGCTACACGTTTTTGCCGAGCGATACGTTGCTGTTGGCGTTGTTGATGATCAGTGTCTTTCTGACCATCTTCCTGCTGACGGCGCTACTGGGACGCGTGTGGTGCGGATGGGCTTGCCCGCAGACTGTTTACCTGGAGTTCGTTTATCGCCCGATCGAACGGTTTTTCATGGGAACCTCTGGCCGCGGCGGCGTTCCCAGCAAAAGCGTGCCGGCCTATCGCAAGATCGCGATGTACGCGATCTACCTGGTGCTGTCGATGGCGTTGGCCCATACGTTTCTGGCGTACTTTGTCGGAACCGATCGGCTTCGCCAATGGGTGACTCAATCGCCGTTCGAGCATCCTGGACCATTCATCGTGATGGCTCTGACGACCGGCCTGATGATGTTTGACTTCGTGTTTTTCCGCGAGCAACTGTGCTTGATTGCATGTCCCTATGGACGCTTGCAATCGGTGCTTCTCGATCGCAATTCGCTGATTGTTACTTACGACCACATCCGAGGCGAACCCCGCGGCAAGCGAAAGCAAGGGCAAGGGCAAGGGCAAGAGTTGCCAATCGTGGAAGAGCCGCAAGGCGACTGCATCGATTGCAAGTTGTGCTTGCGAACCTGTCCCACCGGGATCGATATCCGCGATGGGCTGCAGATGGAATGTGTCCACTGCACCCAGTGCGTTGACGCCTGCGACGAGATTATGACGCGCATCAACAAGCCGACCGGCCTGATTCGTTATTCGAGCCAAGAGGCGATCGAGACGGGCGTGCAGCGATACCTGCGGCCACGCGTTTTCATCTATCCCACACTGCTGGCGATCGTTGTTTCGATCCTGGCCTACAACATCATCAACAAGAAGTCGTTCGATGTGACCCTGATTCGCGGGTTTGGCTTGCCTTACGCGGTGAATGATGCCGGACTGATCGAAAACCGATTGCAGGTGAAGCTGGTGAATCGTCTGGAAGAAGAGGACACATTTCAGATGGCGCTCGAGCCGAACATCCTGCAGTTGGATGGGAATGGCCCCACCACGATCGCCGCAGGAGCTTCGGAAACGATCTCGTTCGTGGTGATCGCGGATCGGAAAGATTTCGTGGTCGGCAAGATTCCGGCCACGCTCAAAATAACTAGCGAAAAGACCCAAGACGAACGGAGCATCCAATGTCAAATATTCGGTCCTTAGAACCGACCGCTGAGGATTCCGACGAAGTTTGGAAAGAACAGTGGTCGCACCTGGTGTGGGTGGGAATGATCGTTGGCCTGTTGGTGCTACAGATCGTGATGTCGGTGACGGCAGCGATCATCGCGACCAATTCGCACTCGAACGACATCGTGCCGGACTATTACCAAAAGGCGTTGCATTACGACGAGCTTCACGCGACGTCGGTAATCAAGGAGTCGTAGTCCATGGAGGTGATCTCGATTGCTCTGGTGATTCTGACTGCCAGCCTGGTCGGCAGTGGGCACTGCGTTGGCATGTGTGGCCCATTCGCCATCCTGGCTAGTCGTGGCGAATCGCAGGGCAAATGGATGTCGCTGGTCTCGCTCGGTGGTTACCACCTGGGACGACTGCTCACGTATGTCGTGCTGGGAACGGTCGCCGGCGCGGCAGGTTCGCTGGTTGATCTGGGAGGCGACTTCCTGGGATGGCAGCGACTGGCGGCATGGATCACCGGATTTGTGATGATCGGCTACGGGTTCATCGCTTTGCTGCGACTGTCGAAAGTCGGGTCGGTTCACTTTGGTCTGCCCACTTACCTCGGAAATTTGGTGCAGCGGCTGTATCGTGTGAGTGGGCGTTTTCAGGGAATGTCGCGGTCGGTCGCCATTGGTGGCGTGACCGCTTTGCTGCCTTGTGGCTGGCTGTATGCGTTCCTGTTGATTGCCCTCGGAACCTCGCAACCGCTCCATGGAGCTGGCGTGATGGTGGTGTTTTGGATGGGAACCGTGCCGCTGCTCTCGTTGTTTGAAATTGGCGTGCACTGGCTGACCGATCACTGGAAGCGTTGGATTCCGACGGCAACGGCGGTGCTGCTTATTGTCAGCGGGTTTTTCACGATCTCGGTCCGGGCCCATGCGGTCTTCGATTCAATCGATCAGGAACTGGCCGGACAAATCAACACGGTCGAGGCTGTTAACAAGGCCAGCCAGACGCCTCTCCCGTGTTGTCATAGCCAGTCGGCGTGTGATTGAGGCACGACGATGACCACAGCCCAAATCAAAGCGAAGTCTTTCTCCAATCAGGTGGCCTGTACCCACTGCGGCCAGCCCGTCCCGGGCCACCTGGTGCGGAAAGAACATGACGAGCAGTTCTGCTGCCACGGCTGCGAGACAGCTTATCGTATCGTGCAAGAGGATCAGGAACTGTTCGATTCGATCCAGCAACGACGCAGCGAAAACGATGCATCGTTGTTCAGCGGGCACGACTATGGCTTCCTTGATCATGAAAGCTTTCAGGAGGCCAACTGTCAGCCGATCGCCGATGGACTGGTTCGTACGAAGTTTCTTTTGGGCGGGGTCGTTTGTGCGAGCTGCGTGTTCTCGATCGAAAAGCTTCCACGATTCTTGCCAGGTGTTGTTTCGGCACGAATGAACCTGACCACGTCGACCGCGACGATCGACTGGCAGGCCGACGCGATTGGATTATCAGAGATCGCTCGAACGCTCGACCGACTTGGTTACCCGCCTCATCCAGTGGTCGAAGATGAACTGGAAGCTTTGCAGCGGCAAGAGTCACGCCGTCAATTAATCCGCCTGGCCGTGGCCGGGGCATGTGCCGGTAACACGATGCTGATTGCTGTCGCGTTGTACTTTGGGCTGTTCACCGGCATGGACAGCGAATTCTTCCATCTCTTTCGTTGGACGAGTGCAGGCCTGGCGATGGTCTGCCTCGTCTGGCCGGGACGAGTTTTCTTTCAAGGTGCCTGGCAAGCTGTCCGGGCCGGCGTTCCGCATATGGATCTGCCGGTGGCCTTGGGCTTGGCGGCTGGCGCCACAATGGGGTTTGTGAACACGATTTTGCAGCGCGGCGAGATCTACTTCGACTCGCTGACGGTGCTGGTGTTTTTGTTATTGGTGGGACGCTATCTGCAATATGTGCAGCAGCGTCGAGCGATCCAGCAGATTTCGTTGCTGCGGTCGATGCTGCCTCGTTCGGTGACGCGACTATTGCAAACAAATGTCGACGCCGCGACCGAGTGCGTTCCACTCGAAGCGATTCGCGTCGGCGACTGGATCCATGTACGGGCTGGGGATGTCATCCCGGTAGACGGGATTGTCATGCATGGATCGTCGCTGATCGATCAAGCGATTCTAACTGGCGAGTCGAATGGGATCCCGGCGACGATCGGTGATCGCGTGCTTAGCGGGGCGACGAACCTCGCCAGCCCGATCATCGTTCAAGCTCAGTCGATCGGAGCGGAGACTCGGCTCGGCCAGATCGCTGAACTAGTCGAAGAGGGAGTTCGTGGCAAGGCTCCGATCGTTCAGTTCGCCAACCGCATTGGCGGTTACTTCGTGGCGGTCGTCCTGACCTTGGCAGCGATCACGATCGTTTGTTGGGCACCGTTAGGCATCGAAGCTGCCATCAATCACGCGATGGCTTTGTTGATTGTCGCTTGCCCATGTGCCTTAGGATTGGCAACGCCACTGACCGTGGCAATCGCCCAGGGACGTGCGGCTGCGAAGGGGATCTTGGTCAAATCGGGTGATGTGTTCGAGTACCTGGCCCGGCCTGGCGTGATCTGGCTCGACAAGACCGGCACGTTGACGGAAGGACGAATGCATCTGATCGAGTTCTTCGGCGATACGAGTATTGCTCCGGCGGTCGAAGCGTTAGAACGCCAGATCGTGCATCCCATCGCCGAGGCCCTGGTCCGCGATTTGGCAGTTCCAGCCGACGAGCGAATCTCTGCGACCAGCGTTACCGATGTCGAAACTCTTCCCGGCATCGGTGTGCAGGGATGGATCGATGGCGAACGGATCTCGGTCGGATCAAGCCAATTGATCGCCGAGGCCAACTTGTTCATCGGCGAATCGCTTCAAGATCGTCTAGCCGGTTTGATCGAGGCAGGGGACACCGCCGTGGTGATTGCTCGCCAGTCCGAGGTGGTCGCCGTCTGCTCTCTGGGTGATCGTGTCCGTGTCGATGCCAAGCAGACGATTGCCTCGCTGGAAGAGCAGGGCTGGACGGTCGGCATCTTATCCGGCGATCATCAACAAGCGGCTTTGCGGATCGGTCAGGCAATCGGGATCGCACCTCAGCGTATCCTGGGAGGACTATCCCCGGAGGACAAGTTGCGTCAGATTCAGAAGTCGAACCCATCGCAAACCGTGGTGATGGTCGGCGACGGCGTGAACGACAGTGCCGCATTGGCCGCGGCCTCGGTCGGGATTGCGGTGAAGGGGGGAGCGGAAGTCAGTTTGAAGGCGGCGAGTGTCTATCTGAATCGACCAGGCACCCTACCGATCCTTGAGACCATTACCGGCTCGCAAAAGACGGTCCGAGCGATCCGACGCAGCTTTGCCGTTTCGCTAGGGTACAATGGAATCGCCGTTTTGCTATCGATGTGCGGCTTGATCAACCCGATCGTGGCTGCCATCCTGATGCCGATTAGTTCTTTGTCGGTTTTGGCGATTTCGGCATCGAGTGGCGCGTTCGGTCAACGTCCAACGAAGGAACAGCCCGTCGAACTTCAGGTGCAACAGGTCGTCTCATGAGCGTCGTTTTCATCGCCCTTCCCATCGCATTACTGCTGGCTGGCCTGGCCGTCTGGGGATTCATCTGGTCGGTGAAGCAGGGGCAATACGACGATCTGGAAACTCCTGCCGTGCGGATGTTGCAAGATGACGATCCGCCTCACAACAAGCCGCGTTCGTCTTAAAACGGTGGTTTCAGGTCGATTGGCGGAGAACCCTCTATCAAGAATTCGCGGTTTGCTGCGCGGATCTTAATATTCGTCCCATACGATGTGGGATTGTCTTTCCATTCCGCCGTCTAGATGTTTGCGATGTCGCTGGTTGCTGAAGAGGTCGAAGTCCTGAATTGCCCTTGGGGTTGGGGCGAATCTATTGGATGGCGTTTCCAGGTAACGATTTTCGGCAGAGGCTTCGCCGCATGAACGGGCCCCGTCTGCACACCTCTGTCGCACTCTGCACCTACAACGGCGAGCGGTATTTGCCGATCCAGTTGGAAAGTATCGCTCAGCAAACGATCGTTCCGGACGAACTGATCATTTGCGACGATGGTTCAACCGATGCGACCGCCGACATCGTCGCCGACTTCCAACGCGAGGCTCCGTTTGCCGTGCGTTGGATTCGCAACCCGCGAAACCTTGGTTCGACCGCCAACTTCGAGCAAGCGATGCAGGCCTGTTCGCATCCAGTGATCTTTCTGTGCGATCAAGACGACCGTTGGCGTCAGGACAAAGTTGAACGGATGCTGGAGGCCTTGAATCAGCATCCCGACGCTGGCTTTGCGTTCTCGAATGCCCGGATCGTGGACGAAGCTGGCGATCCACGCGGTTTCCGTGCCTGGGATTCGCTGCCGCGACTATTGCCGGGAGGGAAGCAAGTTGCCGCCATCGATCTTTACCCACATTTGCTGAAGCAATGCATGGTAACCGGCGCAGCGATGGCGGTTCGACGTGACTATTTGAAGGCGGTTTGCCCGATTCCTCGCGACTGGGTTCACGACGCTTGGATGGCCATCGTACTGAGTGCCTGGATGCCGAGCGTGGCGATCGATGACGACCTGATCGACTACCGAGTGCACGCCCGTCAGCAGATTGGATTGCGTCGCCCTTCGCGGTTTCCGCTGAGTTTAGGCCCGCTGGGGAGAAGTCTCCGATCGAAAGGGATCGCTGGAACGAAGTCAGGCGAGATCGAGCGGCTGCAGAAAATGGCTCGTCAGTTCGCGCAGGTCAAACAGCATCTGCAAACGCTCGACGCACCAGAGCTGGAGGACGTGTTGACCGAACGCCTGGCCGATTTGGACGAAGCTGCCGACCACTTTCGGACGCGACTCCAGATTAAAGCGACCGGTCGGCAGGTTGCAAAAGTCTTCGGCGAGCTGCGTGCCGGTCGCTATCATCGCTTCTCGCTCGGCTATTTGACTGCCGTTCGCGACCTGGCGGGATTCTAGTTGTTTTGCCTGAATGCACGTTCGGCGTCGCCGCTAAGAACGCACAGGTCTCTGCTGCTCATTCGGTTGCAGCAGTTGCGTCGACCATTACGTACGAAGTGTCGTGTGAGTCGTCTTCCGCCGAGCGGCTTGCCGCAGGGAAGACCATCTTCAGTAAGCAGCTGATAGACAACTCCATAGGCAAAACTAGAATTCTCGGAACTTCGCCGGCAGTGCCTGCCTTCGAAGCGTCGCCATTGCCATCATTGACGCCGCTGCGGATCCCGAACGAGTAGGGCGGTGGAACGAACGCATCTCAAGACGACCTGCGAACGTTCTGCCACTGTGGCAACTTGAAAGGGGCGAAGGTCGCCAATATTCGTTCTCACCCTTGGGTATGACGTGAAGAGTCTGCCTGGGTGATCTTCGATGGAGTGGCACCGGGAGCGGAACCAAGGTGGACAGCTGCTGCCGATAAGGAGCCTTAAATTGCTGTCGCAGGCCATTAGAAATGAGCCGCCATTGATTTTGTGTGAAATCTGGAATTGTTTGTGACATCCCCCAATGGGTTGTAAATCAAGCAAAACCTGTGTGGATCGGCGTGAGTCGGGTTTTCTCTAAGGGCTCCTTCGGGAACAATAGATGCAACCCCACCGATCTATATTCAATCTCTCCTTGCCAGTCTTCCTGGCTCTACAGAGGTCGGTAAGAACAACATGAAATTCTCAGCCACTGCAGCCATTTTGTTGGCGCTGGCTTCCGTTGCGCTCGTGGGCTGCACTTCTCCAGCCGAGTCGCATGAGGAATCCCACGGCCACGAAGAGGCCCACTCGGAGGCTCATGAAGAGTCTCACGGTGGATCGGGTCATCATGCCCACAAGATCTTGGTGACCAGTCCCATCGAAAAAGATGTGATCACGACGCAGCAATACGTCTGCCAGATCCACTCTTGCAAGCATATCGAGGTCCGCGCCCTGGAGGGTGGTTATCTCGAAGAGATTCGTGTCAACGAAGGACAGGCGGTCAAGAAAGGCGATCTGATGTTTAAGATCGTCCCGACCCTCTACCAGGCACGCTTGGACTCGGAAATCGCGGAAGCCAACCGTACCGAAATCGAGCTGCAAAACGCGCAAAATCTGGCTGATAAAGGCATTGTTTCGCCCCAGGAATTGGCACTGAAGAAAGCCGAATTGGCCAAAGCGAAAGCCAAGGTTGCCCTGGCCCAGGCCGAGTTGAACTTCACCGACGTGAAGGCCCCTTTCGACGGAATCGTCGACCGCCAGCACACGCAGCTGGGTAGCTTGATCGAAGAAGGGGACGTCCTGACGACCTTCTCGGACAACAGCCTGATGTGGGTTTACTTCAACGTGCCGGAATCTCGCTACCTGGAATACAAGGCGGATCTGGACGCCGCCGATTCGAGTGGCTCTAGCGAAGAGCATCTGCAAATCGAATTGAAGTTGGCTAACGGCAAGATCTTCCCGCAACCTGGGAAAATCGGTGCGATCGAAGCCGACTTCAACAATACAACCGGTAACATCGCCTTCCGTGCCGACTTCCCGAACCCCAGTGGTTTGCTGCGAAACGGCCAGACCGGGACCATCCTAATCCATCGCACGCTACCCGGGGCAGTAGTGATCCCACAGCGGGCGACGTTCGAGATCCTGGCGAAGCGGTATGCGTTTGTGGTTGATGACGAAGGGGTCGTTCATCAACGCGAAATCGATATTCGGAACGAGCAGGAAGACATCTTCGTGCTCGCCGACGGTTTAAAAGCAGGGGAAAAGATTATCCTCGAAGGTATTCGACAGGTGCGCGATGGCGACAAGATCGAATACGAATTTAGGTCTCCCGAAGACGTTCTTGGCAACCTCAAGTACCACGCGGAATAGGGAGATATGACCCATGTTTTCGAAATTCTTACATCGCCCTGCGCTAGCTATTGTGATTTCGCTGCTCATCCTGTTCATGGGTGGGCTAGCCATCACGGCTTTGCCGATCTCTCAGTTCCCTTCTGTCGCGCCTCCCAGCGTGGTGGTTTCCGTTTCGTTTCCGGGTGCGAGTGCCAAGATTCTGGTTGACTCGACGCTCGTGATTTTGGAACGAGCCATCAACGGTGTGCCTGACATGCGTTACATGACGTCAGCTGCCACCAGTGCTGGTGAAGCGACGATCATGATCACGTTCGAGCCGGGAACCGACCCGAACATTGCGGTGTTAAATGTGAACAACCGCATTCAGATGGTGAAGAACCAACTGCCGCCGATCGTGGAACGCGAAGGCATCATCGTTATGCAAAACATGACGAGCATGCTGATGTACGTGAACGTGTACAGTAAAGATCCGAATCACGATCAGAACTTTCTGTACAACTATGTGAGCGTCAACGTTCTGCCGGAAATTCAACGTATTCGAGGCGTGGGCCGCGCGACCATCCTGGGGAACCGCGCTTATGCCATGCGTATCGAGTTAGATCTCGATCGAATGCGGGCCTACAACGTTTCGTCCGCCGACGTGATGGAGGCGGTGAAAGAGCAGAGTATGATCGGTTCTCCCGGTCGACTCGGCCAGGCGACCGGTACGACATCGCAGACGATCGAGTACGTGCTTACATGGGTGGGCCGTTACAACAAGCCAGAACAATATGAAAATATCATTCTGAGGGCGAATCCCAACGGCGAAATCTTACGAATTAAAGACGTCGCCAAAGTCGACCTGGGTTCTTCTTTCTACGACCTTTATTCCGACATCGACGGCGATCCTTCGGCATCGATTGTGCTCAAGCAGATTCCGGGGTCGAATGCCGCTGAGGTGATCAAGGCGGTGAAAGATAAACTACGGGAAATCAAGGCCGAATCGTTCCCGCCGGGGATGGATTACGCCATTAGCTACGACGTGTCGAACTTTTTGGATGCGTCGATTGAAAAGGTGCTTCACACCCTGTTTGAAGCGTTCATCCTTGTTTCGATTGTGGTGTACCTCTTTCTAGGCGACTTCCGCAGTACGCTCATTCCGACGTTGGCAGTGCCGGTGTCGTTGATTGGGACGTTCTTCTTCATGAGCATGTTCGGGATGTCGATTAACCTCATTACCTTGTTCGCCCTGGTGTTGGCGATCGGTGTGGTGGTCGACGACGCGATCGTGGTGGTGGAAGCGGTCCACGCAAAGATGCACGAGCAACATTTATCCCCATATGCGGCCACCAAAGAAGTGGTCGGCGAAATCAGCGGTGCAATTATTGCGATCACCCTGGTGATGACTTCGGTGTTCATTCCGGTGACCTTCATGCCAGGTGCGGTGGGCGTGTTTTATCGGCAGTTCGCGCTGACGATGGCCATGTCGATTGTTCTTTCTGGTGTGGTTGCGTTGACGTTGACCCCGGTGCTGTGCGCAATGATCTTGAAGCCACATGGCTACCAAAAGCAGAAGGGGCTGGTTGGTTTGACCAATCGCGGCTTGAAAGCGATGGCCGGCAAGCAGGTGCATATTGCTCGGCTGCTGCTGTCGATCGTGCTTGGTCTGGCGGTGGGCGTCGGCGTGTACTTTTTGCTGCATGTCGAGTTGATCGAGGAGGTGATCTCGGAGCAGGTTGAATTAACCCACGAACGCACGATGATCGTTGCCGGCATTGTGGCAGTGTTGATGATCTTCACGTTCCGATCGGTTTTCTCGGGGGCAGAGCCTGGCGAGAAGAAGATCCGTGGTCCACTGGGGATATTTATCTACTACTTTGATCGAGCGGTGGAAAAGACCATTTCAGCCTACGTGGCAATCGTCAGTCGCATTGTGACGCGGCGATTGGTCACGATGGTGGTGGTTGGTGTGTTTAGCTACGGCATTCTGGTGGTCAACCAGGTGCTTCCGTCTGGGTTTATTCCTCTGGAAGACCAGGGCGTTATTTACGGTATTATCCAGACACCGCCAGGTTCGACGCTCGAGTACACCAACAAGAAGTCGCACGAACTGCAGGCCATCTGTGAAGAGTTTGAAGAAATCACTTCCGTAACCTCGCTAGCTGGTTACGAAATTCTGACCGAAGGTCGTGGTTCGAATGCCGGTACCTGTTTGATCAACTTGAAGCCTTGGGCTAAACGCGAACTAACCTCGAAAGAGTTGATCGAACGACTGGAGGAAAAAGGACGCGAGATCTCGGATGTGAAGCTCGAGTTCTTCGAGCCGCCAGCCGTACCGGGCTTTGGTGCTGCCGGTGGTTTCTCGCTCTGTTTGCTGGATAAAACGAACAGTGGCGACTACGAAACCTTCGGCACCGTGACCGAGAATTTCATGGCCGAGCTCGAAAAGCGGAAGGAGTTGAAGGGTCTGTTTACCTTCTTCGCCAGCAACTATCCGCAGTACGAGATCATCATCGACAACGACGTCGCAATGCAGAAGGGGGTCTCGATCTCCGATGCAATGGAAAACCTGTCGATCGTGGTGGGTAGTACCTGGGAACAGGGCTTCATCCGCTTCGGTCAGTTTTACAAGGTGTACGTCCAGTCTGCTCCTGAATTCCGGCGTTACCCTGAAGATCTCGAGAACATGTTCGTCAAGAACGACGAGGGAGAAATGGTTCCTTACTCGGCGTTCATGAAGATCGAGAAGAAGCAGGGTATGAACGAAATTAACCGCTACAACCTCTATACCACGGCCATCATTCAGGGTGCACCGGCGACTGGGTTTAGTAGTGGTCAGGCCATCGCAGCCATTCAGGAAGTTGCCAAAGAGACGCTCCCTCACGGGTACGACATCGGCTGGCAAGGATTGGCGTACGACGAAGCCAACAAGGGGAACACGGCAATCTACATCTTCGCGATCGTGGTGATGTTCGTGTACCTGGTGCTGGTCGGTCAGTACGAAAGCTTCCTGCTGCCGTTGGCGGTGATTGTTTCGCTTCCGGTCGGTTTGTTTGGTTCGTTCCTCATGCTTAAAGGCATGGGACTTTCCAACGACGTGTACTGTCAGATTGGTCTCGTCATGCTGGTCGGTCTGTTAGGCAAGAACGCGATTCTGATTATCGAGTTCGCCGTTCAGCGACGACATGAAGGGCTGAGCATCAAGGATGCGGCCATCGAAGGTGGTAAGCTCCGTTTCCGCCCGATCGTGATGACCTCGTTCGCGTTTATCGCTGGTTTGATTCCGCTGGTGCGAGCGACAGGTCCTGGTGCCATTGGTAACCAGACCATCGGTACCACGGCGGTCGGCGGTATGTTGATGGGCACGCTGATTGGTGTCTTCGTGATTCCGGGGCTGTATTACCTGTTCGCGAAGATATCGGACGGGCGTAAGCTCATTAAAGACGAGCACGACGATCCGCTCAGCGAACTCTTCGAACGCGACGAGTCACATGGTCATGGCCACGATCATGGTCATGGTCACGCCTAGGATAGTGCGGTTCGACAACGGAAATCTTTGCCGGTTCGTCACAATAATTACAACCGGCAAAGATTAACATCGAATTGCTCGAAAAAATTTCACTCGTTTCGTATCTGGACACGAAACGAGCACCTCGACCAGGCAATCGTCGTTACATCTTGCCGAGATGTTACGACCCGGCCGCCAGGCCCCTTCTATGCCATCACTTGATGGCCTTGATAAGTCGAATGACCACTCTTGGGTCATGGCGAACAGCCCTCAAAAGTTACCAGACCGTCGCATTTGAAAACGCAGGTTGACTCGAGGATTTACGAGTCCAAACGTTCGTGAACGAAAACATACGCACGATCGATTTCTCAGGGATGATTCTCTGTCCTGTAGTCAATATTCTGCCGATAGGAACTGAGCCGGCTATTCCTACGTTCGTGGTCCTGCGGCTTCTCGCAGTTCGTTCGACTCGGTATACGCTTTCCAATTGTGCCTAAGGTGCGGCTGGCAATCTGAGAGGCTGTAAGAACCTCTCGATGAAAAATCTGAACCCCACACTTCCGATTTTCATATTTCCCTACGACTGCCATTTGGCCAAAGGGGCTCGATAATGAGACAGAACAGATTGACCACATGCTCCCTTGGGGAGACGCCGGCGAGCCATCTGCTGCTCGGCGTGGCGGCTTGCCTGATGATGGTTCTGTCCGGCTGTTCGATTCCGAAGCTGTATTGTGCTTCGCCTGCACCAGTGATGCCGGGTGACTTTAATGGGACCACCACTGCCGACAACGTAGCAGACGTTGGGGTGTGCGAGTTCTTCGGCGATCCAATGCTGACCGACCTGATTGCCGAGGGATTGGCCTCGAATCAGGAACTTAAGATTCGCAACCAGGAAGTGCAGGTCGCAGCCAACGAGATTTTGGCTCGCCGCGGTGCTTACCTGCCGTTTGTCACCGTGGGAGCCAAGGGTGGCTTCGATCGCACCAGTCGGTATACGCCTCTGGGTGCTGCAGAAGATCAGCTGACCTACCCAGGCGGCGGCACCTTCCCTGATCCGCTGGGCAATGTGGGACTGACGGCCAACCTCTTCTGGCGCGTCGATATCTGGCGGGAACTGCGAAACTCGCGTGATGCCGCCACGAATCGCTACATCGAAGCGGTCGAGATTCGAGACTTCTTCGTCACCCGTCTGGTGGCCGAGATTGCCGAGAACTACTACGAACTGTCGGCGTTGGATCAACGTCTGACTTACTTGAATCAGACGATCGAGATTCAAAAGCAGAGCCTCGAAGTGGCTCAGGCCCAGAAAGATGCCGCTCGTGGCACCGAACTGGCCGTCCAGCGATTCCTGGCCGAAGTTCGCAAAAACGAAAGCCAACGCTACATCGTTTCGCAGTCGATCATCGAAACCGAGAACAAGATCAACTTCCTGGTCGGTCGTTACCCACAACACGTCGATCGTCAGTCGTGGGGCTTCATCACGCTCGACTCGCAGGTGCTGGCGGTTGGTGTGCCAGCCCAGTTGATGCAGAACCGTCGCGACATCCGCGCTGCTGAACGTGAACTGGCCGCATCGGGACTCGACGTCCTCGTAGCTCGGGCTCGCTTCTTCCCCACGCTGGACATCACCGCTCGTGTGGGCTTCGAGGCCTTCAATCCTCGTTACTTGTTCGACCCAGGTGCCTTCATCGCCAACACCGCTGGCGAACTCGTAGCACCGCTGATCAATAAGAAGGCGATCCGTGCTGAGTACCTGAGTGCCAACGCACGTCAGCTTCAAGCAGTCTACGATTACCAGCGAACGGTGCTCAACGCTTACACCGAAGTGGTCAATCGCATGGCCAAGGTCGAGAACTACCGGCGTGGTGTCGAAATCAAGCAGGGCCAGGTGCAAGCCTTAGAAGAATCGGTTAGCGTCGCTACCAACCTCTTCCAGAATGCCCGCGCCGAATACGTCGACGTGTTGTTCTCGCAGCGTGACTTGCTGGAAGCACGAGTTGACCTGATCGAAACCAAGCAGCAACAGCTCTCGGCGATCGTCAACGCTTACCAGGCCTTGGGTGGTGGTTACCTGCTGAACAACGCCGGTATGACCTACAAAGACGTCCGCTGCTTGCCACCAGGCTACTCGCTGTGCGAACCGGTTCAGGCCGGTTCGGCCACGGGCGAAATGGAACTACCGGTCCCGCCAACGGTTGACGGTCAGCCACATCCGGCGACGCCAGACGCCTTGGCTCCTACTTCGCTCGATCAGGTCGAAGTAGAACCAGCCGCAGAGGTAACCTTGCTGCCGGCTCTCAATCAGCCGGACAAGATTGTGAAGTATCACGGAGCGAACGAGGTGCCGCCTGAGTTCGCCATGCCGGAGCGATACTAATATCGAGGTTTGCCTATGCTCGTTTGGCTTAGGCAGACATGTCTCCACGAAGAACCCTCGCGCCAAGTCCAAGGCCGAGGGTTTTTTGTTTCGAACTGGCTAGGAACTAAGTAGAGCACTCGGACAGAGAGTCAGGTGCGCAAACATCGTCGACTTCACCGTACGTAGCTCGATCGTTGAGTACATCGTCGCGACACCAAGGGGAATCGCTTCTTCCAAGTGGATTCCCAAGCCGTTTTCAATGGGGGACGACGTAACGGCGATGTGACTTGACGATTCGGCCAGAACCGCTCGAAAAGTTGTCCTGGGATGTCGACTGCAGGAGACAGTGTTGCCCTGCGGCGACAGTCGATAGGCAGGGAAGTCTGTAACGCGGTAGGTCTATCTCCACAGCATCGCCGATTCCTCGCTTTGTAACGATCTCCGCCAACGAGCGGATGTTATAAGGGATAATCTTTCGTAAGTGATTGACGGTCGACCGTCGACCGCTTAGCATCATGGCCATGACAACCCACCTCCAACCACGATCCGCTGGCTCGACGTCCGGCCTGCGTCGTGTCAAGAAGCAGACCGTTACCGATGATGTGGAAGGGCAGCTACGCGATGCGATCCTGGCGGGGCAACTGGCTCCTGGTGAGTCGTTGGCCGAGGCGCAACTGGCATCGCAGCTCGGCGTGAGTCGAGCCTCGATTCGTCAGGCAAAGTTTCAACTCGCACAAGAAGGCTTGCTCGAATTCGATTCCCGCGGCACCGCTTTTGTGCGAGCATTAACGGAAGACGATATTCGCGAGATCCTCGAGTTTCGTGAAGTGTTGGATGTGGCCGCGATTCGGCTGGCCTGTTCGCGGCTGACCGATGAAGTGGTTCGATCGCTTGAGCAACGCATCGAAGCGATTCGACAAGAGACCGATCTCCTGCAGTTGACTCATCGCGATGTTGACTTCCACGAGGTGATTATTCAGGCTGCAGGCAATTCGCGATTGCTCTCGGCCTGGAGGCTGTTGCGGCCGCAGTTGGTTTTGCTGCTGGCCGAACTACATCGCCAACACATGGTGATCTTTCAGAAGACGCAAACCATCACCGCTGCATCCCACCAAGAGCTTGTTCAAGCCCTGCAGTCTGGTGACATTGCCACTTGCGAAGAGCTTGCTCGGCGTCATGCATATGGCCTCAAGCGAAGTCTCGACGAAGCCCGCCGCTCTCCTCCCACCCAACCCGCACCTCCCTCCTAGGACCTCCCCGTGAACCTGCTGCGTTGTCGAGCAAACCATCTATCAGGGAAAGTGCTGCTCTGGGCAGCTTCGTGGCTTTTCATTAGCCCGGTGTGCGTGGCGGCAGAGGAAGCCCGTTACGTCGAAGAGGTCCGTCCACTATTGCAGAAGTATTGCTTCGATTGTCATGCAGGCGATACGACCGAAGCGGAAATTGATTTAGGACGCTTCAACACCTTCGAGCAACTTCCGCAGGATCAGAAAACCTGGATCAAAACTCGGCGGATGCTGGACGAAGGGCAGATGCCACCCAAGGATTCGAACCAACCGAGCGAAACCGAGGCTGTACTGTTGCGGACGTGGGTACACAACTTTCTGAAAGAGGAAGCGAAGGCGACTGCTGGCGACCCAGGCCCGGTCGTGCTGCGGCGTTTGAACAATGACGAATACAACTTCACTGTTCGCGATCTGACCGGAGTCGCGTCGCTCGATCCGACGCGAGAGTTCCCGGTGGATGGAGCGGCCGGCGAAGGATTCATCAACACCGGTGCCGCCCAGGCCATGTCACCGGCGATGGTCAGCAAGTATCTCGATGCCGCCAAAGAGGTCGCTTCTCACGCGGTGCTGGTCCCGGAAGGAATCGAGTTCTCGGCCGGGGCGTCGCGGCGAGACTGGAGCGACGAACGTGTCGCGGCGGTTCGGCAGTTCTATCAACGTTTTACGACCGAGAAAGATGTCTACGTCGAAGTCGGAGGGACCGGCAAAGTTGCTAATGAAGGGGGAGCGATTCCGTTTGGCGACTACCTGGCCGCGACGATCGTTCATCGCGAGACGCTTGCCCGAGGCGAGAAGTCGTTGGCAGCGATCGCCGAGGAAACCGGCCTGAACGCGAAGTATCTTGCTATCCTGTGGGAACAATTACAGAAGCCGGACGACAGTTCGTCGTTGTACTTGAACGAACTTCGTCGTCGCTGGCAAACCGCGACGAGCGACGACGTGCCTGCGTTGATGAACTTCATCGAGTCGCTGCAGCAGCGGATGTGGAAGTTCAACTCGATTGGCCAGCTGACCGAAGGAGCCCGGCAGAAGATCTGGATGTCGCCGGTTTCGACGGTGGTGACAAGCCAGGAGATTCGCGTTCCGCTTAAAGCACAAGGGGAAAGCGATCCAGTTTCGGTCTATTTCCACGCCAATGATTTGAGGACCGGTCGAGGAAATACAGACGTCGTGTGGCAGCGACCTCAGCTTCAATTTCGTGATGATAAGGGAAGCGAAACGCATCCCCCGGTTTTGCTGAAGGATGTCGAGCAAATCTCAGCTCTGTTGCCGAAGCTCCAGCAGAGCGAGCTGCCTCGAACTGATCAGTACCTGGCTGCGGTTGCTGAGCTTCACCGAACTGCCAAACCGCTTGGGGAAGTCGCTTCCAGTCGCCAATTGAATGAGAGATTGCTGGCGAGTTGGGCCAAGACTGTCGGACTCGGAGTTCAAGCCAACCGTGAGGTCACCGGCCACTTTACCAACAAGCTGGAAAACGTCGCTGGCTACGACGAGGTGAATGGCTGGGGGGGGCCGCAAACGCCAAGCATCGTGACGAACCGTTCCGCGGAGGTGATCCAGTATTCAACGCTTTCTGTTCCGGCGGGAAGTGTTGTGGTTCATCCTTCGCCGACGCAGCAAGTGGTGATCTCTTGGCGGAGCCCTGCGGAGACCACCGTTCAATTGACCGGTATGGTCGCCGACGTCGATCCGAACTGTGGCAATGGTGTGGCATGGCAGTTGAACTGGATTTCCGCAGCGGGAGAGCAAGTCCTGGCCAGCGGTGCCGTCGATAACGGAAGCTCCGCAAAGTTCGACCTGCCAGAACAACATCGCGTGCAAGCAGGCGACGTGATCGAGTACGTAATCAATGCCCGCGATAAGTCGCACGTTTGTGATTCGACGCAAATTGAACTCACGATCTCGGAAATGGTCGAAGCCAAGCGAAACTGGAGCCTTTCGCGTGACATCGTGGAACCGATTCTCCAGGCAAACCCTCTGCCAGATCAGTACGGTCACGATGCGACCTGGCATTTGGGTGTGGCAGATGCGGCCTCCCAACCTGTCCCCACGGCCATCATTCCAGAATCCGCGTTAGCGACCTGGAAAGATGCCATCATTGGCGAGGCATCCACGGAGGCAGTCGCGAACGCCACGGCACGCGTGCAAGCTATCGTCACACAGGCCAACGCTGAGGAACTGGCGTCCGCCGATCAAGTCCTTCGGCGGCAAGTGATTGATTGGAGAGGTCCCTTGCGCTGGATGGAAGTTGCCCTGTCTCAACCAACAGCGGAGGTGGCCGTAACCAGCGCGTTCGGCAAGCATCCCCGCGGCAAGGTCATCGCTGCTGAAGATCTTTGCGTCGCAGCGCCGGCGGCAACGGAAATCTCGCTACCGGCGTCTTTGCTCGACGGAGCTGAATTGGTCGTGGTGGCTCGCCTGGATGAAGCGACCTCTGCCGAAGGCGCGGCCCAGGTTTCCGTGACGCTTCAGAATGAAGCTTCGCCAGTATTCGATCCCAATGCCTCGGTGCTGGTATCGCCCGGTAGCCAAGGCAAACAGCGGATTGATCAGGCTGCCCAAGAGTTTCGCGAACTATTTCCCCCGGTGGTCTGCTACTCACGGATTGTCCCGGTTGATGAAGTCGTGACGATGACACTGTACTTTCGCGAAGACGAAGCTCTCCAGCGGTTGATGCTGAATGCGGAGCAAGTCGGCGAGCTCGATCGCCTCTGGGACCATCTCCGTTATGTCGCTCAGGAACCGATCGCGTTGACGGTGGTATACGAGCAAATTTATGAATTTGCTACACAAGATCGACAAGACCTTGTGAACGCCTTTGAACCGATGCGGACACCGATCTTCGAGCGAGCCGACGCTTTCCGTGCCCGGTTAATCGAAACCGAACCTTCTCATCTAGAGGCGGTAATCCGGTTCGCGGACCGAGCCTGGCGGCGACCTCTTTCCTCGTCGGAACAGCAGCGTCTGCGCGGCTTCTATCGGCAATTGCGTGCGGCCGAGATCGAACATGACGAGGCGATTCGTTTGACCTTGGCTCGCGTGTTGACCTCGCCGGCATACTTGTATCGATACGAACAGCCAGGGGAAGGAGATCAAGCGGTTCCGGTCACTTCGGCGGAACTGGCGACAAGGCTCAGCTTTTTCCTGTGGTCATCGATTCCGGATGCCACGCTACGCCAGGCTGCCGATACGGATACGCTGACGAGTGAAACCGACTTGCTCGCACAAACGCAACGCATGCTCGACGCCCCTAAGGTTCGCCGACTCGCGACTCAATTTGCTTGCCAATGGTTGCACGTTCGCGACTTCGATCGGAACGACGATAAGAACGAGCAGCTTTATCCCGAGTTCCAGTCACTTCGTGTCGACATGAACGAAGAGACGGTAAGGTTCTTCGAGGATATGTTTCGCAACAATAGATCAGTGCTCGATATCCTGGATGCGGATCACACGTTTCTGAACGAGGCATTGGCGAAGCATTACGGGATTGACGGAGTGACCGGGCCCGAGTGGCGGAAGGTCGAAGGGATTCGGCAGCATGGCCGGGGTGGCGTATTCGGTCTCGGCACGGTTCTGGCAAGCCAATCAGGTGCTTCACGAACGAGCCCAATCTTGCGGGGGAACTGGACCTACGAAACCTTACTCGGCCAGCAACTCCCTAGGCCGCCAGCGAATGTGCCACAACTGCCAGACCAATTGCCCGAGGGGCTAACGGCCCGACAGTTGATTGAAAAGCATAGTTCGGATGCTGCCTGTGCGAAGTGTCACCAAAAGATCGATCCGTACGGCTTCGCCCTGGAGCAATACGACGCGATTGGTCGGCGACGTTCGGAAGCCGTGGATACGCGGTCGACTCTCGAAAGTGGCCACAAAATTGAAGGTGTCGAAGGTCTGCGACGTTATCTGTTGACGCAGCGGCAGGACGACGTGGTCCGGCAATTTTGCCGCAAGCTGCTTGGCTTTGCCCTCGGCCGGGAAGTGATGCTTTCCGACGAGATCTTGCTCGATCAGATGCAATCTCGCCTGGCCGAGAATGACTATCGATTTCATGCCGCCGTCGAAGCGATTGTGTTGAGTCCCCAGTTTCGTTCCATTCGAGGCCGCGATTGGCCAACTAGCCAGGAAGGGCATTAATCATGAATCGAAAATTGACGCGCCGCACTGTTTTGCGTGGTCTGGGGGTCTCGATGGCGTTGCCATGGATGGAATCGGTCCAGGCCTTCGCCGATGAAGTGCCGACCAATAGTCGGGTGAACGAACCGCCAGTACGCATGGCGATTTTGTTCTCTGGCTGCGGCTTCCATTCGCGACAATGGTGGGTCAAGGGAAGTGGTGTCGAGATGGAACTGGGCGACGTGTTGGCTCCTTTGAAGGACTACCGCGATCGCCTAACTTTTGTTCAGGGGTTGTACAACGCTGAAGCCTTGAAGGGGAACATTCACAGTTCGCAAACCGGCAACCTCCTTTCGGGCGCGCCATTGGCATCGGGCGGCGTGATTCGTTCTGGCACGAGTGTCGATCAGGTTGTTGCTCAAAGCGTCGGACATATGACCAAGCTGCCGAGCCTGGTGCTCGGTTGCGAGAAGGCCAATCCGTCAGTGCACAAGAACTATTCGATGCTCTACAGTTCGCACATTTCATGGAGCAGCCCAACGACGCCGACTCCGCTGGAAGTTTATCCCGCCTTGGCATTCGATCAGTTGTTTAAAGATACATCGGGTCGCGAGAACTTGAGTGTGCTCGATGCGGTATTGGAAGATGCGAGTGACTTCCGTCGCGGTTTGAGCCAGGGCGATCGACAGAAACTGGACGAGTACCTGACTTCCGTTCGCGAAGTCGAGCAGCGGATCGCGAAGGCAGGCAAACGTGGCGAAATGCAAGGTTGGCGGCCGACACGCACCGAGCCAGACATGCCCCGGCCAGCGGATGGCTATCCGCAGGATATCGTCGAGCACATGCGATTGATGTCGGATATTCTGGTGCTGGCCTTCCAGACCGATACGACGCGGGTCTGCACGTTGAAGCTGAACAACGACCATGGCACGCTGCGATTCCCGCATCTGGGTATCGACTACATGATTCATCATTTGTTGTCGCATACCGACTCGGATGATTGGCTGAAGGTGAATCAGTTCTTCCTTGAACAGATGGCCTATATCGCCAAGCGGATGGACAGTATTCAGGAAGGAGAGCGAACGCTGCTGGACAATTCGATGCTGATGCTCTGCTCGAGCATGCTCAACGGTCATCACGATGCGACCAAATTGCCGGTCGTCATGCTGGGGACCGCAGGTGGGCAAATAAAAGGAGGGCAGAACCTCGACTATCGAGATCAACCGAATCGGCAGATGTGCCGGCTCTATCTGTCAATAATGAACAAGATGGGGGTCCAACTGCCATCGTTTGGCGATGCGGACGCGCCACTGGCGGAAGTGTAGTTCTCGCGCAGGTGGAACCAGGTTGCTAGCAATTCGCGACGATTGAATCGACTGGGAAAGAAGAAGTTCTCAGACCAGAGACGAATTTAGTTCGCCAGCCTGTCAGGGCTGCCGAAAAGAACTATGGGCATTGGTAGCGTCTTGAATTCGGCAGGAAGTCGACGATGAATTCGTATCGGCAGGTTCTGGTTTGGCTGGGATTGATATGGGCTGCGGGAGCGAACCTTGCCCAGGCCCAAATGGCGTTCGAAGGATTCGCGGAGTCTGCTTTTGAAGAGGCGGAGGAAAGCGAAATCGAGACCGATCGCGACTCGTTCACTCCAGCAACGAGTGTCGTAGGAAAGAACTGGCTGGTCGTCGAATCGGCCTATACGTTCATCGACAACCGCGGCGTTCCAGAAACGCATAGCTATCCCGAAATTGTCACCCGCTACGGGATAACGGAAAACATCGAACTTCGTCTTGGCTGGAACTACGAAGTAGGTGGCGCGGGCAATCCGGTTTCAGGCAATATCCCGGACGAGTTCGAGGATGAAACGATGCTCGAACGTGAGAGTACCATTTTGTATGGTGCCAAGTTCTTTCTGACCGAGCAGTCGGACTGGCTGCCAGAAAGTTCATTGATCGTGCAAGGTTTCACGCCCACCAGTGGCGAGGCAAACGATAGCAACCTTTCCGTAACGTACGTCGGTGGTTGGAAGTTCGCGAACAACTGGGTCTGGGATTCCGCAATGCGCTACAGCACCGGCAGCTTCGAGGAAGACCACTTCCATGTCTGGGCACCATCCACCGTACTGAAGGTCCCGTTTGGCGAACGCTGGAAAGGGCACATCGAATACTTCGGTGTCTTCACCGAAGGACGTGAAGTCGAAAGCACGCAGCATTTTGTCAGCCCCGGTGTGCATTGCCTGGTGACGCCCAATGTCGAAGTCGGTGTTCGCTTCGGCTGGGGACTGAACGACCAATCTCCGAACTTCTTCACCAATGTTGGGGCCGGGCTACGTTTCTAATTGCCCAAATGCCTAAGCGACCAGTAAGAAACAGTCGACCGCCTATCGATTGAGCGTTTCACGAACACGATCAACGCCTTCGTCGCCGACGAAACGCTCTTGAAGCGTGCCGGCATCAAAGATCAGATAAGTCGGGTATTGGTGAACGTCGTACTTCTCGGCGAGAAATCGATTGCGTTCGGCATCAACTTCACGAACGCGAACCTTCCCTTGAAGTCGTTCCGACATCTCTTGAAGCAAAGGCTTGGCTTGGGCGCATTTCGGACACCAATTCGCCGTCATGACGACCAGCACCGGGATGGAAGATTTCAGCACTTCGCGATCGAACGACGCGTCCGTGACCGGGTCGAGAATAACCGGCGATTCTAAGGGAGGTTGCCGCGCACAACTTGCCAGGCCGATCAGCAGGGCAAACGTTAGAGCGGTAAGCCAGATCGAATGTTGGGCGTACGGCATGATTGTCATTCAAGGAGGCGATGGCCTTGCGGCGACAGAATGCCAGGTCGGGCATCTGACGCCGCGAAGCCAATCAAGACTTGTCACTGCCCCGACTAGGAGTCTCCGTCTTTCGCCAGTTCTTCTGGCTTGGGAGGATCTTCGCCATATTTGGCTTTGTACCGGGCAGCGAACTTGTCGAACAGTCCTGGGGTGCAGACAAAGCATTGCGAGTCAGGGCGGTTGTGGTCTTCGCACCAGTCGTCGGCCGCTTTGAAGTCCGCAATCAGACTCGAATCGCAGCGTGCACAAACTTCTTCCGGGATACCATGTTCGACGCACCACCACTCGCCATGGACATGCTCATCCCCATGTTCGTGTCCATGATCATGGTCGTCGTGGGCCACTTCAGAGTGCTCGTCCGAATCGCCCATCGCCGTCTGGCTTGTGCCGCAACCGGTTAGTGTCAACGCGGTAATCGCAACGAACCCTACCGCCAAACTTGAAAATCGAGACATCCACTTCATACAATTCTCCTTCTTGAAAGGTGATTAAAAACATTCGATTAAGACGAGGCGAGTTCTGCGACTCGCCCGGTATCTGGTTGCTGGGGTGGCGGCTGAGACGCTTCCTCATCATGATGATCGCCGCCATCATTGCCACCAGCTGCCTCGTCCCGGGGATTGAAGACCATGTACAGCACACGAAGCACCAGTAGGCTCATGACCATCGCGCTGCAAACGCCCCCAATCACCACGGTGGCCAACGGTCGTTGCACTTCGGCTCCCATGCCAGTGCTGAACGCCATCGGTACGAAGCCGAGGCTGGCAACGAGCGTGGTCATCAAAATCGGACGCAGTCGTGTCATGGCGGCCTCTTCGACGGCATCGTCGAGGCTTCGACCTTTTCGACGCAGCTGACGTATGGTTGAAACAAGCAGCATGTCGTCGAGAACCGCGACCCCGGACAAGGCGATGAAGCCGACGGCGGCCGAGATGGAGAAAGGCATATCGCGAATCCATAATGCGATCACTCCACCAATCCAGGCAAACGGAACCCCAGTGAATACCCGGATGGCATCGACCCAGTTGTGGTAGGTCATGTAGAGCAACGCAAGGATCATAAGCAGGGCGATCGGCACGACAATCATCAGACGCTGTTGAGCCCGTTGCAGGTTCTCGAATTGTCCTCCCCATTCCACGCGATACCGTCCCGGCGGCAAGACAATCTGGTCAGCGACCGCCTGGCGGGCTTCTGCTACAAAGCTTCCCATGTCACGTCCACGTACATTGGCTTCGATCGTGATGCGACGTTGATACCATTCCCGTTTGATGGTGTTTGGCTCGTCGACCCGTTCGATCGAAGCGAGCCGATCAAGCGGAATCCGTTGACCAGAGGAGGTAGCGACCAGGATGTTGGCGATCGCATCCTGGTCGGCACGGACTTCTTCCGGTAAGCGGATCGTCAGAGGGAAACGAAGTTGCCCTTCGTAAACTTCGCCGACATGGTGGCTGCCCAGCGAACGTACCAGGTTCATCACGTTGCGGGTTGGCACGCCATATCGGGCAATCGCATCCTGCTTGATCTTGATTTGCAAGACCGGCTGGCCAGTAACTTGTTCGACCTTGACGTCGGCAGCCCCTGGAATCGACTTCAGGAGCTGTTCAATCTCACTCGCTTTGCGAACCATCAGGTCGAGATCGTCGCCATATAGAATGGCAGCCACGTCGGCGCGGACACCGGAAATCATCTCGTTCATTCGCATTTCGATCGGCTGCGACAAAGCAAGCCGCGGACCTGGCAAGTCGCGGAGTTCCTCTTGGATGAGCCGTGTTAACGTTTCCTGGCTGGTCGCCTTGGTCCATTCTTTCCGGGGCCGGAGCGTGATGAAGAGATCGGTCAGTTCGGTGCCCATCGGATCGGTTGCGACCTCTGCCGTGCCAACACGACTCCAGACGTGAGCGATCTCGTCCGGAAACTGTTTGAGCAAGACTTTCTCCATGCGCGTGTTGTAGCGGATGGATTCTTCCAGATCGGTCCCTGCCAGGCGAACAACGTTCAGCGTGATCGCGCCTTCCGACAAGCGAGGCACAAACTCGGAGCCAAGATTAGGGGCGATCAATCCAAAGACAGCGACAAACAGGCAAACCGCCGTCCCGATCACGACAAACTTGTTGTGCATCGTGAATCGAAGGATTGGAGCGTAAAGCCGCTTCAACCCTCGGATCAGCAGTGGTTCCTTCTCTTTCAAGTTTCGCGGCAGCAGGAAGCTTGCCAGAACGGGCATCAAGGTTAGGGAAAGAATCATGGAGCCCGCCAACGCCATGATCACTGTCAACGCCATTGGGCGAAATAGCTTGCCTTCGACCCCTTCCAGTGTGAGGATCGGCAAGTAGACGATCATGATGATCAGCTCGCCGAACATGGTTGGTTTGCGAACTTCGACGGCTGCATCGCGGATGATTTCCAGTCGGCTCCTCCCATCGCGATTGTGGGAAAGATGCCGTACGCAGTTTTCGATCATGACGACTGAACTGTCGACAACTAAACCGAAGTCGATTGCCCCGAGACTTAAGAGACTGGCCGCGATACCCACTTGCAGCATGCCAGAGAAGGCAAATAGCATCGAAAGCGGAATTGCGAGGGCCACGATGAAGCCTGCCCGAAGATTTCCGAGGAAGATGAACAGGACGGCAACGACCAACAAACCTCCCTCGAACAGGTTCTTCTGAACCGTATGAATCACATGGTCCACTAGCTCGGTACGGTCGTAGACCGTTTTGATGATAACTCCCGGGGGAAGTGAACTGCGAACTTGTTCCAGTTTGTTCTTCAGTGCCCAGGTCACCTGATGGCTGTTCTCTCCCATGAGCATGAAGCCGAGCCCCAGCACCGCTTCGCCTTGCCCATCGGCAGTAACCGTACCGCGGCGGATTTCGTGACCGATCTGCACTTCGGCAACGTCACTCACCACAATCGGCACGCCATCCTTTGCCTTGATGACGATGTTACGAATCTCGTCGAGGTTCACCGTGCGTCCGATGCCGTGGACCAGCAGCATTTCGCTTCCGTCGGTAATGGTGCCTCCCCCGACGTTTTCATTGTTCGCCTCGATCGCGTCGGCAACTTCTTCATAAGTCAGACCATGTTTCAGTAGCCGATCGGGATCGAGACGCACCTGGTACTGCTTTTCGTAGCCACCCCAGCTGTTCACCTCGGCGACACCCGGAACGGATCGCAATTGCGGTTTCACAACCCAGTCGTGGAGCGTGCGAAGCTCGGTCAGGCGTTTGACTCGCTCGGAGTCGCTGACGGTCGAGAAGTCGACACCATCGTACGTCAGCACGTAATGAAATACTTCACCCAGGCCTGTTGAAACGGGGCCCATCTGCGGGCGAACAATTCCCAGCGGAAGCTCGACCGTCGAGAGACGCTCGTTAATTAACTGGCGAGCGAAGTAGATGTCGATTCCATCTTCAAAGGTCACTACGACCTGAGAAAGTCCGAACTTCGAGATCGATCGCATCACGGTCAGCCCTGGCAAGCCACTGATGCTTTGCTCGACAGGAAACGTAATCTGCTTTTCAACCTCTTCCGAGGAAAGGGCAGGGGCGGTGGTGTTGATTTGTACCTGGACCGGCGTTGTGTCGGGAAAGGCATCGATGTCCAGATGCTGCAGGGCATAAATGCCACAAGCAGCAAATGCCAGCGTGATGATAATCACGAGGGCACGATTCCGGAGCGAGAAGTCGATCAGGCCATTCAGCATCGAAGTTGTCCCCTATTCGTCCACGCAGCAGCCGGCACCCAGGCCATTCTTTAAAAGCTGGGCCCGTAGCACATCGCTTCCGGTGGTGGCAACCACCTCGCCAGGAAGCAGGCCTGCGACAACTTCGGTATAGCCCTTGTCGGTCGCCCCGAGACGAACCGAGCGAACGTGGAATACCTTGGGACTTTCGGGACTGTCGAAGTAATGCTTGTCACGCACGAAAACCGTACGGCAACAACCTTCCCAGTGGACAGCCTCGGATGGAATCGCAATCGCGTTAGGATCTTCTCGTAGAACAATCGTTCCGGTTCCGTAGGTCTTGTCACGGAGCCGGCCATCTGGGTTCGGCAACACGGCTCGGACTTTAACCAGACGCGTCTGGGCGTCGGCTGCGGTGCTGATCCAGTCGACCTGGCCTGTTATTTCGCGACTGCTTCCGTCGCCACGAAAGCGAATCTTTTGTCCTGGCTGAACATGCTCGAGATCCTCCTGCGGAATATCAAGCATCAGCCACATCTGCCGGGTATCAGTCACTTGAAACAGCGGACGATGGGTGTCGACCACCTCCCCTTGAGTGACATTGCGTTCGACGACGGCCCCTGCGATCGATGAACGAATCGGCAACAGGTTGGCAGTTACCGTGGCGGTTTGCACCTGCGACCGAAGGGCCGAGGGAATCCCTAAGAAGCGAAGTTGCTCGAAGGCCTCTCGTTCTGATAACTGGGCGATGGATTGCAAATCGACCGATAGCCCCAGATTCTCTAGCGACTGCACGATGCTCAACACATCGGCCTCGGCTTTGGCCTGGGCGGCATCGGCTTCCAGCAGACGAACGCCAGCGACGGCATCTTTGGCAATGTGCAGTCGTTCCACGTTTTGTCGCTGCAACGATTGTTCAGCGAGTGCCCGGATCAAATTCGACTTCAACGCGCCGACTTGCTCCGCTTCGACCAGGGCTAACACGTCGCCAGCTTCAACCGGATCACCCACATTCTTCTCGACACGCCAAACGCTGCCGGCGGTTCGTGATGCAAAGCTGGCCGTTCGCGTCGGATCGTAAAGAATCTCGGCGCTACCGGAGACGGTTTGTTCGATGCGACGGCGTTCCACTAGTTCGACATCAACGCCGGCCTGGGCGACCGCATCGACCGATGCGAATTGGATTCGTCTAAGGTAGGTCGTGCAGCCGCTGTTGTTCTCACGCGAGACAGGCATCGTCATGGCCAGTTCTGCGCGGGCTTTGTCTCCCGGAGAGATGGTTGGCTGTTCGGCGAGCTGGGCGAGTTCGGGATGCTCGATCACGCAGTTATGGACGCCATGAACCGAGCACCAGCCGAAGTCGGGCGTCTTTTCCATTAAAGAGTCGTTGCACTCGACACAAATCGACTCTGGCACAGAATGTTCTTCGCACCAATCGGCAGCGACCGGCGCTGGTTGCCCCGTCAATGCGGCGAACTTTGGCATTGTCCAATCGGTGTAGTGACCGAATGCAAAGATCGCCGCGAAGCTAAGCAGGACGGCGATAGGCCCAATACTTCCGAGGATCCACGAAAAGACTCGCTGCAAGCCAGCACGTGACGACGGCGGACTTGACGTGGAAGGATTGGAACGGGGGATATCGAGATTTGTTTGACTCATTTGCAGGACTCCGCAAAGAGGGCCAGGTTGGTCGAACGAACCATGAGCTCGTTTCAATAACCGATACCTGGGAAGCAGAGGCAGCCGATTCCACGACGCGGTACGCGCAGAACCGGACCGTTAACACAACGCTTTTTAGATGGCAGCGTTAAATCTGCAGCGACGCAAGAACGACGCGCATAGAACGCCCTGGGGCAATGCCAGGGATTTTGATGTGCGACTTCAGAGTGGCCTGGGGAAGCAGTTCCGTCGCCAACCACTGCTGGGCCGGAGGGAGGCAGGCGGACCAGGCAGAGGCCGAAAGATCGTCGAGATCGACCTTTATGCCAACGATGGCCGATTCGCTGCAGAAACAGTCGCAATCGGGAGAGGAATCGTGCGGAGTTTCCGATGGAGCCGCAGGTTCCGGAGCCGAGCAGTGCTTGCAACAGCCATGGGATACCACCGGGGAAACCACGACCGAAGTGTTCCCTGATTCATGTTGCATGGCAGCAAACATCATCTCCGCACCGCAAAATAGCGGGCAAAAGATAATGCGAAACATGATTAACAGGGTGACGATTTGGCTCATGCCGAGGGCTTTTTCACCGGGAACGACTTGCAAAGCTCACTTGAATGGTAGGTGACAAATCGCCGTGGTTCAAGTCGAGTTGCCGTTCGTTGGTGGTTTCCGATCGGTAAATGGCGGGTTGTTTCGCGGAATCAACGTTACTTACCGCTTTTTGTAGCGGGACTTGGCCGTGGCGTTGAATTTCTTCATCGCCTTGTCGCTGGTACCGTGCTCGAATTCGTAGTTCCACGGTTCGATGTAACGCATGCCGAGCTCTTCCGCCTGCCGGAAGACGGCTGTGTAGTCGCCGTTAGGAAAGCGATGCGACTGATCCGAACGCCCAATCACCTGACCGTAGAGGTCGCCTGGATACTCCTTCAGAAGTGCGATGAGCCCAGGTTGGTAGTCGGTCTTACCCGAAATCCACCACATGGCGATCCCAACGCGATCTTCGAATTCTTCCTTTTGAAACTGGGCGATCAGCCGAGCGGGAATCTTGGGGCTGCGGAACAACTCGTGAACCTCGAATGCGACTGCTTTGCCAGGAAACGCTTGCAGGACGCTGTGTGTCGTTTCGCCTGCAGCTTTCAGCCAGAGATCGCCAAACTTCTGTTCGGCATTCGCATCACGAGGATCGATTTCAGCCGCTCGATAGAGCGTTTCTGAAGAAACGCCATTGAAGTGCCCTTCCGTGCCGTTGCTAGTCATTTGCGGCACATATATGAGTTTCAAACGTGCGTCTTGGGCATATTTATCACCTACGGCTTGAAGCATCATCTGCAAACGCTTCTGCACCGTCGGATCCCAATATTTCGGCATTTGAACCGGGTTGCCTCGGAAACTCATCGAGAACGTTTTCACGTTGAATTCTGAAACCAACCAGCCAGGGGATAGGGAAAGAGGTCGTCGCCAGGCTCGGGGGAAACTCTCCGGAGAATCGGTCGAAGTCCAGCCCCCGTGGATTGCGAGCGTCCAGTTCATCTCTGGTTTCAAGAGCCGAACCTGTTGCTGGATCGGCTCAAAATCAAACTTTCCTGGCTGCGGTTCGATCTCGCTCCAGGTCACCCGAACGAGCCCACCTTGCATTTGCGGACTACGCACTGCTCCTGGAGTGATCTTGCTGGCATAAGTGCCCGTAGGTTTCTCGACCTCGGCACCTCGAAGGGACGTGGCAAAACCAAGAGCAACCAGCAATGAAAGCAAATGTGGAGTTCGCATATCGAATGTAACTCCAGTTACCGCCAGTAAGTTCCGCGAGAAATTACCTGATTCGCGACCGGAGTGCGATGGCCAAGCCGAATCGTGCAATCTTAATATTCGCTGGGTGAGCAAAACGCTCAAAGTTTGAGGCGTTGCTGTAACGGGGGTTGCTGATCTGATACACTCTGATCGCGGCGAATAACAATACCATATGTTATCAATGGAACATGATAGTGCATTGGCATAATGACTCGATGAATTACTTTCGGATTGTATTGGGGATTGTGGTCGGTAGCATGCTGTGGCCATCGGCCGGGTTCGCCGAGGCTCCACCACGCTCTGTCACCTTAACGGAAGAGATCGGTGATTGGGTCATGCATGAACCGAGTGGCCGCGTGTTTGCTTCGCTAAGCGAAGGAAATGAAGTCGTCGAATTCGACTCGAATGCCCAGGAAGTGCAACGCTTCAAAGTCGGGGAAACTCCGACTGAGATGATTATCAAGCGAGATCAACTGGTCGTCGCTTGCACCAAATCGCCAGCACTGCATGTGATCGACCTGAACAGCAACCAAGTGACCGGCATGGCCGCCGTCAGCGGTAAAGGCCCGAACGCCCTCTTCTGTTCGCAGGTCGATAATCACTATGTCTATTGCGTCTGCAATACAGGATCGGCATGGTGGGACGGCGAGGTATTTCAGGTCGACCTGCAAGAAAAGCGGGTCCGCAATCGCGTCAAGGTGCAGTCTTGGGGGCAGTCACATGTCGTGCACGTGGCAATGAGTCGCGATGGAAAGTGGATTGTCCCTGACTCCCGAGGGGCGACTTCACCGAGCGGCGCAGACCTGATGAAGGTTGATGAAGAAGAGGCGACCTTCACCCAGGTACGAGACTACCATGACAGTTTCGGACAAATGGTTGCCGGTCCGATGAACCGATATTGGACCTTTGGCAGCGCCTTGTACACGTTAGATATTACGAAGAAGGTTCGCAGTTTCGGAGGTACGCCGGTCGCTATTCATCCACACTTGGATTTGGTGGCAGCGTTTTCTTCAGGAGGACTTTTGCTAGAGCGTTTCAGCGACGCGTCGCCAATTGGCACAGCGAGCCTTCCTGCGGCAACTGCCAACGCTGGGAACCGGTCTAGTCGAAATTCAAGACGGTTCAATATCGATCCGACAGTGCAGTTCGACTTGAAACATAACGTGGTGTTCGTCGGCACTGACTCGTACGGCACATGGATCGATCTGGGGCCTTACTCGGAAAATATTGCGCCGTTAAAAGTCGTTCAGGCGCCCTCAGAGGTTACCACGACGGTAATGAAACCGTTGGAAATCGCTCTGCCCGTCACGAATGCCGATCAAGAGCCAGCAGCAAAATTGAGGATCGCCGAAGGGCCCGAAACGGCAACGCTGTTCGACGGCAAGCTTTCTTGGACACCGCAGGCCCAGGACGTTGGTTTGGTCAATTTCCGATTGGAAGTGGTCTCCACGAGTAATGAAAAGGTTTTGGACTCGGCCGATATGACGGTTCATGTCACCCTGCCGAAGGTCGACCTGGAGTTTCAGGCCCGGGCCATGGAGATCTCGGAAGATGGCCAGTTTCTGGTGGTATGGGGGCCTGTAGCTGGTACGGATTCGAGACACCCAGCACAGCCCGGTCCGGATGATGTCGCCGTCGTCAATCTGAAAATGCTCGAGATCATCGCCCGGAAGTCGTTGCCGCAAGGAGTCCGCTGCGCCACGATCGACGAGAGCTACGTCTACCTTGCTCCTAATTCCGGTACGTTGTTTTATCGGCTCGATCACCAGTTGGCAGGCAGCGAGCGCCAGTTCTTGCAGTCGTATCCGAAGCAGTTGGTCAAGTTCGCTCCGAATGTTGTCGTCGCGGAGGGGAGCAAGCTGCAGGCTTTTGACACTCAGAAGATGCAAGCCGTTCCACTCAACTCGCCGCAAAACTTTGCTTTGATCGGTGAGAATGTCATTCAATTTGGTTCGCGAATTTTCAACCGTCAGACCGGCGAAACGCTGCGAATCACGCCGACAGATGGACTACCGAAGCTCGTTCAGAACGAAGCGACCGGCTTCTATCGACTTCCGGATCGCAATCAATCACCGGTTCGCTGGGGACGCCGGTTGCAAGGAAGTAGTCTTACCAATTCCAAGGGACGTCAGATTACTTCCTGGCCAGGCGGCCGCATCGGCGTGATCTCTGAGCGATGGCCACTGGGAGTGCTCGTGGCGTCTTCGCGGCAGGGACGCATCGTGAATACGACAATGGAGTTGTGCGATTTGGTCGAAGGACTGGTCAAGCACTCTGCGGTGATCGACGTTTCTTCAAACAGCAATTCGCAGGGCACGTTCTTCACTGGGGCGAACCGCTTGCTGGTTCACGAACAGACGGTGCTTTTTCTGAATAATACGGAACTCCTTGTCGCGACGATTCCCACCGATGTTGCCGAAGCGATGCCGGTGCCTGTTCATTTCTCTCAAGATCAAGTCACGGAAATTGCTCTCAGCCCGTCGGCAGTCATTCCACTTCGGACGGCCGGTCTTCGAGAAGGGGTGACCTTCAGTCTGTTGGCTGAGTCTCCTGGACTGACGCTCGACCCGAAGAGCGGGAAGTTGACGGTCGAAGTCGAGAGCTTGTGGGACGATATGACGAAAAGGATCACGAGCAGTGGTCCGATCCTGCCTGGCTCGCGCCAAGAGGCATCGTTCGCAACGCGGTCGAACAACGCGCAGAAGTACGAGGAGTTAACCGGCAAGAAATTGCCTGACGACAAGTTTGCAGCGCAAATTCCGATCTTGGCCGCCCTGCAAGACTCGGAAGGGCAGGAAGATACCGTCCAGTTTAGCGTCGTCGTCGTCGGTCCACGGAAAGAGGTTGACTCAGCGCTGAAAAAGAATGAGGAAGCCCAGGCTCAGCAACAAGCGCGAATGGAAGAAGCCCGCCAGAAACAGCGTGAGGCAGCCATGAACAACCCGGGGGCGCCCCAGGCCAAAAGTACCGAGCAGCGGCTCGACGAATTGGAAGCCAGAACCCGCCGCATGGAGGCCACCCTGGACGCCATTCTAAGACGCCTGCAACAACAGCAACCGTAAGCAGTTGCCCCGCCGTCCAAGACCGATGGCAACGGGGACCGCAAACTTACATCCAGCGCAAAACAAAAGCCGACAACGACTTACGTTGACGGCTTTTCGCGGAAGCGGAGAGAACGGGATTCGAACCCGTGGAACGGTTTGACCCGTTCACCGGTTTAGCAAACCGGCGCATTCGACCACTCTGCCATCTCTCCTGAGGAAAGCGAAAGTCTACACGGTTTTTGGCTGGGCCTCAACGGGACCTCCTTCGCTTTTTCCTATTATGGCCTATGGTTACGCTGAATAACGTTCCCCGGCGAGGGTAGCGGGCCTGGCTTTATTCGCGATAATCGTCACCTTCCATACCTTTCCACTCTGTTTTAGGGTGAACTGGCAGGGGCGTTGTTAGTTTTTGCGATCGGGATCACCTCAATGTTACGTGTCTGGACAGTTGTCGCTTGCGTTGGGTTCGCCTTCGTCGGAAGTGCTGCTGCTGGCGAGCTTTCGCTATCGGCTGCCATCGATACGATCCAGACGGAAGACATCAAACGGCACGTCGACGTCCTGGCCGACGATAGCTTTGAAGGTCGCGAGGCAGGCAGCCGAGGTGGTCGCGCCGCTGGCAATTACCTGCAAGAGCTGTTCGCCAAGTACGGCCTGAAGCCGGCTGGTGACGGTGGAACCTATTTCCAACTGTTCCATGGCGGCTCGCGCAATATCCTGGGAATCTTGCCTGGGGAAGAAGGGGCCGATAAAGGGGACCTGATCGTGGTCGGGGCTCATTACGACCACGTTGGCTACGGAAATCGGGCCAACAGCTTTGGCCCGTTTGGTTACGTTCATAATGGGGCCGATGACAATGCCAGCGGAACTTCCGCATTGCTGGAAGTCGTTCAGGCACTCTCGGAAATGAAAGTGAAGCCGCGTCGCTCGATCTTGTTCGTTCTGTGGGACGGCGAAGAGAAGGGCCTGCTCGGATCGAAGTATTGGGTCGAGCATCCCACGGTGGCCTGGAATCGAGTTCGCATGTATATCAATCTCGACATGGTGGGGCGTTTGCGTCCCCAGGGAGTCGAAGTTTATGGCACCCGCACTTTGCCAGGGCTGCGTCAGGTAATTGCTCGGGCCAACGCGAAGAGCGATTTGAAGCTCGACTTCCGCTGGGAGATGACCGACAACAGCGATCACTATACGTTCTTCTCGCGGTCGATCCCGACGCTTATGTTTCATACCGGTTTGCACGACGAATACCATCGTCCGCAGGACGATGCTCACCTGATCAATCATGCCGGCATTGAATCGGTCGCGCGGCTAACGGCTCAAACGGCTTGGGATGCGGCGAATCGTGACTTCTATCCGGCATTCCGAACCCGTTGTCGGTTGGAATCGGAATCGGAACGTCAACGATTCGAAGTTCCACGGTCGGTCAATCGTTCACGACTGGGGATCCGCTGGAATCCAGACCGGTCAGAGGATGCGACTTCGCTCGAAATCTCAGCCGTCACCACCGGCAGTCCGGCCGACAAGGCTGGCATCAAGGCTGGCGACAAACTGATTCAATTCGCAGGGCTTCCATTCTCGACGGTCGATCGCTTTCTGGCTCAAGTGCAAGCGGCGCCTGTGGAAGTCGAAATTGAAGTCGAACGGGACGGGGAAGAGGCTCCGTTGAAGCTGCCAGTTCAATTAAACTTGAACCCAGCGCCGATCGGCATTGCGTGGACCGACGATCCGGCAGAGCCTGGTTCGGTGATGCTGACCAGCGTGACGCCTGGTTCGGTTGCGGCGATGGCTGGGCTTCGTCCGCTCGATCGCGTCTACGAGGTCAACGGCCAAACGTTCGAGACCAGCATGCAATTCAAAGACCTGATCACTTCGTTCGCAGACCCTTCCGTTCTGCTGATCGATCGCCAGGGTCACTTGAAGCAAATCGAACTGCCGCTGGAAGCAATCCGCCCGCTGCTGGCTACGTCCAGCGAAGCGACGGAAGAAGCTCCCGCTGAGTAGAATCTGCGGCGGTTCAAGCAAGCAATTCTTTGTGAACGGGCTTCCCTTCTGAAGGAAGCCAGACATGCCTGAACGCGTTGATATCATCAAGCAGTATCTCTTATTACCGCTTCGTAAGTCTTGGCTCGATTAACAACGTTGACTGCTATTCCTAAAACGGGCAACGCCTTCGCGTAGCCCTATTCTGACAGGCGTTTCAGGGTGCTGATCTGACCGGCAGGGCTTAGAAAGTCGCCTTGCATCTTGGGCGAAATTCGGCCACGCCGACGCTTTCATCTTTTATATGGCACGTCTTGGCTCGTATTTGTCGTTCTCAAATCAGACGTGAAATATTGCGAATCGTGAGGAGTTTATGAGATCACGTATCACTGATAGAAAGCTGAGCAATCGAGGCAAGGTCTCGCGATGGAATCGTTCTTATGACTCTCAAAATGGGCGATTGTTGTGTAAAAACTGTAAAAAGATGGAAAATATTGTGGCATTGCAAATCGGGTGTTGATACTCTGGCGACACGATTTGTCCCTTCTCGATCCTTATCTCATTCGATGGATAGGACCTGTATCATGCGTGCCACACGAATGCGCAAAGATCGCGCTTTTACGCTTGTCGAATTGTTGGTCGTGATTGCCATTATCGGTGTCTTGATCGCGCTGCTTTTGCCAGCCGTCCAGCAAGCACGCGAGGCGGCTCGGCGAATGAGTTGCCAGAACAATCTGAAGCAGTTGGGGATTGGTCTGCACAACTATCACGACGTCCTGCAGCGGTTCCCGATCAATTGGTACAACGGTTCTGGCACCGGTGGAAACAACATGTGCGTGTTGATTGGCATGTTGCCCTTCATCGAACAGACGTCGCTCTACGACGGCATCGACATGACGAACTCGAACCTGACGTTGTACAACGTCAATGGAAAGCGAGTGGGCGATTATCAGATCTCGGCCTATCAGTGCCCCAGCGACGGTGATGTGACCGCCCTCAATCCTACGACGAACACGGCTCGCTGTAGTTATGCCCCGAGCATTGGTTCGCAGTACATGCAGTCGGCGGCCGGATGCGACATGTTGGCAACGGCCGGGGCGTTTCCTTCTGGCCAGGGGCTCGACAACGACAACGATGGCGAGGATCCGTTCAACCGCGGAAACGTGCGGGCGGACTACGGGAATCAGCCTGTCTCAGGTCCGTTTGGTCGTGGCTATTTCACGCCGTACTCGGCAAGAATCGCGGATCTACGGGACGGCACGACCAACACGATCATGATGGGTGAAATTCGCACGACCTGTCAGACCTTCGCGCCTTGGGGCTGGGCCTGGCCAGAAACGCTGTGGTATGCAACGACCGCTCCGATCAACTTCCCGACATGCCCTGGCGACGCCGGTTACGGATCGAATACCTGCTTCTCGAACGCCAGCAACAACTGGAGTGCGACGTTCGGTTTCAAGTCGCTGCATCCTGGTGGTTGTCAGTTTGTGATGGGGGATGGTTCGGTTCAGTTTCTACCAGAAACGATCGATCGGCTGACCTATGCCCGGCTAGGTGACAAGTCGGACGGCGGCGTCATCGGCGACTATTGATCGTCGGAAATAGGCAGGAAACAAAAACCTCGGCCACTGCCGGCAGGGGGCGGGGTGAATCGCAGGACACGAACTCTCGGGGGAGAAAATTCAATGCAAGTGGCACAAGCGATGGTGGTGTGCGGAATTGGGTTCGCCACGCTGCTGGGATGTTCCAGAGGATCTGGTCCGGCGACCTATCCAGTGACCGGGGTAGTCACAATGGATGGCGAGGTTGTCGAGGGAGCAACCGTAACACTGGTTCCCAGCAGCGAGACGGGCCGATCGGCGAGCGGCATTACCGATGCCGAAGGAAAGTTCTCGGTGATGACCTACGTCTCGCCGGGCGTTCAGCCAAAAGGAGCGATGCCTGGGGACTACTCGGTGACCATTCGCAAGCTGGAAGTACGCAAGGTAGAAGAAGGAGGCACGCCGCAAGAAGCCCAGGCCGCCTTCCGCAAACTCGGTCCGCCGAAAGATCTGCTCCCTAAGAAGTACGCCAGCCCGAACACTTCCGACCTGAAGGTCACGGTCAACGAGGGACCGACCGAGGCAATGTCGCTCGAGCTGACTCGTTAGTCCGACTTATCCGCGAACCACTACGCCGGGACGAAGCTGTCGTCTCGGCGTTCCCATTGGGTGCCTGGTTCCGCACTAAGGTGCGGAATGATCTCCGGCGAAATGGCTGCGACAAATGCGACGGGAACCAGTTGGATGTTGTTCGTCCCGTCGACGTATTCCTGGCTTTCACGGCCGGAGAAGAACTGCCAGCCACTATCTCTTGGCCGCTCCGTTGCTTCGCGAACCATGTAATCGACCGGGATTCGATCGATCGTTACCATGTTCGACGCATAGCAAAACTGCGAATAGATCTGACAGTCTGCCAGCGCCGGAGGTTCGTGGTTGACGCTGTTCAATGTCGCGTAGGCGATCTCGGCGTCCGACTCTTCGTTGAAATAGAGCGAGAGTTGCACATGACCTGAGTCCGAGAAGACAAACCCGTACAGGGCTGCGACGCGTTCATCGCTCGCTTCTTCACGCAGCCGATAGGAATAGATCAATCGCCCATCGTCGGTCTGCTGCTCGCGTTCGTCGTATTTATTCGGATCGGCAGATTTCGCAAAGTGAAGCTTTCGCGCTTCGATCGACTGATGCTGATCGTTGTTCCACGCATTGATCCAAATGGTGAAGCGGGGACGCCATAAGACCATCGCCCCATCTTCCATCCGCTGCTTGTGGACGTGCGATAAATGAATCGACCAGTGGTCGGTCAGGCCGATGCGACCGATCAGGTAGGGAAAGCCAGAAGACATGCGAACGTTTCGATAAGATGGGTCAGGGCAGGGGAGCGGTTAGCTCTCTTCGCGGGTCATCTTACGATACTTCAAAGGCGAGAGGCCAGTGATCCGTTTAAATTGTTTGCAGAATGAAGGCTGATCGCTGAAGCCACAATCGAGCGCGACCTCGGCGACTGTTTTGTCGGAATCGCGCAGTTGCACTGCCGCCGCTTCGACCCGCTGGCGGATCAAGTATTGCGAAGGTGTGATCTGAATCATGCTGCGCATCAGCCGCTCGAACTGGCTGACCGACAGCCCTGAATCGTCAGCCAGTTGCTGGATCCGCAGCGGGCTCGCGTATTCGGTCTGCATCCGTTTCAAAGCGACCGCCAACTTGTTGTAGCGATCTCCTTTTGCCGTTGGTGTATGCAAGTCGCGCGACATGCCGATGATCGCGATCACTTCCCCCTGAATGTTGCGAGCCAGAACCTTACTGGTAATGTACCAACCAAGGGAACTGTCGGGATTGGTGATCATTTCCAACTGATCGTGCAGATTCTGGCCACGCGAAAGCAACTGCTGATCTTGCTGCTGAAAGCCGATCGCGAGGGCCTTGGGATAGATGTCGAATGCGGTCTTGCCGATCACGTCTTCACGCTTCAATCGCGGAACACTGCGCAGAAACGCACTGTTCACGCTCAGGTAGCGCCCTTCGAGATCTTTAATGCACAAGTTGACCTCGTCCAGGCGTGCAAAAAGTTCCTCGAAGATCTCGAGGGTGGGGGCCTGGGAGAAAAGATCTTCGAGGCGTCGTTCCCACTCAGATTTGTATTTATTCGGCATTGCGCTGGTGGAAATGATGCAAGACAAGCGATTTCGGTCAATAAATAATAGACCCCTGTTGGCGAGAAGTGCCCCACATTCTTTTCGCCAACGAATTCTGCCTACCCATCATGCATTCAGGCCCGGAATTGTTCCAGGTCCTACTCCTTAATTTTTGTATCGCATGACTTGCGAGAAGCGGAATCCAACTGCCAGCGTGCAGATTGGTTCTGGTCGGAAAGCCTGCCCAAGCGAGCTGACGAAATGCCATCGGCATACTTCTCAATGGAAGCCAACCATATATGCAGACCTAGGAAATCAACCTCGGTCAGTCCGTTCTAAGGGGATGGGCCGGGGAACGAGTCGCTCGTTGTGGTTCGTTTCCCGGCTTCTTTTTCCTGCCAGATTGGATCAGAAGAAATCACCTCAAGCTATCAGACCACTGTCCGGCGGTTTGATTGTGAAGGGCCTGGGATCGTTACGGTTGCCAGGCCTTGCGAAGATGATCGGCATGCTGGCGAATCGCTTCGATCTCGCCGTTGTCTCGTTTTCGTTCGACATGTTTCAACTGCAGTTTCATGCGTTGATTGTTTTGCAGTCGGTCGTAATGACGATCGAGGAAGTCCCAGTAAAACGTCGTGATCGGGCACGCTTCGTCCCCCACCGCTTTCTTCGGATGGTATTTACAGCCATGGCAAAAGTTACTCATTTTGTCGATATAGTTTCCGGTCGAGCAGTACGGCTTCGTGCCGACCACACCACCGTCGCCATGCTGGCTCATGCCCAGCGTGTTGGTAAGCGAAACCCAGTCGACTGCGTCTAAATACATCGCCATGTGCCACTGGTGGAACTCGTACGGATGCATGCCGTACGTCATCGCCAGGTTGCCCAGCACCATCAAGCGATGAATGTGATGCACGTAGCCATGTTCCAGCACGTGCTTCATCGACTGCCGCACGCACTGCATCTCGGTCTGGCCTGACCAGAAGAACGACGGGATCGGTTGGTCGTGCTCAAAGTAGTTCAGCTCGGCGTAATCTGGCATCCGCGTCCAATAGACCCCGCGAATAAACTCGCGCCAGCCAACGATCTGCCGCACAAAGCCCTCGACACTGGCCAACGGCGCCGAACCGTCTTGGTATGCTTCGATCGCCGCGGCCACACAGTCGCGCGGATTGAGCAGCTTCAGGTTCATACAGGTCGACAGCCGCGAGTGATGTAGGAACGGTTCGTCGGTCCACATCGCGTCTTCAAAGCGACCGAAGTCAGGCAGGTGCCAGCGAACGAAGTCTGAGAGCATGCGACTCGCCTGACCAGGCGTCACCGGCAAGGCGAAGGAATCGAGGCTGCCGGGATGCTTCGGGTAACGAGCCTCGACCAACGCAATTACCTCTTGCGTGATCTCGTCGTGCTGAAATGAGGTGGGGTGACCGATCTTGCCTGGGCCATTTTTCGGGAATGGTTCGCGATTGTCGTGATCATAGTTCCAGCTTCCACCCACAGGCTTGCCGTCGCTCATCAAGAGATCGTGCTTCTTCCGCATCTGCCGATAGAACGTTTCCATCAGCAGCGTCTTGCGACCTTTGGCGAACTTGTGGAACTCGTTGACCGTGCAATAGAAGTGCAGGTCTGGCAAGATCTCGAGTGGGATGTCATGTTCCGCAGCGATCTCTTCCAATACCTTCTTCACGCGAAAGTCGCCAGGCAGGACCACCCGGATGGTTTCGGGGCGATCTTCCTTAATCGTTTGCGAGATAAGATCGCGAAACGATTTGCCGGAATCGTGCCGTCGGTCGGCCTGAAGCGGATGGTATCGAACCGGTTTACCCGCTTCTTCCAACTCCGCCCGGAAGTGTCGCATGGCAGAAAGGAAGAGGACGATTCGCTGCTTATGACTGGGAACGTACGAGATCTCTTCCTCGACTTCGGACATCCAAAGCTTATCCTGCTGGGGATCGTATCCGTCGAAGATGGCCGAGTTTCGATCGAGTTGATCGCCAAAGATGATCCGTAAATGCCGCAAGCGAGAGGCCCTTTCCATGTGGAGCTATTTTAGCCCCTGACCGCAGGCGAGGTGCATTCGTAACTGTCGCCCAGGTCACGAATTGGGAACGATGTTTCCCAAATTCTACAACGCAGGCTATTTCCCCTGGAAGGTTTGTCTGCATATGCTAGGTGAAACGGGAGCTTCTAACCCCCACCTCCCTCCCCGTTTCCTTCCGAGAAAATCTATCGGTGCCCTATGTGTAGATTCACCCTCATGGCGGTGTGGGGGGCGATCGTCTTTGCCAGTTCTTGCCCCACCTTGTATGCTCAGTTTGCTGCTTACGATCCGTACGCCCCAGCGGAGAAAGAAGAGCCCCCGATCAAAGCTGACGGATCGCTCAACTGGCCGACGTTCTATAAGTCGCAACTGGTTGAAGCGCGTTACGAAAACCTATGGAAAATGGGATCGTGCGGCGGAACTAACAAAAGGATCACCATTCCCGTAGAAAAGAACAAGGTCGACGTGAATCGACTTCCTGAAACCGCAGTGGAAGGAGAGGTGGTTCGTGTTGGCAATGGTATGCTGTGGGTTCGCCAGGCGAACGGAACCATCCGGACAATTGCTACCCATCCTGCTGGAGTTTCTGCCGTCGATGTTCATGGGGATGTCCTTGCCCGAAGCCTGCAGCCGGGGATGGTGGTTCGGATGGTGTCGTCAGTCGATCAAGTCGGCCACGGGAAAGACGTGCTAAGTGAATTGGACGTCGTGAGCGTTCCGCCTGGGTTCGAGCCCGACGCTATCGAGCCGGAGCAGCGCCAATCGATCGTGGCGGCTGTGGCGCGACTCCGCGGAGATCAATTGACGTTAAAGACGCCGGTTGGCAAACTGCATCGACTCGCGTTTTTGATCAACGACGATACAATCGCCCACCTGATGGTCAACAGCCTGGCTTATGCCGCTGTCGGCGATCATGTGACAGCGAAAGGCCGCGTGTACGAAGCTCAAGATCACGTTCACTGGGTATTTGCCTCGGAAGTGAATGTGACCAAACCGGAACGAAAGCCTCGCGAAGCAACGAACGATGTCCTCTCTTCTTTAAAGAGTCTCGACTAAGACGCTTGCGATGCAGAGAGAAGTGCAGCAGGACCGCTCGAGTCGGCCAGAGAGCCGACTCGAGTTCGACTTGTCGTTGCCGATGGAGAGGCAGAAATGACCTCACAAGTGATCGAGTTTTATTGTCACGGTGGATCCGATTCGAATGGTCGGACTGCCCGGGATATGATCGCGATGAGCGATCATGATCTCGAAATGCATCACGATATTATTCAGTGGATGTTTCCGCTTCACGAAACATCGATGGTGAATCCCGGTGCGCCGCTGGTCGACGAAGACTCCGCGCATGTGCTTCGCGAGAACATCGAAGCGCAGCTCTTGATGCGCGAGATGATTGTTCGTTTTGCTCGCTTCATGGGGTTCGAGCTGAACGAAGATGGCCAGTTTGTCGCCGAGCCTTTGTTGGCGGCGAATCGCAAGAACTGGCACACGCAGCTAAACCACAATCATTTGCGTGTCACACGTGTGATCCGTAGTTTGCGTTTGTTTGGGTTCGATCAATTGGCGCGTGCCTTCTTTCAGGCAGTCGCGGCATCGGCCCTGGATGCCCGCTGCATCGACAATCGCACGCTTGCCTTCTGGAACATGGCCTTGGAAGATGAAGTGTTCGATTCGCTGCGAAAGTAGACTTCTACTCGGCTTCAGCCATGTGGGCTTTCAGCCAGGCACCTAAGTTTGGGCTGGTCCACGAAACCGGTTTCTCGTCGACCAGCACCTCCATCCAGGTCGCGACTGCGGGCTGCTTCTGTAAAGCTTCGCCGGCCTGATCTGGCCCCAGCACGGTCAGGGCTGACGCCCAAGCATCGGCCAGCGTGGCGTTGGTCGCGAAGACCGTTACCGTCGCACGATGCTCGACCCCATACCCGGTACGAGGATCGAGAATGTGGGAATAACGCTTGCCGTTATGTTCCAGAAACTGATAGGCATCGCCTGAGGTTGCCACGGCGCCGTTTGCCAGATGGGTAACAAGAATCGGAGGATCTTTCGGATTGAGGCCTGAGATGCCGACCTTCCAGCCAAGTTCGCCACGCGGAGCATCGCTCGCAGCGATATCACCGCCAGCATCGATCAATGCTCGCGTAATGCCATGTCTGGTCAGCGTATTCAAGGCGGCGTCGATCGCATAACCCTTGGCGATGCCGCCCAGGTCGATCCGCATGTTGGCTACACCGAGCGAAACGCTCTGCTGCTTTTTGTCCAGCGTCAGATGCTTCGCCCCAACCGCCGGCCGGGCCGCTTCGATCCGCTCGGCATCGAATTCACTGCGACGTCGAAACCGACGCCACTCTTTGGTGAGTGGACCCAGCGTGACATCGAACGCGCCGTGCGATTGTTGGTTGACCGATTGAGCTTCGACGAGGACGTTCCACAGATCATCACTCACCCGCTGCGGAGTGGTTGTCGGAGATTTTGCTGACAATTGAAGGACCTCGGAGTCACTCCGATAATCACTACAAATCTGCTCGATCTCGCGTATCCGTTGGAAAGCCTCATCGGTGGCTTTTTGGAACTTCTCGACATCGTCGTAGTCGGCCACTATGCGGACGATTGTTCCCATGTGCGGTTGGGAGACTGTAAGAAGGGAAGACTCGGCAGCGATCAAGGTGGTTCCTGCCATGCTGAGATAGGCCAAAATGGCCCCCCAGATGACACGGCAATTTGAGAATGGTGACGGCATCTTCGCTCCCGATTATCAGCCTTCAAGCTTGTGCAGAATATTGCGCAAGCCCTTATCTTACCTGGAAATAATTGAATTCAACTTGAGAATCCGGTATGCTTTAAGCTTACCCTCATGGTAGGACGCACGTCTAATTTTTCCCACCTCGCCCCTATCTAATACTTTCACGCAGTACGGAGATTCTCCATCTATGGCTAAGAAAGATTCCAAGCAGCAATCTGACGCGACGCAGCCATCGCGCCGCGATTTCATTAAGACCGGTTCGTCGATGCTGGTAGCTGGCGGTGCAATTGCCGGTTCGCTGACGATCGCTCAAAGTGCCCACGCTTTTGGCAGCGATCAAATTAAGATCGGTCTGGTTGGTTGCGGTGGTCGTGGTACGGGTGCCGCCGATCAAGCGATGAACACCAAGGGCGACACCAAGCTGGTTGCCATGGGCGACGTGTTTGAAGATCGCCTGTCGCAGAGCCTCCGTTCGCTCTCGAGCCGTCACGCCAAGCAGGTTGACGTGCCAGCCGATCGCCAGTTTGTTGGTTTCGACGCCTACAAGAAGGTGATCGAATCGGATTGCGATCTGGTGATCCTGGCCACCTCGCCTGGTTTCCGTCCACTGCACTTCGAAACCGCCGTCGACGCTGGCAAGCACATCTTCATGGAAAAGCCAGTCGCGACCGATTCCCCTGGTATCCGCCGCGTGCTGGAAGCCAACAAGAAGGCCAAGGAGAAGAACCTGGCAGTGGCTGTCGGTCTGCAGCGTCACCACGAAAAGGCCTACGTCGAGACGATCAACCGTCTGAAGGATGGTGCGATCGGCGACATCATCTTCTGCCGAGCCTACTGGAACTCGGGCGGCGTTTGGACTCGTAACCGTTCTGCTTCGCAGTCGGAACTCGAATATCAAATGCGTAATTGGTACTACTTCAACTGGCTCTGTGGCGATCATATCGTCGAGCAGCACATCCACAACCTGGACGTGATCAACTGGCTGATGGATGGTCCACCAGAAACCGCCGAAGGGCAGGGTGGTCGTCAGGTTCGTAAGGGTGCCGATCATGGTGAAATCTACGATCACCATATGATCGAATACACCTATGCCAACGGCGTGAAGATGCTCAGCGCTTGCCGTCATATCCCCGGCTGCTGGAACAGCGTCTCGGAACATGCTCACGGCTCGAAGGGTTACGCCGACATCAGTGGCGGCAAGATCTACGACGCCAAAGGCAATCTGGCTTGGAGCTACGGCCAGGGTGGTCGCGGCGGTCACCAGGAAGAACATCACGACCTGTTCGCATCGCTGCGTAACGGCGAACGTCCGAACGAAGGCGATTACGGTGCCCACAGCACCATGACCGCAATCTTCGGTCGTATGGCTACCTACTCGGGTGGTCACAGCGGCAAGGGTGGCAAGGTTCTTCGCTACGAAGACGCATTGAACTCCGAAATCGCTTTGGCCGACTTCGACAAGCTGAACAGCATGGACGATGAAGCCCCAGTGAAGCCAAATCCAGAAGCGGTTAAGAAGCAGCTGGAACAATCGCCTTACGTCGTTCCGATGCCAGGCGAAACCATTACCATCTAAGGCTTGTTTTTCAGCAAGTTCTAGCGATAAACGAAAGGGCGGGCCCGCTTGGGTGCCGCCCTTTTTCGTGCGGTTTGCCGGAATTATGAACGGAACTTAACCAAAACGAGTCCCTTCCCGCGCTGGGCAGTCGGCCTGCGCGGCTTATCATACAAGATGGCAACTTTTTTGACACGGAAGATTGGTTTCAAGTCGCAATGGTCCGTTCACTAATCGGAACATATATCCTGCTGCTGGTCGTCTCGCTGAGCTTCATCACGTTACTTGCAATGACGTGGGCCGCGAGCGTCGAACAGCAACGCGCTGTCCGCCGCGAACGTATCCACAACCTGGAAACGGTTGTCGAGATGGTCAAAGCAGGCGTTCTGACCGAGGAAGATCCGCCGCTGCAAGAGGAAGATCACCTGCAAAACAGCGTCCGACGCTATGCAGCCGAGACAGGCGTCTACATCACCATCATCAGCGATGGCGGCCGGGTGCTGGCGGACTCTCTATATCCCCCACGGCGAATGGAGAACCAACGCGATCTCAGCGAGTTTCGCAATGCCGACACACGTACCTTTGGCTATGCCGAACGACTTCTGATCGACAAAGATGTCACCATGCTGATGGTGGCTCAGCGGGTGGTCCACGAAGGGCAGACCGTTGGTTTTGTCAGAGCTGGCTTGCCGAAAGATCAGCTTGCCAGTTCGACCGGAACGGTTGCCGTGGTGCTGGGCATCATTGCCTTCGGAACCATCGTGGCCGGGCTGTTTCTGACCCGCGCTGTTGAAACGAGAACGGTTGATCCGGTCGTCGAGCTGATCGACGCATGTGACACGCTGGCCGAAAGTGGTGATCGCAAGCATCTGTGGAACTCGTCGAAAGATGAACTAGGCCAACTGGTTCGTCGTTTCCAGGCGATGGCCATCGCGGTTTCTGATCGCGAAAAAGCCTTGCGAGACCAGGCCAACCGAATCGAAACCGTGCTCGGGAGCATGGTCGAAGGGGTGTTGGCGGTCAGTGCCGATCGTGTCGTCTTGCTGGCAAACCATGCGGTTCGCCGTCTCCTGGGGATCCGGGTCGAGAAGATCGAAGGTCGTCCTTTGATCGAGATCACCCGTATTCGAGCGCTCGATCAATCGGTGCAGCAGGCCCTGACAACTGGCGAGCCTTGCTCGACGGAGTTCGAGGTAACGTCCCCCTTTCGCCGCGTGCTGAACATTCATGCCAACTGCTTGCCTGGCGATCCTTGCCCAGGCGTGGTGCTGGTGCTGCACGACATGACCGAGCTTCGCCGCCTCGAGAATCTCCGCCGCGAGTTCGTGGCGAATGTCTCGCATGAACTGAAGACCCCCTTGGCGGCGATCCGTGCTTACGCCGAAACCTTGGCGATGGGGGCGGTGAACGATGCTGAGAATCGCGACTACTTCCTCGGGCAGATCACCGACCAGAGCGATCGCTTGCACGATCTGATCATGGACATGCTGCAGCTGGCTCGCGTGGAAGCTGGACAGGAAGTATTCGACATCACCGACGTCAATCTGGCCGACATCGCCCAGTGGAGCGTCGACTCGTTACGCGATAAGGCCGCCGCCAAGCAAATTCGGCTGGTGGTGGAATCGGCCGAAGATGATGAAGTCTACGTCCGAGCCGATGAAGAAGGCCTACGCACGATTGTCGGCAACCTGGTCGACAACGCGGTGAAGTATTCGGGCAAGCCAGGCGACGTGCTCGTCCGTTGGAAGACCGAAGGGGACCAAGTCGCCTTTTCGGTCGAAGATCATGGGATTGGAATTCCGCAGGATGCCCAGGACCGCATCTTCGAGCGGTTCTTCCGCGTCGATAAAGCACGCTCCCGCGAAATGGGGGGGACAGGTTTAGGTCTTTCGATTGTTAAGCACTTGGCTAGTTCGTTTGGGGGTAGCGTTGAGCTCGATAGTGAGCTAGAAGTGGGGTCTGTCTTCACAGTTCGGCTGAAAAGAAGCCGAGTTCTTACAAATTAACAATTGTGTTTACATTGTCTTAATAATCGAGCGTTAACATTAGGTTCATCGAAAACACCTGATTCGGCCTGGGAGCGTCTTCAAATCCTAGGCAACGCCCGAGATTTAAGAACTTATGTCTCTTCACCTGCAACGCGACCTGGATCACCTCCATCACGAGGTGCTGTCGTTGTCTGGCGTGGTGGAAGAGATGCTCGAAAAGGCGACTCGGGCCCTCTTTGAACGCAACGCTCACATCGCCGACGAGGTGATCCGGTTCGACATCATCGTTGACGAGCGGGAAGTTCAGATCGAGGAAGAATGCCTGAAGGCCCTCGCCTTACATCAACCCGTGGCGGTCGACCTGCGTCGCATCGCGACGGTTCTGAAAGTAAACAACGACCTCGAACGGATGGCCGATCTGACGGTCAATCTGGCGGAACGGGCCAAATCGGTCATCGAGTTCCCCACGTTCGTCACCCCTCCGCGACTTGCTCGCATGGTCGATCTGACCAAGCAAATGGTGACCGAAGTTCTCGACTCGTTCGTCAACATGGACAGCGTCGCTGCGACTCGTGTCGGCGGAATGGACGCCCAAGTCGACCGGATGAATTGCGAAGTCATCGAAGAGCTGCAGAAAGTCATGCGGGAACGTCCCGACCAGGTTGTGCCGGCCCTGCATTGCTTCTCGGCCAGTCGCCACATCGAACGAATATCGGATCACGCGGTGAATATCGCGGACGATGTAATTTACATGGTAGATGGAGTCATTGTTCGTCACCGCTTTTCCAATGGTGGCGAAGTTGGCTCTTCCAGTCATTCCTAGAACTCCCCGTTCTGTATTAGCAATTGGACCTAGAAAATGGCCCGAATGAAGATTCTGATTGTCGAAGACGACCGAGCACTTGCCGACGTGTTGGCTTACAACGTTCGCCAGGCAGGCTACGAAGTGCTTTCGGCTTACGATGGTCAGGATGGTTTGACCCAGGCTCAAGTGAAGACGCCTGACATGGTGATCTTGGACCTGATGTTGCCGGTTGTCGACGGTTTGGAAGTGTGCCGCCGCCTGCGTGCCGATCCAGCGACCAAAGACATCATGGTGCTGATGCTGACCGCCAAGGCGGAAGAGTCCGATCAGTTGATCGGTTTCTCGCTCGGTGCTGATGATTACGTCACCAAGCCTTTCAGCGTGAAGGTGCTGCTGGAACGAATCAAAGCTCTTGAACGTCGTCGTCGTGGAACCGAAACGGCAACCACCGACGTGGTTGCCAGTCAGGGTGTGACGATCGATCGTCGCCGTCACCGTGCCACCGTCCATGGCAAGCCGCTGCAGCTGACCCGCAGCGAATTCCGCTTGCTCGAAACGCTGACTCGCCAGCCTGGTCGCGTGTTCGATCGATCGGAATTGATCGATGCCGCTTTGGGCGAAGACACCGTCGTGATGGAACGCACGATCGACGTTCACGTGCGAGCCCTTCGCCGCAAAATGGCTGAGTTCGCCGACCTGATTGAAACGGTTCGTGGCGTAGGCTACCGCTTCCGCGACCCAGGGGCCGCCCCCAGCAGCGACGCAGATATCGACGACGAAGACTTCGCCGAGTCGACCAACATCTCGCGGATGTAATTTGGTAGACGCAACCTAATTGGGTCGCTATAACCAGCAAGAGAACGGGTGAGCCAACTCGTTCTCTTTTTTATGCGCTGTCAGGTCACCGTTGGGAAGTTTACCGTGAAGGAAGTTCAGTCAATCATCGACCGGATTAACAGCGACCAACTTTTGATACCGGCCATGTTCGAGGCCGATATCGACGCGAAGCTCGACTATCGCGATACGGCTCCCTTCGACACTGCCTGGACTGCGGCCTCAAACAAGCTTCCTGAAGCGGATATCTCGGCAGAGTTCAAAGGGTTGCATGCAGAGATCCGTAAGGCAGCCTTCTTGAAAACATTGCAACTGACCGAGTCGCCTGAGTTGGCTGGATATGTTTCGGATGACTTCGGCCTGATCGCTTCATCGCTGCTGTTGGATATCCAGGACGATTGGGTCAACGGACTCTGGAACGAGTACGCCGCTGGAAGGTTCCCGGCAGACGAGTTGATCCCAGTGCCGGGCAAGCTTGGCGAGCTCTTGTAGTCGCCGCTCGATCAATGCACGAATCGTCCGCATAATCGCTTTATGCTATCACTTCGCATGTCGGATTAGATCAAATTGTTGTCTGACTTACGCTCGTTTATTTCGCCTACAATCTGATATACTGGCTGGCTTTCCCCCACTGCACCTCTCCCGTCTGGCTTCCCCGTCCCTGGGCAGTCGCGAATTCTATACGGCCGACTATGAAAAAGATCACCAAGCTTCTGGCAGCCAATCGTAGTGAAATCGCCATCCGCATCTTCCGGAGTGCCCACGAGCTCGGAATTCGGACGGTCGCCATGTATTCGTACGAAGATCGTTTCGCGCTCCATCGCTTCAAAGCGGACGAAGCGTACTTGATCGGAACCGAAGGCGAACCGGTTCGGGCCTACCTCGATATCCCTGGTGTGATTCGGCTGTGCAAGGAGCATGGGATCGATGCGATTCATCCTGGCTATGGGTTCATGTCCGAGAACCCAGACCTGGCCGATGCGTGCGAGAAGAATGGCATTGTCTTCGTCGGTCCATCGAAGCGTTGCCTCGAAATGCTCGGCGATAAAACGGCTGCTCGAAACGTCGCCAAACAGGCAGGCGTGCCGATCCTGGGTGGTAGCGACGCGGCGATTGAAAACGTCGATGCCGGACGCCAACTGGCCGAGAAGATGGGCTTCCCGATCATCCTAAAGGCGGCCAAAGGTGGCGGCGGCCGTGGGATGCGTGTCGTTCGATCTTCGGAGGAGTTCGATGGCTCGTTCAAAGAAGCCCAGCGCGAATCGCTCAATGCGTTCGGCAGCCCCGATATCTTCATCGAGAAGTTCATCGAGCATGCCCGGCATATCGAAGTGCAGTTGCTCGGGGATAAGGAGGGCAACCTGGTCCATCTGTACGAACGTGACTGCAGCGTGCAGCGTCGCCACCAGAAGGTGGTCGAGATCGCCCCGGCACCACTGCTCGATCCCAAGACCCGTCAAGGCTTGTGCGATGCTGCCGTCGCCATTGGCAAGGCGGTCGATTACTATGCCGCCGGAACGGTTGAGTTTCTGGTCGATGCGGTAACCGGCGAATACTACTTCATCGAAGTGAATCCGCGTATCCAGGTCGAACATACGGTCACCGAAGAGATCACCGGCGTCGACCTGGTGAAGTCGCAGATCCTGGTTGCTCAAGGCGAATCGCTCGAGCATCCTGAAATCGGAATCCCAGATCAATCGGCGATCACGCCGTTTGGCTTTGCTTTGCAGTGCCGCGTTACGACGGAAGATCCTTCCAACAAGTTCATGCCTGACTATGGCCGCGTGACGCATTACCGCAGCGGCGCTGGCATGGGCGTGCGTCTGGATGCAGGCAGCGCGTTCAGCGGTGCGGTCGTGCATCCGTATTACGATTCGCTGCTGGTGAAAGTGACGGCCCGTGGCCGCCGCTTTGTCGATGCCTCGCGTCGCATGGAACGCGTTCTGCAAGAGTTTCGCGTTCGTGGCGTGAAGACCAACATTCCATTCCTCATTCGCTTGATGAAGCATCCGACGTTTGTCGAAGGGAAGTGCACGACTCGCTTCATTGACGAAACGCCTGACTTGATGCAGTTCATCCCGCGAAAAGACCGGGCCACGAAGCTGCTAAAGTACCTGGGCGAGATCGCCGTTAACGGCAACGCACTGGTGAAAGATCGAGCCGTTTCCAAGCGTCGCGATCCGGCTCCGACGCCGCACGTCGATGAAGATGCAAAGCTACCTAAAGGCTCGCGCGATCGCTTCAAAGAACTGGGGGTGACCAAGTTCGCGCAGTGGGTTCGCGATCAGAAAGAACTGCTCTTCACCGATACCACGTTCCGCGATGCCCATCAAAGCTTGCTGGCGACCCGTGTGCGGACGTCCGATTTGCTGAATATCTGCCCGGCGTACGCGCACAACTGTGCGAATATGTTTTCGCTCGAAATGTGGGGCGGGGCGACCTTCGATACGACGATGCGTTTCCTCAAAGAATCGCCGTGGCAGCGACTGGCTGACATGCGCGAGGCGGTGCCGAATATCTTGTTTCAGATGCTGCTGCGAGCCTCGAACGCCGTCGGCTACACCAACTACCCGGATAACGTCGTAAAAGCATTCGTTGAAGAAGCCTCCCAGGCCGGGATGGACATCTTCCGCGTGTTCGATGCCTTAAACTGGGTGCCGAACATGAAGGTGGCAATGGACGCCGTGATCGAATCCGGCGGCATCTGCGAAGCTTCGATCTGTTACACCGGTGACATCAGCAATCCGAAACGCGATAAGTACAACCTGAAATACTACGTCGATCTGGCGAAGCAGTTGGAATCGATGGGGGCCCACTTCCTGGCAATTAAAGACATGGCAGGGCTCTGTAAGCCGAAAGCGGCGCGCAAGCTGATCGAGACCCTCCGGCAAGAGATTGGGTTGCCGATCCACTTCCACACCCACGATACCGCCGGGATTCAGGCCGCGTCGATCCTGGAAGGTTCCGAAGTGGGGCTCGACATCGCCGACGCCGCGATGGCTCCGCTTTCCGGGGGAACGTCGCAGCCAAACTTGAATACCGTGGTCGAAATGCTGCGAGGAACGCCTCAGGAAAGTAGTCTCGGCACGAAGCAAATCGACGAAGTTGCCGAGTATTGGCGATCGGTTCGCGAGTTCTACACTCCGTTTGAAAGCACCGTGCTGCCAGCGACCGCCGACCTGTATCGGCACGAAATGCCCGGCGGTCAGTACACCAACTTGTTCCAGCAGGCCCACGCCTTGGGGCTTTCGGATCAGTGGTCCGAGATCTGTGAGATCTACGCCCAGGTCAACGAGATGCTGGGGGATATTGTGAAGGTGACGCCCACCTCGAAAGCGGTCGGCGACATGGCTTTGTTCATGGTAGCTAACGACCTGACGCCTGCTGATGTGTTGAACCCGGAACGCGAGTTGGCTTTTCCCGCTTCGGTGAAAGACCTGCTTGGCGGTCGCATGGGGCAACCGCCGGGCGGTTTCCCCGAAGCATTGCAGAAGCGAGTCATGCGTGACGAAACGATCCTGACGACGCGCCCCGGCGAAAGCTTTGCACCGGCTGACTTTGAAGATGCGACGGCGAAGGTCGAGAAGATGCTCGGCCGGGCACCGAAGCGAAACGAGGTGGTTTCGTACCTGCTCTATCCGAAAGTGTACGAAGACTTCGCCAAGCATCAGGTAGCCTTCGGCGACACCAGTCGGCTGCCGACACCGGTCTTCTTCTATGGGCAAGAACCGGGCGAAGAACTGGCGTTTGATATCGAAAAGGGAAAGACGCTGATCGTGAAGTTCCTGACGATCAGTGATCCGCACCCAGATGGTTCGCGCGTGGTGTTCTTCGAGCTGAACGGTCAGCCGCGCGAGATCAGCATCATCGATCAGAATCTCGAGTCGGACATTCCAAAACGGCAGAAGGCCGATCCTGGCGATCCGAAGCAGATTGGTTCGTCGATGCCTGGCATGGTGGTGACCATCGCAGTCGAGCCGGGCGAGAAGGTTGCCAAGGGACAAAAGCTGCTGTCGCTGGAAGCCATGAAAATGGAAACCACGGTTTACGCGGAAGTCGAAGGAACCGTCGAGCAGGTCCTGGTCAAGCCAGGCAGCCAGGTCGAAACAGGCGACTTGATGGTCAAGTTGGCGTAACCCATGAGTGCCTGGTTTCCTGAAATCGCCCAGCAAGAGATCCTGCGGGAAGCGAACCTGAAGACGGTCGACGTGTTCGACGAGATCACGTCGACCAACGACCATGCGCTCGCCACCATCGAGCACTACGCCGACCGCTTGCCGGCGTTGATTGTGGCTCGCTCGCAAACCAAGGGCAGGGGACGGGGAACGCGTAGCTGGTTCGCTGCCGACGGGGCGTTGACGTTTTCGCTGTTGATGGGCGAGGCCGATATCCCGATTGCTCCGTTGGCGTGGCATCGCTGCTCGATCGTTGCCGGCGTCGCCATGTGTCAGACTCTGGAACAATATGCCGACGATGGCATGGTGCAGGTCAAATGGCCAAACGATGTTTATCTGGCTGGACGCAAGGTGTGCGGAATTCTCGTCGAGAAACGTGATCAGGGGCGTCCCTATCTATGCGTTGGAATTGGCGTGAATGTCAACAATTCGCTCGAACAGGCACCCTTCGATGTCCAGCAGCGAGCGATCGCTTTGACCGACGTGACGCATCAGCAGCACTTTCTGCCCGAGGTGCTGCTCGAGTTTTTGAAACGGTTTCGTTCGCTCTGTTCAGAGAACCCCGAGTCATTCGCCAGCTTGTTGCCGTACTGGCGTTCACACTGTCTGTTGACAGGTCGCCAGGTCGAGATGCAGCAAGGGGAACGCACCTTCGTCGGCGAGTGTCACGGCATTGATGCCGAGGGAGCGTTGCTCCTGGAAACTTCGTCGGGACGACGTGCACTGGTTTCCGGCGAGATTGTCCGCTGGTAGTCGCGTCGCTACGGCATGTGGCAGAAGTGGTATAAGAAGATACCGCTCGCCATCGCCACATTCAGCGAATCGCTGCCACGCAGCATCGGAATGGTGATCTGATGGGTGCAGTGAGCCAGCGTATCGGCCTCGAGTCCATATCCCTCGTTCCCCATCAAGATAATGCTTCGATCGGCTCGTTTTACCTGCGATAGGGGCGTGGCGGAATCGGAGAGAACGGTCGCAAAGGTTTCGAAGCCTTTCGCTTGAAGCTGCTTCAGGTCGGCCGCGAAGTCTTGCGATTCGACGATTGGAATCTTAAATGCGTGCCCGGTCGAGACGCGTAAGCTCCGTTTGGCAAACGGATCGGCACAGCCCTCATCCAAAAGGATTGCATCCGCGCCAAAGGCACACGCCGCCCGGATAATGGCGCCGATGTTCTCGAAGTCGCCAATCTTTGACGCAGCAAGCACGGTCGAGGTGGCCGGGACTTCGTCGGGGAAGACGCTGGCGATCTCGTGACGCGGAGGACGCTGCCCACAGGCCAAGATGCCTCGATGGAAGTTGTACCCGACCAATTCTTTGATATCGGCTCGGCTGAGGACGTAGATCGGAAACTGCCCCTGACGTTGAGCGGGGAGTTGCGGGATCTTGCTGGAATCGTCGACCACCAGCGATTCAATCGGAAACGGGCTATCCAGCAAACGCTGAACAAGAAACTGACTTTCCGCAATGAAATACCCGTCGCGCATATGAGCTTTTCGCTCGAACTCGCGATGGTAGCGAACGAGCTGCGGGTCTTGCGGGGAATCGATATAGATGATGTTCTCGGCCATAGCGAACGATTTTAGCCATAGATTTCGTTCGGCCAAAGTGGCCCCGGTTCGAACATAAAAAGCCCTTGGAGTAGGGAGAGCTCCAAGGGCTTGATCGGAATTCCTGGACGAGTCGGAGAAAGACTCGCTTACTGACCCGTTGCGAAGTACGAGGTCTGTTCGATCACGACCGGCGGCATCGGAGGAACCTCGGAAGGTGATTTCTCCTGATGATTCATTTCCGGCAGCGGCATTGGGGCTTCGGTCGGAGCCGGTGTGGTACCATCGGTGGCGAAGCTTCCACAAGCAGGAATGCCGCAGGCACCGCCGCAGTTTTTGCCACATCCGCAACCGCCGGGGCCGCACGCACCGGGACCGCAGTTACAGCCCGAATCGACAACGTTCCATTTGACTTCGCAGTCAGGGCACTTGTATTCAAACTTGGTCAACTGCTTGACCGAGCGAACACGACCGCACTTCAGCGGCGTGCAGCAATCTTCCCATGGGAAGCGAACGGCCGGGATACAAATGTCTTTGCACTTGTCGGCGTAGCAGTTGTGCGTGGTTTCAGTCTGCTTTACTTCAGGCGAGCAGGTCTTGCCGTACGACGAGCAGCAGGTCGGAACGCAGCACTTGGTTGTGCAACACCCGCTGCCGTACATCAGCAGACCGAGGCCGAGAATGGCGAGGTAACGGTTCATGGAGATCTCTCCGTATTTGGTTTATTGACTGGTTGTTATCAGGGTGAATGCCTGGGGCGTGGTCGGCCTCAGGCAGTGGGTTTGCATCCGCGTCGCGGTTTAGAAGTCGACCATGAATCGCAGGCCGAACATGTCGTACCAACCGGCGTCGGAAGGAGCACCCGCGATCACGCGGTCCGAGATACGACCATTGATGTAGTTGAACTGAACGCGAGCGTTCGGATTCCACCACCAGTTGACGCCCAGCGTGGCACTTTCGCCAACACCGCCGAAGACATCAGCATCGCTGAAGTCGCCATACGAATAACGAGCGGCAACCTGCCAGGCACCCCAGCCGTAGCTGCGACAGCCATCACAGCGATTGACCAGCCAGAAGTTCTCGAACGGCTTGGTGCGACCCAGCGTACCGGAGTCACGTTCCCAAGGCGTCGATTCGCCAGTCAACCAGTAAGCAGCGTAGACATAGCCACCACCAAAGTTGACGTCCGGAGCAGCCGAGCGATTGGCGTGAACCGTCTGGTATTCACCGACCAGCGAGAAGGCGCCGATGTTCAGCACACCTTCCAGGCCCACCAGTTGATAGTTCGAGGCACCCAGCGAGCCAGTGTCCAGCCACTTTTCGCTGGTACGCGATTCTGGACGGGTGGTGAAGCGATCGTCGCCGCCACTACCAGGGAAGGCAGCCGAACCCGAGATCGCCCAGTGAGCATAACCACGGCCGCCGGAGGTTTCGTCGTACCAGATCGTGTTGGCCAGACGGCCAGCGATTTCGGACTGGTAGTTGTCATCGTACTGGTGACCGACTTTGGCCAGGTCATCCATAAGGAAGTAACCGTATCGCCAGTTCCACGATTCGTTTTCGGAAACGCCATACGACTGCAGACCGATACGACGAGCGTCTTGATTGAACGCTTCGATTACGAACGGACGTTCCATGAAGACGTTGTAACGGCTGGAGTTCAAGTGATCCAAACCGTAAGGACGTTTCTGATTACCGAGCAGCACGGTTTGCAGAAATGGCAGCTGTGTCCAACCGAGATAGGCATCTTTGAATGCCAGGTTCGCCGGATCAGCGAACTCCATCTCGATCTTGTAGTTCATGTTTTCCCAGACATCGCCAGCGACACCAAATCGCAATCGGCGGAAACCGATGAAGTCGTCGGGACCGTCGTTGGGATTTCCGGTTTCGATGTAGTTCGGCAGAGCCGATTCATCGGGGAAGTTCCAGTAGTCGAAGTGCACACGGCCAGACCACTTCTGGGTTGGCTTGGCGATCAAATCGACCTCCTTGCAAGCTTCTTCCGCCTTTTCCGCTTCCAGAGCTTCGACGCGTTCCAGAAGGTTGTAGTAGGAAGCAGCTGAGATGTCGTCGACTACTTGAGGAAGCGCCTGGGGGACGTCAGCCGCCGCATACGATTGCGGCGGCTGCGAATACATCGACTGGTATTGCGTTGCCGAGTCGGCGTAGTTGCTATTGGGCGCGTTATAGAAAGGTTCTTGGGAGTAGCCCAAAGCAGGGACTAATGCGCCCAAACAGATTCCAAGGGCGCGAAACGTCCAGCTAGTTTTCATCGTGCGGTTTCCATACTTCACGAATGTCGCTCATCCTGAGCAGAAATGACCAATGCCGTTAGATGCGATAATCGGAACGGGTCTTACGAGCGTCAGATCGATTTCAGACAGCGCGCAAGAATCGAAAATCGCGACAGAATTGGCACATGCTGAGAAACGTGCACAAGCAGAAAGACTTACCGAAGCCGCAGGGGTTGAACGGAAATCCGGCGCAACCCTAATAAGTGGTGCTAGCAATAGGTTGGGTGCAACCGTTGCTCACAGAAAAACCCTCATGCAAGGGGCTGGTAACGGTCGCGTTCGTACGAAACCAGACCACCGAGAACGGTTATGTTAGACCTCGACTTTTTCATATTTACACACTCTTAACGAAAACACCCTTTCAGGTGATCAGTATGCATGTGCTTTATGTAAGTCGTATCGATTAAAACGGGGGGCTAAGCCGTAACCGTCTTGGTTGACGGTTTGCCGCTAAGTTTCTGAGGCTCGACGCTATCACGGGTTTCCAGCTGCCGCACATCCATTTCCTTCTGGAACTTGCCATGTAGCAAACGCCAGTCGATGACCAGGCTGCCGCCAGTCTTCTCGTGCTGCTTGGCCCAATCGAGAAGTGCCTCGAAGCAGGCATGGTCGATGTAGGTTAAATTGCTGAGGTCGACCGTCAGTTCGACTTCCGCCGGAATCTCTTCCAGGCGTTCCGTCAAAACCGGAAGCCGTAAAAACGTGGCCGCTCCGTGCAAGGCGAGGGTCGCCTTCTTTTCTTCTTCCGTGATGAATAGGTCGGTCTCGAACCTGGTGAAGGTCACCAGCAATTTAACGGCCGAAAGCACAATACCAGCCACCACACCGATTAGCAGGTCGAAGCTAACGATCAGCACAACGGTCGTCACGTAGATTCCGAACTCGGTCCAACCAGTCCGAAACAGTTCTTTGATCTGCTTGATGTTGACCAGCTTGAAACCGGTGTAGACCAACAGCGCCCCGAGGGCAGCCCGTGGCACCAGCGTCAGGATTGAAGGGAGCAGCACGATGAACAGCAATAGCCAGGCACCGTGCATGATGGTCGCCCCGCGAGTCTGGCCGCCAGCGTTCACGTTGGCCGAGCTTCGCACGATCACGCCGGTCATCGGCAAGGCACCAACCAGTCCGCAGAGCATGTTGCCGATTCCCTGGGCGGTGAGTTCCTTGTCGTGATTGGTTTTGTGACCGGGCTTCATCTTGTCGATCGCCGTGGCACAAAGCAGTGTTTCGGCGCTCGCCACCAAGGCGATCACCAACGCCGCGGTATAGACGGCCGGATCGGTGATGACCGAAGTCCAGTGAGAAGTGGAGTTCAGGAACGAGACTTCATCCAGCAGGTTTTGAGGAACCGCCAGATTCTTCAGCGGGAAGTTCCAGACGACCGCTACGATCGAAGCCAACATAATCCCCAACAACGCCGATGGAATCAGCTTTAATTTCGGTGGGGCGAAACCTTGCCAAAGAATCATCGTCAGGATGGTGATAATCCCGATGGCTGCCGCCAAGTGATGCGAAGGACCGGTCCCTTGCAGGTCAAAGCACTTCCAGATCGCTTCAGGAATTGTGGCCATATATTCCAGGCCACCATGGGCCTTATGTCCATGCCAGAGGGCTTCATGATCGAGCATCACATGAAACTGGCTGACGATGATCAGCACACCAATGCCAGCCAGCATGCCGTTGATCACTGCCGGCGAGACTGCCTGGAACCAGCGACCGATTAACAACTTGCCGGCCGCAACTTGCAGCACGCCTGCCAGGAGCACCGCGAAACCGAGGGCTGCCAGTGCGTACGTCATCGACAGGCCCTCGGCCGATGCTTCCGGACCTGCATAAAAGCCAAGGAACTTTGCTTTTTGCGAGGCGATCAAATCTGCCACGATCACAAAGAGGCCGGCCGCTGGTCCGCTCACTTGAAGCGGCGAACCGCTAAAGCAACCAACGATCAGGCCACCGATGATGCCGGTAATTAAGGCTCGTGCCGGATTCACCCCCACGGCTACCGCAATTCCGATACACAGCGGCAAGGCGACCAGGAAAACAACAATCGACGATACAAAGTCTCTTCGAAAGGTTCCTGAGAAGTAACCGGCCGCTTGAGCTGGGGAGGTTTCTTGCGTAGCCATGAGTGGTGCTTCCGTAAATTTGAGCTTGGGTTAGGCCATTTGGGCAACGGGCTCGACGAATTGACTCGAGCCCAACGAGACGACGCTCACCTTGCCGGTGACGAAGTCGTACAGCCAGCCATGCAACTGAAGTGTGCCAGATTCAACCCCTTCCGCAACTTCCGGAAAGGTCATCAGGTTGCGAAGCTGCAGGCGAATGTTGGCCTGGATCAACTGGGTGAGGCGGTCGTCGTCGGAGTCGTCGCTGGTGTCGTTGAGCGCTTCCGCGGAAAGCGACACCCATTTGGCGACTTCCGGCAGACTCTCGACCGCCGATGGATTGAGTAAACCTTGCATCGCACCGCAGCGAGCATGGCCGCAGACGATGATTTGTGGCACCTTCAACACCTTGACGGCGTATTCGATGGTCGCAGCCACACCCAGGTCGGCTTCGTCTTTCGTACCGACAATGTTGCCGGCGTTGCGAATGACGAATAGTTCGCCAGGGTCGCTACCGGTAAGCAGTTCGGGGACAACGCGGGAGTCGCTGCAGGTGATGAACAACGCGTCGGGACTCTGCCCGGTGGCCAGCTCCTCGAAGCGGGGCTGCATCTGCGGGTAGGTCTTGTTTTGAAATTGAGTTACGCCAGCAATCAAATTACGCATAGATCTTGCCTATCGCTGTCTCGGGGCTGTCGAACGAATTCAGATACCAGGGGGCCTGATCAATGGGCGACTTGGTGTCGTGACCAGGCCAAAGATTGCATGGCTCGCCAGGCCGAGCGTGCAGAGCATCAGCCAGAGCAAATCAAAACAGGAGGCCGCCAGAGATAGGCAGAGTGCCGACGGAAAAAGACTCAGCAACTGCGCACAGCGGCCCAGTTTCACCTAGCAGGTGATATCGCCACCAAATCCGTTGTGCGATTGATGCACAATGCCAGGGACAGCAGACAGAGATCGCGGAAATCTCTGGCGTTGAACGACCGGTCGTGGATCAAGGCTTCGCGTGGCGGTCAAAGAAAGCCGATGCCGCGAAGTTACCGTCTTTTCGTTGACCTCTTGTTCTTCCGTTTCCGATGTATCGGTCGTCGGAATGCCTTCGACCGGGGCACCAGACGCGATACTGGCACTGATGTACCGAGGGCGTGCCCCTGGCATCAAGAGTGCAAGAATCAGCAGAAGGTAAAGCCAATAAGGTCGCATAGGCGAAGAAATCGTGGTCGTTGGGAATGTGTAATCAGTACGAATATCGAACGCTTGTGGTTTGCGGCGGCAATCAAATACCGCAGAATTCGACTGATTGTTCCTGAAAAAGAATAGAGAATCAGAGGACTTACGTCCAATCCCAAGTTTGCGATCCGCGACTGATTTTCAAAAAGAAGTCATCTAGTGACGCTGATTGTTCCTTAGTTGATCGAATATTCGCAGTTAATGATGCAAACAAAAAGAGCGACCCCGGCCGCCAGGGCTAGGTCGCTCGGAAGTGATTTGCGTAGAAGCAGCGACGGGCGTCGGTGCCAGTATTAGTCGGCCCAGTAGTCGATCACGAATGCTTCTTCCAGGTGCGGACGCAGGATCGAGACAAACTTCTGGTGAGCCGGGTGCGGCAGATAGGCGGCACGGTCTTCTTCGCTGGCAAAGGTGACCAGGAAGCAGTGGGTGAAACCTTTGTCGAGCATCTCAGGGCTGTTGTTGGTGCCCCACTCGAATTCCTTGATGACCGGAATCTGCTTAGGCAAGGCGATAAAAGCCTTTTCGACCTTTTCAATATCTTCAGCCTTGGCCGATTCGTTGAATTTGAAGACCACCACATGGCGGAGTTTGCGAGTCGACTCTTTCTCTTCAGCTTGCGACATCGAGCTCATGAACAGCATCCCCACGAAGGTGAGGGCCAGGCAAATGGACAGCGAGCGGAGTTCGAAACGACGAAACTTCATGGAGGTGGGACCTTTTGGGCTAGACTCAGGAAGGAATGTGCTGGCAGGGAAACATCCAATTTGACACGAAACCCCAGCATTTTCAACGTCTAGAGCCAAGAATTAATGCACGCCCCTCGTAGGTTTTTCCTATACGGGGCGTGCAAAATCTTGGTTCAAAGCCCAGACACTTAAGCCAGCAGCGAGCGAACTTGCTGGGCGGCCTCGACCATCGACTTCAGTGCCGCTTCCACTTCCACCCATCCGCGGGTCTTCAGCCCACAATCTGGGTTAACCCACAATCGCTCGGCTGGAATGAGGTCGACCGCCTTTCGCAGCAGCCCCACCATTTCGTCGGTGGAAGGGACCCGAGGCGAATGAATGTCGTAGACGCCAGGGCCGATTTCGTTGGGGTACTGGAAGTCGCCAAACCCGTCGAGCAGTTCCATTTTCGAGCGGCTCGTCTCGATCGAGATCACGTCAGCATCCAACGCGGCGATCGACGGCAAGATCTCGTTGAACTCGCAGTAACACATGTGGGTGTGAATCTGCGTTTCGTTCGAGACCCCACTCGATGCGAGTCGAAAGGCATCCACGGCCCACTGCAGGTAACCTGGCTGATCTCGCTGACGCAGCGGCAATCCTTCTCGCAGGGCGGGCTCGTCAATCTGAATGACACCGATGCCGGACGACTCGAGATCAACCGCCTCGTCACGAATGGCCAACGCGATTTGCTCGCACGTATCGCGGCGCGGTTGATCGTCGCGGACGAACGACCAGCACAAGATGGTCACTGGCCCGGTCAGCATTCCCTTCACCGGACGCTGGGTCAGCGACTGGGCATACTTGGCCATCGGGACGGTCATCGCGTGGGGACGCTGGATGTCACCGAAGATGATCGGCGGCTTCACACAACGCGAACCGTAGCTTTGAACCCAGCCGTTTTGTGAGACGACAAAGCCTTCGAGTTGTTCGCCGAAGTATTCGACCATGTCGTTCCGCTCGAATTCGCCATGCACCAGAACGTCGAGACCGAGGTTCTCTTGGCGGCGGATGCAGCTTTGCGTTTCGGCTTCGAGGAACTCTTGATACGCATCGGCCGTCAGGTCACCCTTGCGGAAGGCGGCACGGGCCTGGCGGACTTCGCTGGTCTGCGGGAACGAACCAATCGTCGTCGTTGGCAGTAGCGGCAGGTTCAAGCGACTGCGTTGTTCACCTTGCCGCTGATTGTACGCACCCTGCCGCAGCAAGCTTTCCGGAGTGATCGACTCGATCCGCTGACGCACGGCTGGATTGTGGGTTCGCACCGAACTGCGACGCGATTGGATCGCTTTGGCATTCTGTCGCAACGCATCGGCGACGCTGTCGCGACCTTCGTTGAGGGCCTGGGTGATGATGGCGATTTCATCCAGCTTTTGCCGAGCGAACGCGAGCCAGCTCTTCAGTTCGGCATCGATCGCCGTTTCGGAAGCGAGGTCGACCGGGCTATGCAGCAGCGAGCAGCCAGGGGCAATCAGCAGACGGTCGGTACCGATCGCCTTGGCAGCCTTCTCTGCCAGGTCGAGTGTCTTCGACAGATCGTTCTTCCAGACGTTGCGTCCATCGATCAGACCCAGCGAGAGGAGCTGTTCTGGGCGAATCAAGGACAATGCTTCGTCCAGTTGCTTCGGGGCAGCCGACAGATCGAGGTGAACCGCCGCGACGGGAAGCGAGAACGCCAGGGCGAGGTTTTCACGTAGTCCTTCAAAGTAGCTGGTCACGACCAACTTCAAGTTGCCGAATGCCCCCGACAAAACTTCCAGGCTCTTCTGGATTGCCTTTTGAGCCTCTTCGCTAAGGTCAAGTGCCAGGACCGGTTCGTCCCACTGTACCCAGGTCACGCCCGCTTCGTTCAACTTGGCCAGTAGTTGTTCGTAAACCGGCAGCAGTCGTTCGAGCAGAACCAATGGCGACGCATTACTTCCCTTCAACTTGCCCAGCAGCAGCAGACTGACTGGCCCCAGCACCACTGGTCGAGCATCGGTGGCGATGGCCTGGGCGGCGGCGATTTCGTTGAGGTAGGCCTCGGCATTGAGGTGGAACGTCTGGTCTTCGGTCCATTCTGGAACGATGTAGTGGTAGTTGGTGTTAAACCACTTGGTCATTTCCAAAGCGGGCAGGTCGACACCCTTTTGCGTGCCGCGAGCCATCGCGAAGTAGCGATCCAATTCGCTGACCAGTTGCGACGATTGATAGGCAGCCGGAACCGCCCCGACCCGCTGCGACCAGTCGAGCACATGGTCGTACAGCGAGAAGTCACCAACCGGCACCTGTTGAATACCGGCATCCGCTTGCCACTGCCAGTTGGTCTGACGAACGTCTTGGGCCTTGGTCAGAAGCTCTTCCGCCCCGATTTTTCCCTGCCAATACTTCTCGAGCAGCCACTTCAGTTCGCGCTTGGCTCCGATCCGTGGAAAGCCAAGATTGGTTGCAATCGCCATGAGGGGTACAGTCCTTGTTTCAGTGTGAAATGTGATAACACTTGCTAGTGGGAGCAGTTTATGGGTACGATAGCTGTGGGCACAGTTCTGGATTCCAGTATTGTCCGTGGGTACAGATGCCCGCGCAGAACACGCCTTATCAGATTCCGCCCGAACCAAGGGTGACAGATGAACACGCCCCCCAAAGCGGCCGCAGTGGCCACCGATGAAGAGAGCACGCTCTACTACCAACTGGCGGACAAGCTTCGCCGATTGGTGCAAACCGGAGCGTTCGAGCCCGGCGAGAAGCTTCCTTCGATCCGCCGACTCAGCGAAGAACATCGCGTGAGCTTGAATACCGCCAAGAGCGCTTTGGCGCTACTCGAAGATTGGCGCGTGATCGAAGTTCGCCCGCAGTCGGGGCACTATGTTCGACGCCCGCCTGAGGAATTGCCAAAGCTCTCTTCGACCAGTCCCAATGGCGAGGCATGCGTCATCCAGACAAACATTCCGACACGCATGAACGCCGCGATCGGCTCTGGGGCGGAACCCACGCTGGGGGCGGCCGTCCAGTCGACGCAGCTTATGCCGCTGGGCGTGCTGAACAAGTCGTATCAGAAGGTGATGCGAGACTTGCCCGATGCCTGCTTCGGTTACGACGGCGTCCCAGGGCACGAGGCACTGCGCAAGTCGATCGCGAAACGCGGGACCGAGGCCGGTTACATTGTTAGCCCCGACGACATCGTGGTGACCAGTGGCGCGAAAGAAGCGGTTTACCTTTCGATCAAATGCGTCGCCCCCCCGGGCAGTATCGTCGCGATCGAATCGCCGGCCTACTACGCACTGCTGGAAGTGCTGCAGTCTTTGGGGGTCAAAGCGGTGGAAGTCGCTTGCGATCCAGAGACAGGGATTCAGCTCGATCACTTGGACCATGTGATGGGGAAGTACGATATTGCCGCGTGTGCGATCGTGTCGAACTTCTCGAATCCGACCGGCAGCTTAATGCCGGAAGAAAACAAGAAGCGTCTGGTCGAAATCCTCAATCGCTACCAGGTCCCGCTGGTGGAAGATGACGTTTACGGTGACCTTTCGTTCCGATCGCCGCGGCCGCGTGCCGTTAAAGCGTTCGATACCCAGGGACGAGTCCTCTACTGCGGATCGTTCAGTAAAACCCTTTCGCCAGGGCTCCGTCTGGGCTGGTGCATCCCAGGCCGGTATATCCAGCAGTTTCAATTGATGAAGCTGGTCGTGAACCAGTGCACGTCAGTCGCCCCCCAATTGGTCGCGGCGGAAATCCTGGAAACGGGTGCCTACGATCGGCATCTTCGCAAAGTGCGATCGCAGTTTGCCGAGCAGATGGACGACGCATTGAGGGCCGTGCGAAACTGTTTTCCCGATGGCGTTCGGGCCTCGCGACCACTGGGAGGTCACGTTCTGTGGATCGAGATGCCACGGCACGTCGACTCGATGAAGATGTATCACGCGCTGAGCGAAGAAGGAATTCAATTCGCTCCGGGGCCGATTTTCTCGCCGAGCGGGGCGTTCAAAAACTACATCCGCATCAACACGGGTTTCCCTTGGTCGCCACTCTTGCATCGCCAGGTGGAACGGATGGGCGAGTACATTCGGACCGGGCGATAAGCTACGACTCGCGCTTCAGGCGGTACTTCGCAAACGGCGAGGTATCGGGCGCGAACAACATGTGCCCGATCTCGGCGGCAAACAGCAGCACGTGACTGGAAAGGAAGATCCACATCACGGTGATCACCAAGATGCGGCTGTTGACGTAGGCGGTCGCCACGACGTTCTTTTCGCCCAGCGGAATGATCAGGTACTTTCCGAGCTGAAAACAGACCGTGCCGATGATGGCTCCGCACAAGACTTCCCGCCACGGCGGCCGTTTCATCGGTAAGAAGCGGAGCATGCAGTAAAACACCGTCAGCACGGTCAGCCACGAGATCAACTGAGTCGGCAGCCAGTCTGGCTTGCCGAAGAAGGTGTAGCCCATATCCGAGGCTCGGTCGAAGATGATATGCGACCAGGTACTCAGCAGCGTGGCTACCGCGAGCAGCAGCCCGACACCGATTGAAAATAACGTAGCACGAACTCGCCCGAGCAAGACGGCAATCACGCTGTCTCGGATCCCTTCGGCCACAAAGCCATTGATTCGGTTTAACGCCGCCCGCAATTGCATGAAGGTCGCCGAAGCACTCCAGATCGCGATCACTGACAGAGTGATGGTTTGCAGCATGGTCGCTTCGCGGAAAGCGGAAAGCCGAACCTGGTCGACGATTTCTTTGCCATAGTCGAGCTTGGCCGGGAACTGGGACTCTTTTTCTTTTTCCTCCGATTCTTCAGCCGCTTCCTCTTTTTCGGTCTCTGGTTTGTCGGGATCGGCGGCGTCTGGCTTGGTGTCGGTGCCGTTCGCTGGAGCTTTCTCTGTCTCTGAAGGCTCATTGTCGGAAGCGACGTTCAAGCTGGTATTCAGAAACGCGATGGCTGCTTCCCGGGCACTCGTATCGCTTTCCAACACTTCGCCGGCGATGGCGACGGCAAACACGACAATCGGGGCCAGCGAGAAAATAACGTAAAAAGCGATGGCAGCGGCCGAAGTCGAATGATCGTTTTCGACCCAGCGAAAAACGATCTGCGAACAAAATTTCTTCCACGGCTCGAGCATAGCGGTCCTGGAAATCGGAGCATTAGGTGCGTCTGAGTGCATTGAAACCGCCATTCTAATCGGGACGACCCATTCGGCGTAGTTTGATCGCGACAGTAAACGAGGAAAGTTGGGCAAGACCCCATTGAAATTGCAGGGGGCAGCGACGTACGATCAATGGGCTTTGCTGGCCATCTGGGCCTGAACCCTTTACGCGGCATTAATTGCGCCAAAGGGTAATTCGGTGGAACGGAATATCGGACGAGAATCGGGTGAACGGACTCAATCCGCCACAACTTGAAGCGGTTAATACACTGTCAGGCCCTATGCTGGTGTTGGCAGGGGCCGGCTCCGGTAAAACCCGTGTGGTGACGTTCCGCATTGCGAATCTCATCAAGCATGGGATCAAGCCGCAGCGGATTCTCGCGGTGACGTTCACCAACAAAGCCGCGGCCGAAATGAAGGAACGTGCCCTCAAACTGTTGGGCAAGCAGACCAAAGACGAACCGGTCGTGTCGACGTTCCACTCTCATTGTGTTCGTGTTTTACGTCGGCATATTAACCACCTGGGCTATCCACTGAATTACACCATTTACGATCGCAGCGATCAGGAAATGGTGGCCCGGGGTGTGCTTCGCGAGATTCGTGTCCCCAACGAGACCCTCCGTCCAGGCGACTTGCTGAACTTTATCAGTCGCTGGAAGTCGGCTGGTATTCGGCCCAAAGAAGCGTTCGCCCATGCCGATACCGATAAAGCCCACCTGGCGGCTGTGGCCTTCCGGCGTTACCAGAACGCCCTGAAATCGTGCGGCGCGCTCGACTTCGACGACTTGTTGCTCTGCACCGAAGAGTTGTTCACCAACTTTCCGGACGTACGCGATCAGGAAGCCGCCTTGTTCGATCACGTGATGATCGACGAATACCAAGACACGAATGCCTCGCAGTACCGTATCGTCCGCGGTCTGACCGAAGGACACCGCAACTTATGCGTGGTGGGAGACGACGACCAGTCGATTTACTCGTGGCGTGGTGCCGAAGTGAAGCATATTCTGCGCTTCAAAGAAGACTGGCCCGAAGCCAAAGTGGTGCTGCTGGCGGACAATTACCGCTGCACGAGTGCCATTTTGACGGTGGCCAACCGCCTGGTCGCTTTCAATTCGACCCGGTACGACAAGATTTTGAACGCGGCCCGGCATGGTGGTGACCAGCCGAAAGTGCTGTATTTCAAAGACGAAGAAAAAGAAGCGGAAGAAATTGTCGGCGACATCTCGAGAAAAGTGAACCAGCCCGACGTCGAGCCGCGTGATTTTGCGATTTTGTTCCGCACGAACGAACAGCCTCGTGCGTTCGAGCAGCAGTTCCGCGCGATGAACATTCCGTACACCCTGATCGGTGGGATGTCGTTTTTCGATCGCAAAGAAGTCCGCGACATCCTTTCCTACTTGAAGCTGATCAATTCGCATCAAGACGAAGTCGCGCTGCTGCGAATCATCAATACGCCGCCGCGTGGTATCGGGCAGAAGACGGTAAAATCGCTGCTCGACTTCGCCACCAACGAAGGCAAACCGCTGTGGGAAGTGCTGCCCCAGGCTGCTTCGCTGCGGGGAGGTTCTTCGTCGACCACGACCGACGCGATCAACAAATTTGTCCGTCTGATCAAGCATTATCATGCTCGGGTCGAGAAAAAGGATTCGCTGACCGACATCGTCCGCGATTTGATCGGAGCGATCGGCTATCAGCAGGAACTCGCTCGGCTTTATCCCGACCCCAACGATCGCGAGTCACGGGAAGCGGCCGTCGAACAGGTGGTTAACGCCGTCAGCGCTTACGAGGAAAAGAAGAAGAAAAAGGCGACCCTCGCCGGATTCCTCGACGACACCGCCTTGGCCGGGGATGGTTTCGACAACGAGAAAGAAAAGCAGCTCAAAAAGAACGGCGTCATCTTGATGACGCTGCATGCTGCCAAAGGCCTCGAGTTTCCCTATGTTTACATGGTCGGCATGGAAGAAGGCATCTTGCCTCACCAGCGCAGCTTGAAAGATGGGGACGAAGCGATCGAGGAAGAACGCCGGCTTTGCTATGTGGGCATCACGCGAGCCCAAGAACGGCTGACCTTCTCGTTTGCTTTGGCTCGCAAGAAATGGGGTAAGCCCCGTCCTACCGAAACCAGCCGGTTCCTCTACGAATTGACCGGTCAGGCCGACAACCCCAACGCCAAGGCGGAACAAAGTGGACCAGCTGCACCCAAATCGGGGCAGCGACGCCCTTCAGCCCAAGCCCGGCGTCGATAAGCCGTTCGCCCTGAAACCGGAGTTGTCCCGATGTCGCAAGTTGAAGTTGTCTCCACTGCGGACAAGCCTGACGCTGGCCCATCGCTGCTGACGGTGATCTTGCGACTTCTCATCTCGGGGCTTGCCTGGGGGATTCATGTCGTCGTAACTGCGGCGATGATCATGTTTTATGGAAGCATCGTGCCAATGTTCATCCGCATGTTTGAGCATTTCGAGCTCGACCTGCCGGCTGGGACCGAGCTGGTGATTCGTTGGTCGTCGACCGTTTCCAGTTACTGGTATATTCCCGCCTTGTTGGTGGTCTTGCTCGATGGCCCGATCGCGTTGGCGGTTCCCTATCTTCCCCAACGCCTTCAATGGCTGACCTGGCTTTGGTTTGTCGGCTATCTGTTGTTGCTGTTCGGGGCGCTCTGGTTCTCGGTAATCTTTCTCGCTCTGCCGGTCCAAGATCTGATGGTCATTCTCGCCGACGAGGCCTAGTTGGGAGTGTTTCTGCAGGGATACCGTCAGGGAATACCTCTGGCGAGTGGCTTTGCGTGTCGGCATTTGCCACCGAATGACTTGAACAAATCTGGATAGGCGAAACTTTGCGGTTTGGTTAAACTACTCCTCGTGCCAGCATGCAAGATGCTATCGCAAGTCGTTTCGAGGGCCGTCAGCCATGGAGAGAGGCCGTGACGCCTGGGTCACCATTCCGATTCATTCAAACCGGTGATATTCATCTCGATCAGCCGCTCGGCGGACTCGCTGAAGTCCCCAAGCATCTGCGCGAGATCTTCCTGACTGCGCCACGTCAGGCCTTTCAGCAGGTGGTGGAAAACGCCTTGCTGCACGAGGTCGACTTTGTGCTGATTACCGGCAACATTCTCGACGTCCGGCAAAGCAGCCCGGTGATCGTTGGTTTTCTGCTCGATCAGCTCGAAACGCTGAACGACGCCGGTATCAAGGTTTATTGGGTTGGTGGCGAAATCGACCCGCCGGCACGTTGGCCTGCTTCGATTCATCTGCCGCCAAACGTTCATACGATTGGTCCTGGCAAGCCGGTCGAGATCCTCCATCAACGTGGCAACGACGCCATTTGCACGATCATCGCCCAGGGATTCATCGGTCGCGATCCAGGCTGGAGCCAGTTCCGCCCCGATGCGGCAGGTTTGTTCACCATTGCCGCGCTGCATGGTGACTTCGAGCCAGAATCGATCGCCCGTAGCGGCATTCCTTACTGGGCACTGGGCGGGAAAGAACTTCGCAACAAGCTGGCGACTTCGCCTTCGATGGCTTTGTACGCCGGTTCGCCCCAGGGACGAACCATCACTGCCAATGGGCAACGTAGCTGCACCCTGGTGGAAGTGGACGAAGAAGGGGATATCGCTATGGAAGCGGTCCCAACCGACGTCTGTCGCTGGCAAAGCGAAATCATCGAGCTTGAAAACTGCAAGAAGCTCTCGGACCTGACGACGATCATCAAGAATCGTTTAAACACGCTCAACACGACCAAGGGAAACCGCCAGTTGATGATCGACTGGCGCGTGATTGTCGCTAACGAAGCGACTCGCGAACTGCTGAAAGAAGAAACCTGGCAAGAGGTCACCAACGAACTGAACAAACAGTTCGGCGAAGAGCCGATGGGTTCGTGGACCTATGAACTGACGGTCGAAACGGCCTCGGTCATTCCGGAAGCCTGGTATCAAGAACAATCGATCTGCGGCGATTACTTGCGTCTGACGCGAGAGCTGGCCGCCGATCCAAGTCTGCCGATCGAGCTGACACAATTCCTTGCCCCTGGGCACGAGGAAAGCCAGTTAGCCGAGGCAGTCGCTATCGAGTCACGAGAAAATCGCCGCCGCGTGTTGCAAGACGCACGCCGGTTGGGCGTCCAATTGCTGCGAGCCGAGTGATCGAAGACTTCGCAGGCCGAGCAAGTGGGCCATCTTCAGGAGTGAAGGGATGCAACTCAATCAAATTCAAATCGACGGTTTCGGCGTCTGGCACGACCTGAGTGTCGAGCAGTTGTCGCCAACCATCACCGTTCTGTTCGGTCATAACGAAGCAGGAAAGAGCACGCTGCTGCACTTTCTTCGCACGATGCTCTACGGGCAAGAGCCCGATCTGGAACGTCGCTATTTGCCACCGATTCATGGTGGCGAGCCAGGCGGTGGGCTGCGCGTGAATGGAGCGATGGGCCGCTTTAAGGTGGTGCGTCGGTTCAATCACGATGGAAGCGAAGAACAGGTCTGGATCGAAGCTTCCGATGGTTCCCGGCAAAGTCGTGCCCAGCTGGATGCCTTGCTGGAAGGTGTCGACCGCCTGACTTACAGCAACATCTTCGCCGTCGGTCTGCGCGAAATGCAGTTGCTGGCGACCCTTGACGATAGCGTCGCCGCTCAAAAAATCTATGAACTGACCAGCGGACTCGATCGTATCTCGCTTGCCGAAGTGATGCGCGAGTTGGAAGCTTCCCGTTGCCGTTTGATCTCGGGCCGGGACGAAGAAGCCCTGGTCGATAAGCTGCTGGAAAAGCATCAGATCCTGAAGAAGGAAATCGAACAACTTCGGGGCGGCACCCAGGAATGGTCGAACCTGATCAACCAGCGTCGAGCCCTGCAAACGCAAATCGATCAGTTCCAGTTCAAAGTTGCCGATCTCGAACGCCTCGCCCAGTTCATTGAACTGGGACAATCGCTTCGCCCTGAAATCCAGCGCCGCAATAAGCTGCAAGAGAAGATCGCGGCATATGGCGAACTGCCGGAAGTGTCGCGGGATACGCTGCGTCACCTGCATTCGCTGCAGGATCAAATCTCGAAGAAGCGGACCAAGTGCCGCGAGCTACGTGCGCAGTACACGGAACTTCGCGAACGCCATAGCTCGATTCCGGTCAACCAGGAACTGGCCCGCCAGGCAGCCCGTGTGGATGCATTGGGGGAACAACGCCAGTGGATCCTATCGCTGACGCAGCAGCTCGAACGCAACAAAGAAGAAGAAACGCAGATCCGCTCCGAGATCGAAGATCTGTGGGAACAAACCGGCGTCAAGACTCGGGCCGGGAAGAATCCTGATCTGAGCCGCAAGCAGCTTCGCTCACTTCGCGAACCGCTGCGGACCCTGGAACGCTCGACCGAAGAGTTGGAATCGGCTCGAAAACACACCTCGACCCACGACGAAGAACTGCTCGGCGTCGAAAGCGAAGTCGAAGAATCGCTGACTTCGCTCGGTGAAGAAGACCTGAACAAGGCTCTCGCCAAGGCTGGCGATCTGGTCAATTTACTTCGTCGCCGAATTCAGGTCGAAGACAAGATCGACCAGATTCGTCTTCAGTACCGCGAGTCAGAAGGGGAAACGCACGACCTGCTCGAAGACCAGATCACCCCGAAGCCAGAGATGGTGATGCTGGGGGCGATGTTCATCGTGGGCAGCTCGATGACGCTGTATTCGATGTTTGGTCCGGCGTTGTTGATTGGCTGGCAGTTGGGCCATTTCGGCTGGATCTTCGGCACCATGGCGATGGTGGCCTCGTACAGCATGAAGCGAAAGCTCGACAACGAATCGGCCCAACGTTTCGATTCGGCCAAGCGTCAGTTGATGCTGCTCGATCAGCAAATGGACAAGGCGATTACCGAGCAGAAAGAGCTCGACATCGCATTGCCGCGTGGCAATGGCGCGTTGATGGCTCGTCTGAAGTCGGCCGAAGATCATCTGACTCGCCTGGAAGAACTGATTCCACTGGGCCACAAGCTGGGTGAAGTTCGCGAAAAGCAGGAAACCAGCACCCGTCAGATCAGCGAGCTGGAATCGGCTGTCGTTCAAGCGAAGAAGCGTTGGAAAGAAACGCTTCGCGTGCTCGATTTGCCGGAAGATATCAACCCAGATCGCGTAAAGTCGCTGGGGCGTTTCCTGGCTCAGATTCATCAGTATCGCAAGCGTTTGAAGGCGATTCAGGGCGAAAACGAAATCGCCCTGCGAGAACGCGATGCCCTGCTGACCCGGATTTCGCATCTTGCCAAAGATGTCGGTGTGGCACCAAAGACCCAGGATGCCTTGCTGCTGTTAGATCAGTTGGAAGACGACCTGCTGCGTCAGGAAGGGAAGCACAAGCAGCGGACTGGCTTGTTCGAGCAAGGTCAGAAGGTTCGTGGTGACTTCCGCCGTGTGGCCGAAGAAGCCAAAGCGCTAATGGCCGAACGCGAGCAACTGCTGGAAGAAGCCAGTAGCAGCGACGAAGAAGAGTACCTCACTTGGATCGTCAAAACGGAAGAAGTCGAAGAGCTGGAAGCGAAGCTCGAAGCTCTGACCGAAACGATCGACGAGAAGATCGGTACCGAAAGCACGCTGGAAGAAATTGAAGCCTGGCTGGAAACAACCGTCAGCAAAGAAGCCGACGAACAGTTGGCCAAGCTGTTGGCAGATCATCAGCATTCCGAAAAGCGGATGCAGGAATGCTTCGAGCGTCGCGGCGAACTGAAGGTTCAGCTCGAATCGCTCGAGAAGAACGATCGCCTGCTGCATGCCCAGCTCGAACTTTCCGAGGTCGAAGCTCAGCTCGAGAAGGCCATTGAAAAGTGGCAGACGCTGGCGACCACGTCGTGCATCCTCGAACAAATTCGCCGCGTCTACGAAAGCGACCGCCAGCCAGAAACGCTGCGGTTGGCTTCCTCGTACATGCGAAAGCTGACCGACGATCGCTACATCCGCATTTGGACGCCGCTGCACGAAAACACCCTGTTCGTCGAAGAACGTTATGCCGACTCGAAGAGCCTGGCTCACTTGAGCGAAGGTACCCGCGAACAGGTCTTCCTCAGCGTTCGCCTCGCGTTGATTCACTTGTTTGCTCGCCAGGGCCGCGTCTTGCCGGTCATTCTGGACGACGTGCTGGTGAACTTCGATTCGAAGCGATCGAAGGCGACCGCCAATTTGTTCCGCGAGTTCGCTTCGGAAGGGCATCAGTTGCTGATCTTTACCTGCCACGAACATATCGCGGCCATGTTCCAAGACATGGGTGCCGACGTTCGCCAGCTGCCTAAGTTCACCGGCCTTTGCCGCCCAGGCCTGATCGATATCGATCAGCCCATGCCGAAGATGGAACTGGAAGCTCCCAAGCCAGAACCGGAGCCAGAGCCCGCGTCTGAACCGAAGCCAGCCCCAAAGAAGGTGAAGTCGACTCCGCTACCAAAGGGCGAGATCACTGTTCACATCGAAAACCCTAAGCCAGAGCCGGTTCCATTCCAGGCCGCCAGATTCACCGAAGTCATTCTGCCACCTTACGTGCCGATCCACTTCGAGGTGATCAAGAAGCCGGTCTTCGAAGACATTGCTCTGCCAATCGTTGAAGTGCCGAACGATCTCGTTCGTTTGCGTGTCGACGTGCTGCAAGAAGAAGTCAGCTACCGCCTGAAGGGTAGCGACGTGACCGATCAGCATCGGTTGTCGCTGGCCGACTTCGACGTCGACATGAGTGCTCCGGCAAACTACCGATTGAAAGATGCCGATGGCGACCGCAAGGTGGCGATCGACTGGGACGCCTTGTTGGCCGAAGAGCCGGTTGAGGAAGAACCTTACGAAGAAGAAGTCGAGTTCCCGGTGGCTGACGCCATTCTGGAACCAGAAGTCGAACTCGACTGGGAACCCGATCCAGAGCCGGAACCTGAACCCGAGCCAGTGCTCGAACTGGTTCCAGAGCCAAAACCAGAACCGGTTTTGATCCCGGCTCCGAAGAAGAAAAAGATGCGAATCCGCTACGTCTACACGCAGCAGGAAGAGTTCGGTTGGGACTCCCCTCGCCGCTGGTACGAAGAAAAGGATCCTCGCAAAGATCACGACGAGATCGAAGTTCGCCAGGAAATCGTCGACGACGAGGACTAATCCGACGCGAATGACTCAATTCCATAAACAAGGGTAGCCACGGCTACCCTTTTTCTTTGCGCGTTGCTAATTGAGGACAGGCAAAAAATCTCCAACTTTCCGCTATTGTTTCCTCGCAGGTGCTCAGTAGTTAAAATCGAGGTAGCTTCGCCAAGCCCCAAAATCTTCGCTTGGCCCGATTCCCTCCCACCTGGATCGACCTCATGCACAAACTTCTTCCCCTGGTATTTGCGTTTTGTCTGGCGGCTTTGCCTGCCTGGGCGGATGGTCCCGCCGATAACATCGCCTCGAATGTTCGCCCGATTCCTCCGGTGGGGATCGAAGTCCCGGCCGCTGATGCTGACCAACTCGCGCAGGGGCTCGAACGGCTCGACGATTTGATCAAGAAGCTGAAGATGCGGCGCGATGCCCGCACCCCGCAGTTGCTGCCAGACGTCGAGATTTATTCGCGAGCGATTCACCAGGCACTCAAGTATCACGAGTTCTACAAACCGAACGACATCGCCGCCGCCAAGCAAACACTGACCGAAGGCTTGAACCGTGCCGAGGCTCTGTTGGACGGTAAGGCTCCGTGGACCAAGCAGACCGGCTTGGTGGTGCGAGGATATCGCTCAAAGATCGATCAAACCGTTCAGCCTTACGGTCTCGAGATTCCCGCCAACTACGACTTTGCATCGGCCGAACCATTCCGTTTGGATGTCTGGCTGCATGGCCGTGGCGAACGCAATACCGAGGCTAACTTCATTGCCGAACGAGCCTCGCGACCTGGCCAGTACCAGCCGGAGCGGACCATCGTGCTGCATCCTTTCGGCCGCTACTGCAATGCGTTTAAGTTCGCCGGCGAGATCGACGTGTTGGAATCGATGGACCACGTCAAAGGAAACTATCGCATCGACGATAATCGCGTGGCGATCCGCGGCTTCTCGATGGGGGGCGCTGGCTGCTGGCAGATGGCGGTTCATTATCCGGGCCTCTTCTTTGCCGCGAACCCTGGGGCTGGTTTCTCGGAAACGCCGTTGTTTCTCGATGTCTTCCAGAATGAAACCTTAGAGCCAACCTGGTACGAAAAGACGTTGTGGCAGTGGTACGATTGCCCAGGCTATTGCGTCAATCTTGCCAACTTGCCGACGGTGGCCTACAGCGGCGAAATCGACAAGCAGAAGCAGGCCGCCGACGTGATGGAAGCGGCGCTTCGCGAAGAGAAGATGCACCTGACGCACGTGATCGGTCCCGATACGAAACATGCGATCCATGCCGACTCGAAGAAGATCATTTCCGCTAAGCTCGATGCGATTGCCGAAGCAGGGCGAAATAAGACACCCCGAACGATCCAGTTCGCAACGTTCACGCTTCGTTATCCGGAGGTGCATTGGGTCAAAGTTGGCGGCTTGCAGGAACATTGGAAGCAGGCCCGCGTTTTGGCTGCCGTGCACGATCATGGTCGTATTGCGTTGGCCACCAACAACGTCAGCCGCTTGGAATTGAGTCTCCCAGCCGGCCAAGACATTCTGCAAGGTGTGCGAGGTGAAGTGACGCTATCGCTCTCGCCAATCGCCGCCGGAGTCGATAGCCAACGCCAGGAACTGAAAGTCCCTGGTCCCGAGACCGATCGATCGTGGAACTGCAAATTGCAGTGGGACGGTCAGCAGTGGCAAGTTGGTTGGACCGATGGCGATGCCCTGGCCAAGACACCAGGCCTACAGGGACCTATCGATGACGCGTTTCTCGATTCGTTTGTCATCGTCAGTCCAACAGGGAAAGCCAACAACGAAAAGGTCCATGCCTGGGCGGTTGGCGAAATGGATCACTTCGTGAATGAGTGGCGTCGGCAGTTCCGCGGCGATGCGATCATCCGCGAAGACAGCGCGATCTCGGACGCCGATATTGCCAACAGCAATCTGATTCTGTTCGGCGACCCCGGCAGCAACAGTGTGTTGGCCAAGATTGCCGACAAGTTGCCGATTCAATGGACAAAGGATGAAGTGAAGGTGGGAGAGCAAACTTTCAAGGCGAACGAGAACTCCCCGGTCTTGATCTACCCGAACCCGTTGAATCCGAAGAAGTATGTGGTAATCAACAGCGGCTTCACCTATCGCGAGTATGCCTATCTGAACAACGCTCGCCAGGTACCCAAGCTGCCCGACTGGGCCGTGGTCGACATCAACACGCCGCCCGACGCCCTTTGGCCCGGTAAGATCGTCGCCGCCGACTTCTTTGACGAAGCCTGGCAATTGAAGTCCGCCAAAAAGTAAGACCGGTTGGCGAAACGACCATCGACGAAAAAAGCCCCAAGGCAAATCACCTTGGGGCTTTTCGTTGTTCGATGTCGAACGGCTCGCTTACGAGAGCGTAACCAGTTCTTTGTCCCGCAGCACGTTGGCCTGAACGGCTTTCATCTCGTGCTCTTTGGGCAGCAATTCGTAGTGGACGTTGCGTTGACGCGGCTCGAAACCGAGTTCGGTAATCGCGTCACGAATCTCTTGCAGCGTCAGGAAGTGAACGGTACCTGCCTCAGCCACGACGTTCTCTTCGATCATCAAGCTGCCCATGTCATTCGCTCCGTAGAGCATGGCGAGCTGCCCCACCTTCAGGCCCTGGGTAACCCAACTCGACTGAATGTTGTGGATGTTGTCGAGGTAAAGCCGCGAGACCGCCTGGGTCTTCAGGTACTCGAACGTACCGCGGGCCGGAATGTGGGCCATGTCGGTGTGGTCTGGCTGGAAGGTCCAGCAGATGTAAGCCGTGAAGCCGCCGGTTTCGTCCTGTAGCTGACGCAGGCGTTCGAGATGCTCGATGCGTTCGGCCAGGGTTTCAACGTGACCGAACATCATCGTCGCCGAACTGTGGCCTCCCAGTTCGTGCCAGACTCGCATCACGTCGAGCCAGTCGTCGGTCATCACCTTGCCGCGGGTCAGTTCGTTACGAACACGATCGACCAAAATCTCGGCACCACCGCCTGGCAAGCTACCCAGGCCGGCGTCTTTCAAACGCTGAAGCACTTCCCGCAGGGGCAGCTTGTTGACTTTGGTGAAGTGATAGATCTCGGGCGGGCTGAACGCGTGCAGGTTGATCTGGGGGAAGTTGGTCCGAATGTCGCTGAGCAGTTCTTCGTACCACTCCAGCTTGTACTTCGGATGCAGACCACCTTGCATCAAGATTTGATCCCCACCAAGGGCAACCGTTTCTTCGACCTTCTTCAGGATCTCTTCCCGCGGCACGACGTAACCTTCTTCGCTTTTCGGGTTGCGATAGAAAGCGCAGAAGTGGCAGACCGCCGTGCAGATGTTCGTATAGTTGATGTTGCGATCGATGTTGTAGGTGCGGTAGTTCTCCGGATGCATCCGGCGCGAAACCGCGTCGGCTGCTTTGCCGATCGCCAGCAGGTCGTTCGACTCGAGAATCTGCAGACCTTCTTCAGGTGTCAGTCGCTCGCCCGCGACTGCTTTATCGAGCAATTTCGCAATCATCGTAAATCGGTGTCCTGCCACTGGGAGCCAGGTCGAGCCCAGCGGCCAATTCGTAGTAACGCTTCAGTCCGGCCTTTTCCTGCGGGCCAAGGGTGAAGTGTAAATTATCGTGGAAGTAGTGGAAACACTCGCTCGTCGTCAGACGATGTTTCGGTGCTTCGCGTTCGGCAATCATCTGCAAATTGTCGAGTCCGCCGTTGCGGGCATGCATCAGGGCCTGCGAGATCGCTTCGGTTTGAATGCCAGGCCGGGCAACCCACATCGCAAACACAAATGGCAGGCCGGTCCATTGGACCCAGGTCTCGCCCAGGTCCCAAACTTCCACCGCATCGATCGCCGGCGGATGGATGGCTCGGTCGCCGATCAGCAAGATGGCGTCCGCTTCGCAATCACGCATGTCGCTGCCCAGCGGCAATGCTTGAAGCTGCGGTCGGACGCCCAACCGCTCGGCCAGCAAAATCTTGGCCAGGGCGGCACTGGTTCGCGAACCTTCGTCGAGGGCCAGCGTGCGGACTTGTTCCGGGGGCGTGCGGAAGAAGATCTTCACGCTCCAAACCGGACCGAGACAGCCAATGCAGGCGTCGGTGATGATGCGATAGCCATCGCCGAGGAAGTACTCGATCGATGGAATCAACGCCACGTCGAGCAGACCCAGGGCAAGCTGATCGGCCAGATGGCTTGGGTAGTCGAACGTCAGGCTGAACGGCGTGTCGGCGTCGTCCAAGCCATGCACCAGCGGCTTGGTGTTCAAATAGCGGACGGCCCCAACGCGAGGCTTCTTGTCGACAGCGTTCACGGTGTTTTTCGCACCCATCAGTTCAGGCAAGTTACCGGGTTTCTCCGCGAGTTGAACCGATTTTCGCGGGGAAGCGTAACCCCCTAAATCGCTCAATGACGCCGATTTAGGGAACCATCTCTTAGCGTACGAAGACTATGGCTCGAAGGGAAGGTCGGACAGTCCGCTTACCACAATCCGGCATACCGCTTTCCAGGGGATCAGGTGGACCTGAAACTTCTCGGACTCCATCTTTCGGGCGAAATATCCCAGCTCTGGCGTCGATTTTTCCACAGAGAACTGCTGCGGCACGAATACTTCCCCCTCGGGCAGGTGGATCTCGAAGCGGGTTTCTGCCGTTCGATTTTGCCAAAGCTCTCGAAATTCGAGGAACATTCGTAGCGATTCACCGCTAGCCGGCGAATGGGAGGCTGCTTTCAGGCCAATCGACGAATGTAAAACGTCGGACGTTTCGGCCTCGTCACGGCCGCCCAGGTCGGTGAAGTCGGCCAGGCCGGAACCATCAAACTCGCCAGATGTGGAAAGGGACCCCATCCCCGAGGACGAAGGCGACGCGGCCTTGGCAAGCTGAATCGAGTCGTGCGAAGGGTGTCCCGATGGATTGGGAACTCGGAAACGAACGTTGCAATGAGGGCACTTGCCGGGCTGGCCTTCCAGGCGTTTCGGTGCATTCAAACGGTGCCCATTCGGGCAAAGAAACACGATTGTCTCTGGTTTCGTGTTCAAGATGACTCCTGGCGGTGAATGCCGGAAAGGTGCAGCGAATCAATTCGGCTCGGAAATCTGCCCGCCTGCATGCCGCTAGTTTAAGGGGGCGATGTGAGCAATTGATGAAAACCGGGCGACAGGATTCCGAAATGCAGGAGTTTTGCCGAAGTTTCGCCAGAGGATCGACGTAAGTCTCTTCGTTTCGACGCATTATCAACGGCCAGATCATTGACTAAAATGTGGGCCCCGGCCAAGTTAAAGGCCGCGGGTCAGCTTTTCCTCCGACCTCCCGCTTCAGCCTCTTTTCGCGGAACAACATGGCCGAACAGCAAGAAAAAATACGCGTAACATGCCCCAGCTGCTTCAAACGCTTTGAAGTCAGCGCCAAGTTCGCCGGTCGCGAAGGCCCTTGTCCCAACTGTAAGAAGACGATCAAGGTTCCGGAACTGAGCGAAACGGTCGTCCTTCGCGAACGCGAAGAATTCGGCGGTGTGAAAAGCGCCTCCGGCAAGCTGGTCTTCAAGCCAGTGGCTCGCGAAGACGTGAAGTTCTCGCCAACCGTGTTGGCGGTTGTGATGGTCGCGGCATTGTCGACCTTCCTGATTGCCTTTTTCATTGGTCACTCGACCGAAGATCCAAGCGGTTTGACCTGGGTCGTGGTCGCTGGCAGCTATCTGATCGCCGTGCCGATCTGCTGGAGCGGATACTGGTTCCTGCGAGACGACGAATACGAACCTTACGCCGGCCAGGAACTTTGGGGACGCGTGCTGGTCTGCTCAGCGGCGTATGCCGTGCTGTGGGGGATCTATGCGTTTCTGGTGGGCTACTGGGATCTAAGCCCGAATCTAAACGAGTACTTGCCGTACTACGTGATGATGGCCGCGTTTTGCGTGGTATTCGGCGGGCTGGCCGCGGCGGGCTCGTTCGACATCTCGCCGTTATCGGGCGGGCTGCACTTCTCTTTCTACCTGTTGGTCACGCTGCTCTTGCGGCTGACGATGGGCTTGTCGGCCTATTACGTGAACTGGTGGTAATTCTCGCCCGACTAGGTTCGACTCGCGCGACCTAGTTGTTCGATCTGCTCGGCGACCGCATTGGCGTCGAGCTCGCCTTCCAGCGGGATTTCGCGGCATTCGTTCAAGCTGCGGAACCATGTGCATTGCCGCTTGGCAAACTGACGCGTTCGGGCTTTGACGCGATCTTTGCTGGTTTCCAGATCTTGTTTGCCTTCCAGGAAGTCAATCACCTCCTGGTAGCCGACGGCCTGCAGGGCAGTCGTGCCGAGCGGCGAATGCTTCTCGAGCAGACGCTCGACTTCGGCAACCAGACCTTCCTCGAACATTTGATCGACGCGGGCATTGATCCGGTCGTGCAGGGTTGGGCGATCCCACGAAAGCCAGAAGGCTCGACAATCTTCGGGTCGGGCATGATCGTCGAACTCGAATTGATAGTGGCTCATCGGCTGGCCAGTGGTGTGATGCACTTCCAGGGCCCGAATGATTCGGCGGATGTCGTTTTCGTGGATGCGATTGGCGGCCAGCGGATCGACCATCTTCAATCGGTCGTGCAGAGCCTTGTTACCCACCCGGCTTGCTTCCTCTTCCAGGGCCTGGCGGAACGCGTTATCAGGGGCCGGCCCTTCCGAGAGACCTCGCAGCAGAGCCTTTAAATAAAGAGGCGTTCCACCGACAAACAGGACTTCTTTGCCTCGGCTGCGGATTTCGATCGCGGCGGCCTGGGCCATCTCGAGGTAGTGCGAAATGCTCGAGTTTTCGGTCGGATCGAGCACATCGATCAGGTGATGAGGCACCTCGGATTGCTCGGCTGCGGTCGGCTTGGCGGTGCCAATATCCATGTCGCGATAGAGCGACATCGAGTCGAGCGCGACGATTTCCGCGTTAATTTTCTTGGCCAGCTGCAACCCAATGCGCGTCTTGCCGCTGGCGGTCGCTCCGGAAAGAAACCAGCAATCGAGGAAGGTAAACTCTTTGTCTGTCGAGGGATTCGTCATGCTTTGCGGGGCGTTTTTAAGGCCTAAACCCTGAAAACTGCGGATGTTAAGGTTCGTTGGGGGGCCAATTTTCAGTTTTACCCTAGCCGACTACAATACTAGATTCCTGGCCACCCGATGAGGAGGGCTGGGATTTTCCACGCGTCGACCTTTGCTGCGAGAGGGGCCGAACATTGTCCGGCGAATCGAACTCTGATAATCGTGTGAACGTCTTGGCCGCCCTGATGGCGGTGATCGAAGACCGTCGCGCGAACCCACCTGAGAAATCGTACACCACGAAGTTGTTCAACGGCGGCGTCCCTAAGATCGGCGAAAAGATCATGGAAGAAGCCGCCGAAGTGGTCGAAGCCGCCGGCGAAGAGGGAGACGAAGGGCGTCAGCATTTGATCTACGAAGCGGGCGACCTGATTTATCACTTGTTCGTCATGCTGGGGCACAAAGGAATCGCCCTGGAAGAAGTCGAAGCGGAACTGGGCCGACGATTCGGTGTTTCGGGCATCGACGAAAAAGCTTCCCGCCCCCAAAAGTAAACAGACTCACTCGCTCTAGCACCCAACCCCAAGCATTGAATCATGGAAAACTTTCGTATCGGCATTCCCAGCAAAGGGCGTCTGGCTGAGGTCGCCACGGAACTATTAGGCGACGCTGGACTGAAATTCCGTCGCCAGGACCGCAGCTTGTTCGCTCGGGTGCGCGACATGCCGATCGACATCACCTTCCTGCGAACCGATGACATTCCGGTTTTGTGTGCCGAAGGTGCTATCGACATGGGGATCACCGGCAGCGACCTGGTTCAAGAAGCGGAAGTCGAAGTCGATACCCGCATGGAACTAGGCGTTGGCAAGTGCCGCCTGGCATTGTGCGTTCCGGAAGATACCAGCTGGAACACGGTCGAAGACATGAAGCAGTGTCGCGTGGCGACCAGCTTCCCGAACGTGACCCGTCAGTATCTGGAAGCGAACGGGGCCCATCCACACCTGGTGAACCTGTCTGGCTCGGTCGAAGTGATGATCTCGCTAGGCATCGCCGACGCGATTGTCGACCTGGTTGAAACCGGCAGCACGCTGGCCGCGAACCGATTGAAGATCTTCGCCGAAATCGGCAGCTACGAAACGGTGTTGATCCAGAACAAGCAGAAGCGGATGCCGGAACTGGCCGACCGCATCGTTCGTCGCCTGGAAGGTGTGGTGATCGCTCGCGACTATTCGCTGCTGGAATACAACATCCGCCGCGAAAACCTGGCCGCCGCCGAAGCGATTACGCCGGGCTTCAACTCGCCAACGATCAACCCGCTGGAAGACGAAGCCTGGTGTGCCGTCCGCGCGATGGTCAAACGCAAAGAAGTGATCGACGTGATGGAAAAGCTCGAACAACTCGGAGCATCCGCGATCCTGCAGACCAACATCGCCAACTGCCGCCTGTAGTCGGCGAGACTGATTGGTTGTATCTTGTCCCCTCGCCCCTGTGGGGAGAGGGCTAGGGTGAGGGGCTCTCTTCGTCCGCGAACCCTAGGTGCCGGCGGATGGCGATGACGACCCCTTCCAGATTGGTCCGTACTTCTTCGTTCTGAAAGCGTAAGACCTGAAAGCCGCGAGCTTCCAGGTCATTCTGCCGACGCAGATCTTCGGCCTGTGTCTTATCGTGGTAGCCTCCATCGATCTCGAGTACCAGCGATTTCTCGAGGCAAGCAAAGTCAACGATCCACGGATCAATTGAGTGTTGCCGTCGAAATTTAAGGCCACCTAAACGACGATCCCGCAGGGCCGACCAAAGGAGCTGCTCAGGTTAAGTAGAAGTACAACGCAGTTGGCGATCTGCGGGGGGATCATTCATGCTACGAGCTTCGAAGGTGAGGGTGACGATTTCACCAGGCCCCTCACCCTAACCCTCTCCCCTCAGGGGCGAGGGGACTGAAGTTTTGACGCTCGGACAGCAGGCCGACGATTATTCGTTCATCGCGGTCTGCTTCACCACGCTGCTTGAAGTTTCTTGAGCCGCGTTCAGGCTTTCGATCACTTTCGATTCGGTGAGCAGGTCGCTCAGCACGTAGACCTTGCCAGGCTGGCCGCCAGGGAAAATGGCGAGCAGCGGGATGCTGTTCGACCCGAGCTTGTTGATGAAGCTTTGCACCTTGCCTGAGTTGTCGTGCGTGGTGTTGGTCCAGTCGACCAGCATGGGCACGATCTTGTGTTCGTCGACCACGGCACCGACGCCAGCAGTGTTAATCGCGGTGTAGTAGTTGAACTTACAGGTCGGGCACCAGTCGGCCGTGAAGTCAACCATCACTGTTTCGCCAGCTTTCTGCCGGGCATAAATGTCGTTTTCCAGGGCTGGCCAACGTTCTTCGGCGTAGGTGTCCCAGGCGATTTGCCCGTCGTGGGCTTCCCCTTCGACCAAGCTGGTGAACGAGAAAACACCAACACCAATCGCCACCACAAAAGCACCTATCGTCGTCGCGATGCGAGATGATTTGTGCTCCAGCGTATGGACCTGACCAAGCATCCAGCAGGCGGCTCCTAAGGCGACCAGCAGAACCAGGGTTGGCACGACCCATTCGTCCTGCAGCGTGTACATCAGGTAGACGACCGTCAGCATCATGACGAAACCCATGATCTGCTTGAAGGCGACCATCCAATTGCCAGGCTTCGGCAGAAAGGCGATCAAACGTGGGTTGATACCAATGATCAAGTAAGGCGAAGCCATCCCCAGACCAATGAACCCGAACACCAGGAAGGTGACGAAGACTGGCTGCGAGATCGTATAGCCGAACACAGGGCCCAGGAAGGGACCACTGCAAGGCGTCGATAATAGCGTGGTAACGATCCCTTTGAAGAACGCACCCCCGTACCCCGACTGATTCGAGGCACTCGCGACGCTGCCACTTCCCAGGAAGCTTGGCATCGTCAGTTCCCAGACGCCCAGCATGCTCAGGCCCATCGTATAGACCAGCACGATCATCGCCAGGATGTATCGCCAGTCACCGCTCCATTGGCCCCAAGCCAAGCCGTCGGACCCTGCGGCAGCTCCTTCGGTCGGTGGAGCAATGGCTTCGACAATCAAATTCAACGACGACGAGAAGACCGCCAGGATCATAAACACGAAGATCACGCCGGCCGAGTAAATCAGGTTCAGCATGAACACCTGACCGCGATGTTTGCCCGCCTGGTTAACGAACGACAAGATCTTCAAGCCAACCACCGGCAACACGCATGGCATCAGGTTCAAGATCGCCCCGCCAATAAAGCTCAGCAGGATGATCCAGCCGAGGCTGGCGTTTTCTGGTGGATTGAGCACTTCCCAGGCAATGCTGTCCTTCAGCGGAACGGGCGGGGCCACGGCCTTGGCTTCTGGCTGGTGGTCACCAGCATTGCCTCGCAGTGGCGGCATAGCCATGCTGGTTTCGCCCAACGCTTCTTGGACTTCGGCGTTGGTGATCTTGGCTCGCTCGGCCGCGGTCGAATAAGGAGCCTTCGAGAAGGCGAGAGGAGAGGAATCGGTGCCGGCCTTGTCGCCGACCTGAACCACGCCTTCAAACATCACAGCCGAAGGACGATCGCACGTTGTGTTGGTGCAGGTCTGGTAGCCGAGGTAACCGACCAGCGGGTATTTGCCCGGCTGAGCATCGATCGGAATCTGAACGGTAAACGTCCAGGTCGTGACTCCTTCGTGGTAACGCACGATGTCAGGCAGACCTTCGATCAGTGGCTTCTCGACGACGGGGTTCTCGGTCTTTGGCTTCATCGAAAGCCATGGCGTCTGTTCGCCCAGACCAACGACGGTCGCCTTGTAGCTGAACTCCGAATCGGTTGGCGAGTAAGCGTAAACGTGATAGTCGCCGGTTGGCTTGATGCTGAGCGAGACGGTAATCTTGTCACCAGGAGAGACCTGGGCTGGCTCGAACTTACCGCTGATGATCGCGTGGCCCGATTCCGCTTTGTAGTCGCCGATGGTGCCTTGCAGCTTGTAGTCGGTCGGTGGAATCGCGGCACTTGGCTTGGTCGCGACTTCTGGCAGCAGCGTTTCGTCTTTGGCGATCTTTTCAGTGCCACCGAACTTTGCGACGGCGTCGCCGGAAACGGGGAAGCAGGTTCCCTTGTCGTGGCAGCTTTGACCGACGAGCTTGACGTCGAGCTTCAGCGTTTCGGCATCGGTGCCGTTGGCCAACAAGATCGGAGCACTCCAGGTCACCGTGTCGTAGAACTTCTCTTGAGCGACGCGAATGATCTTATCAGGAGGAACGATCTTTGGCTTATGGTCAGGGGTGAAGTTGCCCACGGCGAGGATCGCTGGGTTTTCTTCGATCTTGATCTTCGTCGCGATCGGGCCACCCTTAGGCTGCGTGATCGAGTACAAGCACCAGCCACTACCGACGGAGGCTTTCACGTCGATCCGGCCATGGGTGCCGGAAGGATCGACAAAGAACTTCGCCGAGACTTCCAAGTTCGGATCGTTCTGGTTGCCGCCAAAGTCGTCGAAACCTTCGATCCCCTGGAACAGATCGCCGCCGCCAAAACCTTGGGCGAAACCCAGGGTAGGCAAGCAGCAAAGAATTAATGCCACGGCGAGGGGGGCAATACGCTTCATGAGAGAGTTCTGTCCCAAGAGTAAAGCTGGAAAGGACCTACGAATCGGTCTCCTTCCATCTTCGGAAATATCGAACGGTTCGTAAACGTAGAATCCGTAATTCGCTCCGACGGGAATCCGAGCCTGTTGATTTATTATTCCCGTTCAGAGAAATCAAAGTCTGTGATGCCTCTTACCATAGGCAGTTTCAACCAAACGAATTAGATTTTCCAGGCCAAATGCCCGTCGATTTTCAGCATTCGTGTATGGAAATGCTGGAGGCGGAAACTGACTTGGTCACAGTTTTCAAAACTGTAACCGTCGGTTATGAGCCACTGTACCCAATTGAGCCCTGTAAGTAGTACGTTGGCCGCGTCGAGTTCGATCGCTAACCGCTCTTCCGAAGGGGTAAGCCTTTGCGAGGCAGGAAGTAGCGCAAATACCTCTTCCCAGTCGACAACACCCTCAGTGGACATTTCACCTGCCAGTCGCGAAACATCCAAGGCGATGCTGTCACGTCGCAGCGATCCGAGGTCGAACATGCCTACGAACTTCTGACCATCGAAGCGGAAGTTTTCCAGTCGCGGGTCGCCAATACAGGTGCGAAGTGTCGTTCGCTCGGCCTGCATTTGCTGCACCAGCAAACCTAGCGGTTGACGATACGCAACGAAACTGTCGACCAATGCGTGCAGCCAGAACTGCCATTGCGGGTGCCCGAGTTTGCTGATCTGGGCGTGGGTGTGGGGAATGTTGATCTCGTTCCAGTGCTGGAACATCGCCAGACGCCGCTCGGCGCCGGGCGAGACTTCCAACGCCGGACTGATGTCGCTCGACAACGCATGGAATTGGGCGATCAGGCCTAGCATTTCCTGCTTCTGACGCCGATCTGGCGGGGACGTTAGTGGCTCGCCGGGCAGCCACTCTTGAAGTTCCCAGAAGCGGTTTTGGTGCTGGACATAGGTTTCGCCGTTGTCGGCCGCGATGAAGGAGGGCAGGGTGGTCATTCCTTGCTGCCGACGAGCCTGAACCGCGGCGTGGATCGACTGGAGAAGTTTGACCGGAAAGTCGATCGGCATACGCTTAAGGCAGAAGGACTTGGAGCGCCCGACCACTTTCCAGGCCTTACTTCCACTCAGTCCACCTCGACATGGCTCGATCTGCCCGCCCAACCCGTGGATCGCGGGAAATCTGAAAAGAACCGGTTCGAGTGGAGACGTATGGCTAGTCATTTCCTGCTGTTTTTTCCGTTCTATTTTCCGTCCCAGTCCGCCGCGGGAAAATCGGGATAATCGCGGTTGTGAATCAATTTTATTGATACAACCGGGTTTTCTTTCCCAAAATCTCGTGCGCAGAATAGAACAATTACGGCGGCTGCTTAGAGTAGGGTATATTTTCCCAACGCTTCGGCAGAACGTCGCTTTGGTACGTTTTCTGAATTTCGTTGTCATTTTCCGCAAGATTCCAGCCTGGGAAGCCTCTATCAGAAGAGGCCGCTTCCGACTGGGCGGAAATCGGACCTCGCCGCACGTTACCTTTTGGGAACGAAATCCGGAAAACCATCGGACACTTCCCCCTCCTTGAATTTGTACGAGAGTTGTACGCATGAAGGTGTTTTCAATTTTGCGTCGGTCGACGGTTTGGTGTGCGACGGCTGTAGTCGCCCTGGCCGCAGCCAACGTAGCTATGGCCGACGATACGAAGTCCGACGCTGCCGGCGACAACGCCAAGGGCATTCCGTCGGAAATCGCCGCTACCACCGGTGCTTCGAGTTCCAGTTCCAGCGGTGGAAGCTCCGGCGGGTCGAGTTCGGCCTCGTCCGGTATCTTGAAGGACTTCAAAACGGCCGATGGCCTGGTTCCTACGCACTACAAAGGGAACCGCATGTTCTTCGAGCTGAATGGCTCGCATTACAACGGCGAATTCATCGTGCTGATCTCGATCGCACGTGGTGCCGGTATTGAACCTCTGTACGGCGGTATGTCGTGGGGCTTTGGCGACGACTGGGTCTGGTCGTTCCGCAAGGTTGACGATCGCGTCCACATCTTGCGTAAGAACGTCCGCTTTAAGGCCAACGACGGCAAGCCAGAATCGCGTGCCGTGAAGCATGCCTACAACGACAGCGTGCTCTTCAGCCTGCCGATTGCCGGCAAGGGCCCGAAGGGTGGCGACCTGGTCGAAGTGACACCGGTCTTCATGAGCGACTTGCCGATGATCGGCGACACGCTGCCAGGCTTCGGTTTCTCGGCCAGCAAGTCGATCTTTGGTGAAGTGAAGGGTTTTGAAAAGAACCTCGAACTGCAGGTCGAAGCTACCTACGCTTCCAGCGGTCGCTCGAACATCGACACCGTGGCTGACTCGCGCGGTTTGACCGTCGACGTGCACTACTCGATCAGCAAGATCCCAACCGGTGGCTACACGCCACGAGTTGCCGACGACCGCGTTGGTTACTTCCTGACGGCCGTGAAGAACTTCTCGAACCGTGACGACGAACAGTTTGTTCGTTTTATCAACCGTTGGAAGCTCGAAAAGGCTGATCCATCGGCCAAGATGTCGGAACCAAAAGAACCGATCATCTTCTACATGGAAAACACGATTCCTTACAAGTATCGCAAGCCAATCCGCGACGGCATCCTGGCTTGGAACAAGGCCTTTGAGAAGGCTGGTTTCATCGACGCCATCCATGTTCGCCAACAGGAAGACGATGCCGATTGGGATCCGGAAGACGTTCGCTATAACACCTTCCGCTGGATCACCTCGGACGCTGGTTTTGCCATGGGTCCATCCCGTGTGAATCCATACACCGGTCAGATCCTGGATGCCGACATCATCTTCGACGCTGGCTTCTTGAACTACTGGAAGTCCGCTTTCGAGAACTACAACCCGCAAGCAACCGAAGCCCTTTTGGGTGGCCCTCTCGACGTCAGCAACGCCGAGGAATTCTTGCAGCGTGTTGGTTCGATCTCGCCTCGTCACCAGTGCATGCTCTCGGGCGGCATGTCGCAGCAGTTCGCCTACGGTGCTGCCGCGGTCTTGGCTCAAGCCGAGAAAGAAAAGGCTGACGAAGAGAAGAAGAAAAAGAAGAAGAAGGCTGACAAGGAAGAAGCCAAGTCGGAAGAAGAAATGACCGACGGCGAAAAGTCCGAGGAAAAGGGCGAAGAGAAGGAAGAAGCTTCCGACGACAAGAAGGAAGAAAAAGAAGAGTCGAAGGACGACGAAAAGAAAGAAGAAGAAAAGAAGCCTTCGGCGGAAGAGATCAAGAAAGAGCGTGATGCACTGCTCGATCGCATGATCATGGAAGGCCTGAAGGAAGTGGCAATGCACGAAGTGGGGCACACCCTTGGTCTGCGTCACAACTTCGTCGCCAGTAAGTACCGCACGATGGAAGAAATGAGCCAGATGGAAGGCGACGCCGCAACGGTTGCCAGCGTGATGGACTACGTTCCACCACACATCGCGCCTCCAGGCCAGAAGCAAGGTCTGTTCTTCCCTCAGTCGATCGGTGACTACGACATGTGGGCCATCGAATACGGTTACAAGCCGTTCAGCGGTGGTACCGATGGCGAAAAGGGTGAACTCGGCAAGATTGCCTCGCGCAGCACCGAGCCAGCTTTGCACTTCTCGACCGATGAAGACACCACGAGCATCTCGCCAGATCCAGATTCCAACCGCTTTGACTTCGGCAAAGACGCCATCGAGTTCGCTAAGAACCAGGCCGCCGTCGTTCAAGCTGCCATGGATGGTCTGGCCGATCGCGTGGTCGAAGATGGCGACGACTACTCGCGTGCCCGTCAGGCCTTCAACACCTTGTTGAACACCCACGGTCAGGCAATGTACTTCGCTTCGCGTTACATCGGTGGTGTGCACGTCAATCGAGCCCACAAGGGTCAGAAGGACGCCAAGGCACCATTCGAAATCGTTCCCGCCGAAAAGCAGCGTGAAGTGATGACCCTGCTCAGCGAACAGGTCTTCAGCGACGCTCCATTCCAGTTCGATGCCGACCTGTACAACAAGTTGGCTCCTTCGCACTGGAACCACTGGGGTACCAACTTCGACGTGAAGGGTGACTACGCGATCCACGACACCATCTCGCGATGGCAGTCGCAGATCTTGTCCCGCATGATGGGAGCTATGAACCTCGAGCGGATGCACGATGCCGAACTGAAAGTTCCTGCCGACGAAGACGCCTTCACCACGGCAGAAATGATCCAGTCGCTGACCGACTCCATCTACAGCGAACTCGATTCACTGGAAGAAGGTGAGTACACGGTTCGCAAGCCGGCGATCAGTAGCCTGCGTCGTAACCTGCAGCGAGATTATCTGCAGCGTCTGTCGACCCTGGCAATGGGGGATGCTTTCGCTCCGGCCGACTGCCAGACGATCGCTTATGCTCAGTTGATCGACCTGCAAGAGAAGCTGGAAGAACTGCAAGAGAAAGACCTGGAACTCGATCCTTACACTCGTGCCCACTTGTTGGAAACGACCCGTCGGATCGAAAAGGTTCTCGACGCCGAGCTGACGCTATCGCGTCCGTAAGCGAAGCGGTTGCCTTCGGGCAACGCTTTCAAAGCAAACCAAAGCCCCACCCTGGCACATGCTCGGGTGGGGCTTTTTTTGTGCGTTCGAGTCCACGGTCCTCCCTGTAGAGGGGGGGGTGAGTTAGGTAAACCTTGTTGCCTGCTAGTCCACCCTTATGGGGAGTTATGTGAAGGGGAAAAAGAAAAAAAGAGGAAAAAGTAGTGCTGGTAGATAGTGCACCGTTATAAAATCCGTGTGAAGGATGCTCTTCCATAATCTCGTCATTACTTCATAAGGATGGTCCCATGGTGCTCAAACGGACGGGCTTCACGCTCGTGGAATTGCTGGTTGTGATTGCGATCATTGGGGTGTTAATTGCGTTGCTGTTGCCTGCTGTGCAGCAAGCCCGCGAAGCGGCCCGGCGAATGACCTGCTCGAATCATCAAAAGCAACTGGGGCTGGCGCTCCACAACTATCACGATACCCATCGTGTCTTTCCGCCCGGGGTGTTTGCCGACGGTTTGAACGACAGTTTGAACACGCCGCCACACTCGATGTCGTGGATGCCGGTCATCCTGCCTTACCTGGAGCAAGCGGCGCTACACGATCAGCTCTCGCAGTACTTCACCACGCGCAACTCGAATGCGTTCCCTAGTGCCTTGATGAACACGAAGATCGAGACATTGATGTGCCCTTCCGATCCGAATCGTGGTCAGACCGGCGAAGTGCACGGAACCGGCGAACCGGTGCCTGACTTTAACGACGGGTTCCACGGTAACTATCTGCTTTGCCACGGCAACGAAGAGATCACGACCACCACCGACAACGCCGCCAGTGGCATGTTCTTTTACCTGTCGAAGACCGATTTCTCGTCGGTCACCGATGGGACCGCCAACACGGTGATGGCCGCTGAAATCCTGCTTGTTCCCTCGAACATCACCGGCAAACGCGACTGGCGTGGTCGGTACTACCGGGCAGATCACTTGAGCAGCATCGTCAGCACCCGTTTGCCGCCGAACACGACCGCCTCGGACAAGTGCCGCACATGCCAAGGTTCGCCGACGAGTCCTTCTTACGCGCCTTGCGCCCAGGACACCAACACCCAGGTGATCTATTCTCGCAGCATGCATCCAGGCGGTGCGTTGATGACGTTGATGGATGCCAGCGTACACTTCGTGCCAGAAACAATCGATACGCAAACCTGGCGAGATCTCGGAACCCGTTCTGGTGGCGAAGTTCCCAAGTCGTATTAATTAGCAACGGGACGAGACAACGTCGGAGGGAACTGAATCCCTTCGGCCCAGGAAGAAAGACGACGCATGGATATCCATCGAAAGAGAATTGCCCTATTGATCGGACTCGGCCTGATCGTATCACTGGGAGGCTGCAATACCGCTTCCGAGATCACCGTAAAGGGGACCGTGACCTTTGAAGGAACTCCGGTCGAAACGGGAGAGATTCTGTTTATCCCGGCGGATGGAACTGGGCCGGTGGGTGCCGGGCCCATCACCAACGGGGAGTTCTCCTTCATCGCCACACCAGGCGAAAAGAAGGTCGAAATCACAGCCAATCGGGTCGGAGATAAGCCAGCACCCGACGGCCTGCCAAATTACATTCCGTACATCCCCGCGAAATACAACACGCAAACGACCCTGACCAAAACGGTCGAAAACAAGGCTGAAAATGTCTACACCTTTGATCTGAAGAAGTAGTCACCTCAACATCCCATTTGCTAGAGAAACACGCCGGCCCCAACACCGGCGTGTTTTGTTTTCTTGGCCAGCGATTCGCACGGAATGTCCCTTTGCTTTACGATGATGTTGGCAACTTGTCGACCATCGGAATGAGTCATGAAGCGTAAACTTATATTGGTGTGCATCGGGATCGGGATTCTCGTTACGGTGCCGTTGCTGGCTAAGGCAATTCAAGACGCACGCCATGCCGCCCATACGATGGAGTGCCAGAACCATCTGAAACAGGTGATGTTGGCGCTTCACAACTATCACGACACTTACCTGAAGATGCCTCCGGCGAGAATGCTCGACAACAGTTGGCGAATTCGCATTCATCCATTTGTCGAGTCTTCAGTGTTCTATTCGCTATATCGCCTCGACGAGCCTTGGAATAGCGAATGGAATCAAACGTTGGAGTTCCGCGAGTTTCATTACGAAGGCAAACCTCCCGAACGGACTCGCAAGGAACTGGCAAGTGACCTTATCCCGGGGAAGGTTAATCGAGACAAACCGTCATACGCCAGTTGGATATGGCAGTGCCCGAGCGAACGCAACACCAAGTCAACGCACACGAACTATTTAATGCTCGTTGGAGACAATGCTTTCGGCCTGCCGGAAGGTGGTCGCAATCTGCGAGACATTTCGGATGGCCTTTCCACCACGATCGCCGTGGCAGAAAGCATTTCGGAAGAGATCTCTTGGCTCGAGCCGAAAGACTTCGATGTCGAGACGATGTCGTTTCAGATCAACGATCCGGAAAAGATGTCGATTTCGAGCCATCATCCTGACGGACCATGCGCGGTCATGGCCGATGGACACGTCGTCCAGCTATCGCCAGACCTTCCGCCGGAAGTGCTGAAAGCGATGATCACCATCAACGGAGGCGAGCGAATCGTCGCCGACGAGAACGCACCCGGTGGATTCCGCTTCGCAAAGTAACGGAAGACACTTTGGATTTTTAAAGGTGGTCAGCGGCATCGCTTCGACGCAGATACGAAGCCCAAGAAAAAGAGAACCCCGCAAATCCTGCACGGGACTTGCGGGGCCTCATTGGTAGCCTGATCGGATTCTCTTAGAAGAGGTTCCGATAGGAATGTGGTTGCCTACCGGCAACCCGCCGGCAGCCGTTAGGCAAAACCACCTCTACGGCAACTACAGACATATTCCACTGGAACACCTCCTTTCTACTAAAGCTCACCTTTGGTTGGACAGAACGCCGTGTAGAGCCAACCGCCGGTCTTCAGTAACGTCGCGTTGCGTGACGCGACCCTAGGTAAACCTCACTTTGCAACATGATTTCCAAAATGGCAAGACCATTTTTTCATCATGTTCCTCGGTGAACGCCCCCTTAGGACAGGGCAATCCAATTGTAGGTTCACGCCTTCAGGGCGGAAAGTAGTAAATTTTTGCGAATCTCGAACGAGCCTTCTTCGACGATCGGCGATAGCTGGCCAGGGTCTAGCGACTCGGCAAGCTCGACCCAACTCTTACAGCCTGCCATCGCCTCGGTCGGGACCACCGTGGCGGGCGAGGTAACCTCGTAGGCGCGGATCACCAGCAGGTGAATTCCAGGGTTCCGATAATGAAAGCGGGCCGTCAAGGCCTCTTGGTTTAAGACCTGTTCAAACAACGATGCGCGCAGCTTCGATTCGTCTTCGATGTAGATCGCTTCGACCACTTCGCACACCAGGTCGAGCGTTACCTCCGCCGATGCCGGAGGCTGGGTGAACTCGGGATGATCTTCTAACAACTTCTTCCCCAATTCGTTCAGCTTCGATCCTGCCTCGTGGAAGTAAGTCGGGTAGAGCCAGAAGCGGTCTTTGGGCAATTCAAACTCACCTTCGGGTTCTGAAATCCCACCTTTGCGGGCCAGGACGATCTGTTGTCCGCGGCGAATCGCCTCGCAGACGACGTTCCATTCTTTCAAGGCAAGTTGGCAATTCATGGGTGGAACCGGTCTCCGTGAAATTGAGCCAAGAGAAATAGTGACACCTGGGCGGCATAATGATAAGGTGGAACTAATCCATCCCACCTCACTTCCTTCTCCACAACCCGCCTGGACCGAAGCGATGACGTTCTCTCGCCTCAGAACATTGCTGGCTGCCGTTGCGCTGACACTGATCGTGACTATCACGGTCGATGCCGCCGAAGAGGCCTCGCCGCAATTCGACGCGCAGCAGCTGGAATTCTTCGAGAAAGACATTCGGCCTATTCTCGCCAATCGCTGCTTTGAATGCCATGGGCCCGAGGCCGAGACGCCTGGTGGTGGGCTCTACCTCACGTCGCGCGCCGCCATCTTGGAAGGTGGCGACAGCGGGGCTTCGATCGTTGTGGGCAAGCCGGACGAAAGTCTGCTGATTGAAGCAATCCACTACGACGGCATCTATCAGATGCCTCCTAAGTCGCGGATGCCAGAAGACGAAATCGCCAAGCTCGAGAAGTGGGTCGCTACGGGTGCGGCCTGGCCACCCGGTGAAGACAACACGCCGATGAAAGAAGTCTTCGATCTGGAGCAGCGCAAAGCAGATCACTGGGCCTGGCAACCGGTCACCCGCCCAGCACTGCCGACCGTCAAGAACGAGGCCTGGGCGAAGGATCCTCTCGACCGATTCATTCTCGCGAAGCTGGAAGAGGCCAACCTCACGCCGAATTCCCCAGCCGATCAAGCCACGCTGCTGCGCCGTGTTTACTTCGATCTGACCGGCATGCCGCCAACGCCCGAGCAACTGGAAGCGTACCTCAGGGATCCCTCGCCAGAAGCTTTAGCAAAGGTGGTCGATCAATTGCTCGCGTCGCCTCGCTTCGGCGAACATTGGGGACGCCATTGGCTCGACCTGGTGCGCTACGCCGAATCACGTGGGCACGAGTTTGATTACGACATCCCAAATGCGTTCGAGTATCGCGACTACGTGATTCGCTCTCTGAATGCTGACATCCCTTACAATGAACTGGTCATCGAGCACATCGCCGGCGACCTTCTCCCGCAGCCCCGCGTCGATGCTCAAACCGGTTTCAACGAATCGGTCCTGGGGACAGGCTTCTGGCACATGGGAGACTGGGTGCATTCGCCGGTCGATATCCGCAAGGACGAAACCGATCGCTTCGACAACATGCTCGACGTGATGAACAAAGCGTTTCTCGGGCTGACGGTGACTTGTGCTCGTTGCCACGATCATAAATTCGATGCCATCAGTCAGGCCGACTACTACGCTCAGATGGGCTTCCTGCAAAGCTCGGCCTATCGCCAGGTTCGTTTTGAAACCGAACCTCACAATCAGCGAATTGCCCAGTCGCTGGAAAAACTGAACACCGAGTTTCAGCAAAAGGCGAAGGCAATCTATCGCCAGCAAGTGTCCCAGGTCAGTGTCCAATGGGAAAAAGAGCTGACCCAAGCAGACTCGGCCTGGGCTGCCGAACTCGCAAAGGCCCGCAAAGATCAACAGCATCCGCTGCACTACTGGGCGATGGCGATTCAAGGTGATGGTCAGCCATCCGAGACGCAGCTTACCAGCGAAGTGGCTACCTATTCGGGCCAGATCGTCAACGACTTCAGTCAGACGATTCCTGATCAGTGGCGTGTCGATGGCTTTGTCTTCGGATTGGCACCACAACCGGCCGGGCAATTCGTCTGGGCGAAGACCGAACAGCCAGAGGTCGCTGGCGTCCGAACCGAAACGGCCGCGGTCTTCGACACTCGTTGGGAACCGCTCAAACTGCGGAATGGCGTACAAGATGATTTCGGTCGGATCCGCAACTGGAACCGCGCCGGTCGAACGCTTAAATCGAACACGTTCACGCTCGGCGATGGTCTGGTGCATTACCTCGTCAAAGGAAGTGTCCGAGCCTTCGCTGTCGTCGACTCGCATCGGCTGGTGCAAGGTCCACTGCATGGCGTCGTGTGCCAGGAATTTAAAACGGACCATCCAGAGAAACTTCGATGGGTCACGCACAACCTTCGCGATTATCAAGGACACTCGGTCCATATCGAGTTCTCGCCGATTGATGGCCTGCCAGCCGAAATTTATCAGGTTGCCGAAGGGGCAGCTCCTCCCCCGTTGCCATCCGCACAGCAAGCGGCTGCCGGGGCGTTTCAAGCGGCCGTCGCTCAAGGGGGAAGTCCTGCAGCGCTGTTGGTGAAGGCCTTTAATGAAGCGATTGATAAACCTCAGTACGCACCGCTGGCCGACTGGTTGGTGCGGAACTGGACGAAGATGATGCCAGGCGATGCCAATCCTTTGAATGACCTGGCGCGGCAATATCGGGATGCGACGCTGCCGCTGTTCGCCGAGGTGAAATGGCGTTCCCGTACGGCCCCTGGCATGTGGGATAACTCGGCGGAAAGCGAACGCCTGTTGATTCGCGGTAACGCTCGTAACCCGGCCGATCCAATCGAGCGACGATTGCTCACGGCGATCACCGGCGACGACCATCCATTCGATTCCGTCGGTAGCGGGCGACTAGAACTCGCGCTACAGATGATGCAGCCTGACAATCCTTTCGCATCACGTGTGGCCGTGAATCGTATCTGGCATTACTTGATGGGGCGTGGCATCGTGCGGACGGTCGACAACTTCGGAGAGCTCGGGCAGCCGCCGACCCATCCGGAACTGCTCGACTACCTGGCGACCGAATTCGTGGCGGATGGCTGGTCGCTGAAGCGGATGATTCGTCGCGTCGTTCTTTCGCAGACTTATCAGATGTCTTCTGTTCAGGAAGGTACGGCAGAAGAACTCGATCCGAAGAACGACTTGTTTCACCGGGCCGAAGTAAAACGCCTTTCGGGCGAATCGATTCGCGACAGCTTGTTGATGATCAGCGGTCGCCTCGACGAAACGATGTTCGGGCCCAGTGTTCCGGTTCATCTCACGGCGTTCATGCAAGGTCGTGGTCGACCTGGTCAAAGCGGACCGCTGGACGGGGCAGGGCGGCGAAGCATCTATTTGTCGATTCGTCGTAACTTCCTGTCGCCAATGATGCTCGCCTTCGACACGCCACAGCCGATCACCACAATTGGCCGACGAAACCAGTCGAACGTGCCAGCCCAATCGCTGATTCTGTTGAACGATCCGATGGTCCTCGAGCAGTGCCATGTCTGGGCACAGCGAGCCATTCAGGAAACACCAGACGATGCAAACTTGCGATTCGAGCGAATGGTCGAGCAGGCCTTTTCACGTAAGCCGACCGATGCTGAACGGGCTTTGGCGGCTCAGTTCTTGGAGACGCATGGCCAGACGATCTCGGTCGATCCTGGCCATCAATTGGCCTCGGTTGAACTGTGGCGAGATCTGGCACACGTGCTGATCAACGCAAAGTCCTTTGTTTTTGTTCGTTAAACGCGGAGCGATGTCGTGGATTGTGGTTCTCGAAATAACGCCGGGCTAAATCGCCGGCAACTGCTGAGTCGCGCCGCGTGTGGCTTTGGTTCGCTCGCTTTGAACTGGATGCTGCAGCGCGATGCGTCTGCCGCTGAGGGGCTTGGCCTGTTGGGGGCTCCGCACGTTTCGCCGAAGGTACGAAGTGTCATCTTTCTGTATATGGATGGCGGGCCGTCCCAGGTCGATACCTTCGATCCGAAGCCAATGCTGAAGAAATACGACGGCCAGCCGTTCCCTGCGGAAACTGAGCCAACGCAGTTCAACAATTTGGGCGGAACGCTGGCGAGTCCCTGGAAGTTTCAGAAGCATGGTCAAAGCGGGATCGAAGTCAGCGAACTCTTCCCGCACGTTGCCAAGCACGTCGACGACCTGGCGGTGATTCGTTCGATGACGTCGAACTTCTCGGAGCATACCAACGCCAACTATTTTCTGCATACCGGCAGCGGGTTGCAGGGACGCCCCAGCATGGGCGCCTGGACGACCTATGGGCTGGGGAGCGAGAACGATAATCTGCCCGGCTTCGTGGTGCTGAACGGCGGCCTGATTCCGCCGGGCGGGCTCGATAACTTCAACAGCGGTTTTTTGCCGGCAGCGTTTCAAGGTTCGATCTTCGCCGCCAGCGATCCGCCGGTGGCCAACATCAAGTCGCGCGATCGTAGCCCTGCCGCGCAGCGCAGCAAGCTTGATTTGCTTGATCAAATGGACCAATTGACGATCGATCGGGTGGGACGTAACGACCAGATCGAATCGGCCATCGCCAACTACGAGCTGGCCTATCGCATGCAGTCCGCCGTGCCGGAACTGATGGACCTGCGAGACGAGACGCCGCAGACGTTGGAAGAGTATGGTCTGAATCATAGCTTCGATAAGACGCAAACGTTCGGGCGGCTCTGTTTGCTTTCCCGTCGCCTGGTCGAGCGGGGCGTGCGGTTTGTGGAACTGACGGTTCCCAGCGTTGGCCATGATCGCTGGGACCAGCATAGCAATCTGAAGGATGGCCACGAGAAGAATAGCCTGGCGGTCGATCAACCGATCGCTGCGTTACTGGCCGACCTGAAGCGTCGTGGCATGTTCGATTCGACGCTGGTCGTTTGGGGTGGTGAATTCGGCCGCACGCCTTTCGCCCAAGGAAAGAACGGTCGCGACCACAATCCATTTGGCTTCACCATGTGGATGGCAGGCGGCGGAGTAAAGGGAGGCACGGTGTACGGCCAGACCGACGAGTTCGGTTACAAGGTGGTCGAGAACCGAGTCGAGATCCATGACCTGCATGCCACGATCTTGCACCTGATGGGGGTCGATCACAAACGCCTGACGTTCCGCTTCAGCGGCCGTGACATGCGTCTGACCGACGTGCATGGGCACATCGTCCACGACATTCTGGCGTGATCTTGGTGAGACGCAGCAGGGGGCTGTGAACTTTTCGGTGGCTTTCCGGTCTTAAAGAAAGCCACGAAAGCCGAAGTTCACGCAGCAAAATGCCCGGGCGTATGTACTTACGTCAAGAAGCCTCGAAACGGCCCCTTGACAATCCGCCCCATCCGGCCGAAACTGGTTCCCTTCCCAAACGAGATTGTAGCTCAGTCGGTAGAGCAACGGACTTTTAATCCGTAGGTCCTGGGTTCGAGCCCCAGCAATCTCACTTAAATCAAAATGATTCAACAAATTAGGGCAACTCTGGTCACAGACTGGAGTCGCCCTTTTTTTGTTCTTGGAATGGATCGCTTCGGCGGTCTTCGCCGGAGGTTACATGAGCGAGCAGGGCCCGGTGCCGCGTTGTCTGAGGGCGATCTCGAATTCGAGTTCGTCGAGTCGCTGTTGGAGTTCTGCTTCCAGGTCGGCGCTCTCTGCGTCCTCAGGCTGAGCGGGGAGCTCTTCGAGCTGGGCTTTGGTTTGGGCCCATTCCAGTTGCAAGGCTTTCAGGGTTTCGTCGGTCATCGTACGGAATCCTGGCACGAGGTCGGCCGTGGCGAGCCGCTGGCTAGACACGCTCGGCGACGCGGAGCTTGGCGGTGCGGCTACGAGGATTGCGGGCAATCTCTTCCTCGGTCGCGACAATTGGCTTCTTTGTCAGGCGGCTTAAGCGAGGATCGTCGAGGAAGGCCTGTTTCACCGGGCGGTCTTCCAGCGAATGGAAGCTGATGATCGCCAATCGGCCGCCTGGCTTCAGACGGTCGGGCAATGTCTCCAACGCCGTTTCCAGAGAGGAAAGCTCGCGATTAACCGCGATGCGCAGCGCCTGAAACGTTCGCGTGGCGGGATGGATGCGGCCTCGGCCAGAGCCAGCCACCGGCGGATAACAACTCGTCACGACGTCCGCCAGTTGCTTGGCGGTCTCGAACGGCGTTTCTTTGCGGATATGGCAAATCTTCTTGGCGATGCGGCGGCTGAGCCGTTCTTCGCCGTTCTGATAAATCAGGTCGGCCAGATCCTTCTCTTTCAGATGATTCACCAGATCGGCGGCCGTTTTCTTGTCTCGCATGTCGAAACGCAAGTCGAGCGGGCCGTCGCTGTCGAAACTGAAGCCACGGCCGTCGTCGGCCAACTGATCGCTTGATAGGCCCAGATCGAGAAGTATGCCATCGACCTGATCGATCTCGAGCGAATCGAGAATCTTCGGGATTTCGACGAAGTTCGCGTGAGCAATCTTCACCGGCAGGCCTGACAGCGTTTCCTCGGCTCGCTGCAGCGGGATCACATCGCGATCGACCGCCACGACGAAGCCTTCTGGGTCGACTTTCTCAGCCATCATGCGGGTATGGCCGCCGCCGCCGAGGGTGCCATCGACCAGGATTTTTCCTGGTTGAGGATCGAGCCACTGGAGGACTTCCGCCGGCAGTACAGGGACGTGAATGGTCGGTGCGGCCATAGAGTTATGCAGCGAGCTTTAAGGCAAAGTCTTCAGCTTACCGGAGCCACCGCCCCAGTGGCAGGGCGGAAAGGAAAAAATCCGTCGTGGCGCTTCCGTGCCCCAAACCGACGGATCTTGTGAAGTGGCCGCTGCACTAGCCACTTCACACGGCTTGAATACCCCGATTTCAATCTTTGAAACCGTGCTGACAAATGTCCCAATAGTGGCCTGATCGGGCACATCGACAGCGGGCAAGACAAGCAACGGACGTAAGAAGTTGTTTCTTAGTTAAGGAATAGTTGTTAAGCAAAAGATCAGCAATTGATGTCGCGTGACGAGCATGTGATTGAAGATATTCGGCGCTCGTTTTTCGTCAATCCGGAAAAACCCGCCAAATTTCTGCTAGCGATTTGAGCTAGCGTCATTAAGCAACGCCATAACCAAGAGTTGGACACAGCCCCCCCGAAAACAAAAAGTTTCTCGGCCTGCCGAAACCGCGTGCTAGCGTTCGGGGCGTGAAGTGTCGAGCAGGGTATCCAGGAGCGACTCGTAAAGATGGACGATCTGGCGAAGAGAGAACTGCGTCTCGATCTGCTGACGGTTGGCCTGACCCAGTTGCTGGCGGAGCTGGGCGTCTTCCATCAGCTGCCGTAGCAGTTGTTCGGCTTCTCGCATGTGAAAGTGGGTGACCACCTGGCGGGAAAGCGGCCCGGGCAGCAGTTCCGCGACCCCTTCGACATCGGTGGCCATCACCGGCAGGCCGTGGGCCATCGCTTCGATCAAGGCGTTGGGCATCCCTTCCCAGCGGGAACTGAGGGCGAAGATTTCGGCCTGATTGAACCACTCGGGCAGGTTCGCTTGCCAGCCTGGCAGCCAGACCGAGTCTTCGAGCTCTTCCGATTCAACTTGCGTGAGCAGTTCCGCCAATACCTTGCCTTCCCCGTGTTCTCCGAGGATCACCAGTTCCCACTCCGGCTTCTCGCGCAGCAGTTCGGCAAGGCGAAAGATCAGCCAGTCGAACCCTTTTTGCTCGTGCAGCCGGCCCACTGCGAGGATGCGAAACGGTCGATCGGTCGGCTTGGCGTAGCTGGTGGGGTTGATCACGTCGAGATCGATCCCGTTGGGAATCACCACCAGTTTCTGGGCCGGCAACCGCAGCGATTGTTCGGCGAACGCTTTGACCCCTTCGCTCACGCAGAGCACGCAATCTGCTCCGCGGGCCGTCCACGATTGAAGCTTTCGACGCCAATGGCCTTGCTCGATCACACGCAGCGATTGAAGGCGGACCAGTCGCATGTTGCGGGTGGCAAGGTACGAAACGATGTTCGCATGAAACAGAAAGCTCCAAACGACATCGGGCTGAAACTGGCGGATGATTTGCTTCAATCGGCCTGTCGCTGAAAGCAATTGCCATTTGCTGCGACAGTTGAGAAATGTCAGAGGAATCTCGGCATCGGCCAGCTGGTGAACCAGTGCGTCTTTGGGGGCCTCGGGCGGGGGCGCGAGAGCGACGACCTGAACTTCAAATCGCTGCGGATCGAGCCGGCAGCCAAGGTTGGCAACGCAGCGTTCAGCGCCTCCCATACTCAGCTCGGTGGTGACGATCAGGATTCGCTTGCGGACAGTGGGCATGGTGCAGGCAGCTTGGCGGAACGTGGGTTAGACCCGAACAGGCTCTAGTCGAATTCCCCGCTGGCGACATATACTCAACCTTGGACCACGCTTTGGATGGGCGTGGACTGTGGATTTACCGAGGAATTCCGAAAGCTCTATGACCAGTATCGACCAGTACGACTACCATCTTCCTTCCGATTTAATTGCGCAGCAACCTTTGGAGAAAAGGACCGACGCGCGATTACTGGTCGTCAATCGCCAGACTCAGGAAATCACGCATCAGCATGTCCGCGACTTGCCAGATCTGCTGGGGGCGGGCGATTGCCTGGTTTTGAACAACACCAAGGTAGTTCCGGCCCGTCTGATGGGGCGACGCGTGACCACAGGTGGTCGTTGGCAGGGGCTGTTCGTCGAGACCGATGCCAACGGCAATTGGCTTGTTCTGGCGAAAACTCGCGGCAAAATCCAACCGGGCGAGAAAGTCGTGCTTGAAAATCGCGAGGCCCGCGAAGATGTCGAGCTGGAACTTCTGGCCAACCTGGGTGGCGGCCAATGGGCCGTGAAACCGCTGAGCGAAGAGTCGCCGTTCGACTTGCTCGAACGAGTCGGACGCGTGCCGCTGCCGCACTATATTCGCGGTGGTGAAATGATGCCGGACGACTGGAAGGACTATCAAACGGTCTTCGCCGAATCGCCTGGGGCCGTAGCGGCTCCGACGGCAGGGCTCCATTTCACGCACGAACTGCTGAACAAGATGTCCGCCAAGGGGGTCGATCGGCAGTTTGTCACGCTGCACGTCGGAATGGGGACGTTCCGCCCGATCGGTGTCGACAACATCGATCAGCACGAGATGCACTTTGAATTCGGCGAAATCAACCAGGAAACGGTCGATCACCTGGCGAAGGTCAAAGCCGATGGCGGCCGGGTCGTTTCCGTGGGAACGACCGCGACTCGCGTGCTTGAAACGGCGGCCTCCGAAGGTCAACTTCAGCCCTGGAGTGGCAAGACGAACCTGTTTATTCGACCACCTTACGAGTTCAAAGCGGTCGACGTTTTGCTGACCAACTTCCACCTGCCGAAGTCGACCTTGTTGATCCTGGTTCGCACTTTTGGGGGTGATCAGCTCATTCGCCAGGCGTACCGCGAAGCGATCCGAGAAGAGTATCGCTTTTACAGCTACGGCGACGCGATGCTGATCCTCTAAGGGAAGATTTAAAACCTCAATCGGCCTGCGATTTCATGCGATCGCAGGCCACCATTGGGGAATTCTTTCACGTTTCGAAGGAATGCTTCTCATTTCTTGGGATGATTTCCCGTGGTATATGCGGTAAATTTTAAAGCATCACCACGAATGCCAACCAGCGCAAAGTGCTTGTCGTGACGTGCCATCGTGGCTGGTCACAAAAAGCCCGCCTGTGAAAATGTTTGGGGGTGTCGATCCCGTGCTAGCGATTCGATACGATGTCCCCTTGGACCCGCACATAGTTTCCCCCACATGGAAGGGTAGAAGATGAGCATCGCAGAAGTCGAACAGGTACTCGTGGTTCCCACGGAAAAGTTCCACGAGATCGGTCAGTTCCAGGGATTCAGCGACCAGGTCGAACACTACCTCGACCAGCTTTTGACGCCAGAGCAGATGAGCTTTCGTCCTCGCGACATCATGGAGAAGTCGCCGGAATTCAAGCAGCTCATTCCTTACGTGATCTTCGAGTACGTCGACGATCAGGGCTCCAAGCATGTCTTTCAGTACGTGCGTGGTAAGGGCCAAGGCGAATCGCGTCTGCATAGCAAACGCAGCATTGGCATCGGCGGTCACGTTTCGTCGGAAGACGCACCCAGCGATTCGCACGATCCGTTTCAGGAAGGCATGCGTCGCGAACTGGCCGAAGAAGTCACCTTCAACGCGCCACACGAAATGGTCTGTGCCGGCCTGATCAACGACGACGAAAGCGAAGTCGGACGTGTCCACCTGGGTGTGGTCTATCTTTGCAAAATCGAGCGTCCGGAAGTTCTGCCGAACGAAGAAGACATCCTCGATGCCGGATTTCGCCCCGTGAACGACATGCTGACGAAGCTCGAAGAATTCGAGACCTGGTCGAGCATTTGCCTGCAAGCGATTTACGGCAAGTAAACGCCTGCGGACCAAGCGGCGAATCTCTGGCAAGTAGCGAGATACGACCTGCGGGGCGTATGATAGGGGGAATCGTTACTTCGCCAGGTTTCTTCGGTACGAAAGCGGCCCGAGCCGATGCCCATCTATTTCGACAACCATGCCACGACGGCTGTCGATCCGCGCGTGCTGGAAGCGATGCTCCCGACCTTTACGCAGGTCTTCGGCAATCCTTCCAGCGTCGGGCATTTGTTCGGGGAAGATGCGAAGCAGTTGGTCGAATCTTGCCAGCAATCGCTCGCCACCCTTCTGAATGCCGAGCCTAGCGAAATCGTCTTCACCAGCGGGGCGACCGAGAGCAACAACCTCGCCATCGCAGGCGTGCTGACACAGCGTCGCCGTCGCGGTGACCATGTCGTGACGGTCACGACCGAGCACAAAGCGGTGCTCGATCCGATCGAACATTTCGAGCATCAAGGCTTTGAAGTCTCGCGGTTGGCTCCACGGCAAAAGGGGGACCCTTGGGCCGGCTATCTCGATCCACAGCAAGTCGAAGATGCTATCCGGCCTGATACCGGTCTGGTTTCGATCATGCTGGCCAACAACGAGATTGGCGTGATCCATCCTTTGGCCGAAATCGGAGCGATCTGCAAACAGGCCGGCGTGCTGCTCCACTGCGATGCCACGCAAGCTGTCGGCAAGATTCCGATCGATGTCCAGAAGTTGGGCGTCGACCTGATGAGTTTCTCGGCCCATAAAGTCTATGGACCGAAAGGTATCGGGGCGTTGTACGTCCGTAAGTCAGGACCCCGTGTGCGGCTCCAGCCGTCGATCCTGGGTGGTGGCCAACAGAGAGGCATCCGCAGCGGCACACTCAATGTGCCAGGCATTGTTGGCTTGACCGAAGCGGTTCGGTTGGCGGTCGCAGAAATGAGCGAAGAGACCGCTCGTCTGACGGCATTGCGACAGCAGTTGTGGCAGGGACTTCAGCAGCGGATCGAAGGTTTGCACCTCAATGGGCCCGAACTCGATCGCCCGGGAGTCCGCCTGGCGGGCAATCTCAACTTCGCGGTCGAAAAGGTCGACGGCGAGGCGTTGATGATGAATGTCCGCGAGATTGCCGTCTCGAGCGGTTCGGCTTGCACCTCGGCGAATCCCCAGCCCAGCCATGTCCTACGGGCTCTGGGGCTGTCCGAGGATTTGACCCGCAGCAGCCTGAGATTTGGCCTGGGAAGGTTCAATTCCGTCTCGGAAGTCGAATTTGCCGTTGACGTTGTGTCGAATGCGGTAGATAAACTTCGCAAGCTGATCGTTTGATGCGAATTGTTCCGGCAAAAAGCCCCATGGACCCTCGTATTTGGGGTAAGCTACCGAAAAAGGGAGCAGGATTGTTTCGGCAAGATTTTTTGCACCCTTTTCCCGGATCAAGGCATCGATAATAATAAACACATACAAGTTTGCGTTAATAACGTCTGGAGTACTCAAAACATGGCAGTCGTCATCACCGAAAAAGCGGCCGACGAAGTCAAGCGAATCCTGGAAGACCAGAAGCACGAAAACGACACCAAGCTGCGTATCGGCATCACCGCCGGCGGTTGCAGCGGTTTCTCGTACAGCTTGACGCTGACGCAGGACTTCGACACGGACAAAGACACCAAGTACGATTTCCACGGCGTGGAAGTTGTGGTCGACAAGAAGCATGCCCTCTACCTGGATGGCACTACGGTCGACTTCTACGACGGTATCGATCGCCGCGGATTCTCGTTCAACAATCCGAACGCGACCCGAAGCTGCGGTTGTGGTCAATCGTTCCAGGCCTAGTCCTGAACGCGACCGACAAACACACGAAAAAAGCGGCCCTCGCAAATCTGCGAGGGCCGCTTTCGTTTCTTGGTGGATAATCCAATCAAACGTTCTTAGAACGGAGCCTTTTCGAGCTTCTCGAAGGCGTCGGTTGCGTTGCCGCTGATGGCCAGTTTGTTCTTGTAAGGATCCAGCTGCAGGACCGCGGCACCTGGCGAGAAGTCGAGGGCCTTCACGTCGAACCAAAGCACGTTCGGGCTGGTCGTCAGCTCGAAGAAGTAACGCTGGTTGGTCAGGTCCATCACCGTGCGATACTCGGTATTGTAGACACCGAAGTTCTTGTAAGGGGCACCAAATGGAACCGAAACATTGCGAGCAATTGCCATCACGTCGGCCACCGCTTCGACACTATCTTTCGGTTTCGGCAACAGCTTCACGTAGTACGAAGCACGCTGGAAGCGGTCGCGCGGGTTTACGTTGCCAGGCAGGGGCAAGTCGCTGCTAGGCTTTGAGAAGTCGAGCTTCGACAACATCTCGAGCTGCTGGTCGTAGCTTGGGTCGTTGGTCATGACCTGGTACTGACGGCCATGGTGCACAACCGGCTTGCCATCGATGTATTCGATGATGGCCGAGTCGCCACTGGCGTCTTCCAAGGCCAGGTGAATGGAAGCTTCGCGGCCGTGAGCCTCGACCATGATGACTTGGATTTGTTCGTTCAGTGCCAACGCTTCTTCGACGTTCTGGGCGTTGTCCAGAATGTACTGAGCCCACAGGCCTGCGTGCACGCCAGCCTTCGAGGCATCACGTTTGCCGTAGTCGGTCGCCGTGAGGTATAGCCCATGAACACCAAGCCCTTTTTCGTTCATGCCATCGATGGTGCCAATGCCATAGACGCTGGTGATGATGCTGCCGTACTTCGAGGTCCACTTGGCTGGGTTTTCTTGGAACACGGTCGTTCCGGCCAAAATGCCGCCGTCGCGTTCGATGCCACTCGGAAAGACCAGGATCGTTGGCTCAGTCGATTCGGGCCAGTCCATCGTGCGCGAGCTGAAGACACCCACGCCGTTGTTATTCCACAAGATCCGCGAGCAAGCGAAGATCGTGGGGGTCGTCAGGACGATCATCATGATCGCCGACAAGATAACATGCATATATTGGATGGTTGTCATTGCTTTTCCTCGGGATGACCGGGCAATTGAAGGGACGTTTCCATGGAGCCTACACCCTGAAACTGGCCACGCAGCAGAAATCGCCCACGATTCTCGGCGAATTTATCCCGTTTGCGCGAAAAGGTCAGACGCTGAAACAGCGATTTACCACTTCCAGGTTGGCCGTACCTCGGCATTGACGATATTCTCGGCCGGCCAGCGCCCTTCGTACAGATCGACAACATTCTGTGCGGCCAGCACAGGGATATCGTAGAGAGCTTCGTGATCGCCCCCAGCGATGTGCGGCGCCGCCACGACGTTGTCGAGTTTCAACAGCGGGTTATCCGCCGGCGTTGGTTCTTCCTGAAAGACATCGAGCCCGGCACCCAGCAAATGGCCGGACTTGAGGGCCTCGACCAGGGCAGCTTCGTCGACATGACCACCACGACCCGTGTTGATCAGCACGGAACCTGGTTTCATCTTCGCCAAAGTGTCAGCGTTGACGATATTCCGCGTCTCAGGGATCAGCGGAGCATGGATGCTCAGCACATCCGAATCACGCCAGAGCTGTTCGAGCGAAACCATTTCGACGCCGGGAGAGGGGCGTCCCGATGGGGAATAGGCGATCACCTTCATGCCGAGCCCCAGTGCTTTGTCAGCAACACAGCGGCCGGTCGATCCGAGGCCCAGCAGGCCAATCGTTTTTCCATGCAGGCGGGGAAGGGGAGGCTGACTCCATTTTCCTTCCCTGACGGCTCGGTCCCGGCGGACCACGTCGCGCATCACCCCGAAAAGGAGGGCAAGTGTTTGCTCGGCCACCGAATGCTGAAGCACCCCGGTCGTGCGACAGACGACGATGTTTTCCGCTGTGGCCCCTGATACATCGATGGCATCGAATCCGACACCAAATCGGCAGATAACACGCAGGTTCGAACGGGACATTACCTCTGGCGTGTACGGTTCCATGCTGCACATGGTGACTTCGGCCCCGTCCAGCTGGGCTAAAAGCGTATCGGCGTCGCTTAGGTCGTGCTGTTTCGGATCGATGAAGCGTACCTCGAACCCCGCGCGGGTCAGAATGTCGTAGTAGTCGTGCTTCGGTTGGTGATAGTGCGGAGCAGTTACGCAGGCGGTGGGCATCTTGGTTCCTTGCAAAGGTGGGAGCGGGAGTTCCCCTTGGGTGAACTTTCCACGGATGGTCGCATCTCGTAAAATCGACGCAAGTCTTTTCTAATTCAGACGCTTGGTAATGGAACAATCGGTGACTACGTCTCCCAAAATTTATATTGTTGGCATTGGTGATGACGGTTTCGAGGGGCTGACCAGCCAATCGACACGGATCCTGGGCGATGCTCAGGCGATCATCGGCAATCCGCAGGTCCTTGGTCACGTTGAAAAAGTCTCTGCCGAGAAGGTGCCGGTCAGCGGCGACCTGGGCGAGATCGTCGAAGCCCTGGAAAAGTACCAGGATCGCAACGTCGTTCTTCTGACCAGTGGCGACCCATTGTTCTACGGGGTGTCGAAGTATCTTTGCGATAAGCTCGGAAAAGATCGCTTCCATGTGATCCCGCACGTCAGCAGCATGCAGTTGGCGTTTGCTCGAATCAAAGAGAGCTGGGACGACGCTCACCTGGCGAACCTCGCCAATCAGCCGCTCGAATCGGTTGTGGCCGCCGCGCGCATCTCGGAAGCGATTGGCTTGTTCACAACCGAAGCGATTCCGCCAGCCGAAGTCGCGAAGACTTTGCTCGGGCACAATCTCGATTACTTTCATGCCTACATCTGCGAGAACCTTGGTTCGCCCAACGAATGCGTGACCCAGGGCGATTTGAAAGAGATTAGCGAGCAGACTTTTGGTCCATTGAACGTGATGATTCTCGTTCGCAAGCCAGACGTGCCCGATCGTCCGATGTCGCTGGTTGGCAAGCGTAAGTTCGGCAACCCGGACGATGTCTTCCGTCAGTCGAAGCCGAAACGTGGCTTGCTGACGCCAATGGAAGTCCGCTGTATTGCATTGTCATTGCTGGACCTGGGCGAATCGAGTGTCATGTGGGATATCGGTGCTGGTAGCGGCAGCGTTTCGATCGAAGCAGGCATGATCGCCGAAAAAGGAAGTATCTACGCGATTGAAATGGATGCGGAAGATCACGGCCTGATCCGCACCAATATCGACGCTTTCGGTGTTACCAACGTGCAGGCCATCCTGGGGAAGGCTCCCGACGCGTGGGCCGACCTGCCGGATCCTGACTGCGTCTTCATTGGCGGAACTGGGCGTCAGGTGCGAGGCATCTGTGAACAAGCCATTACCCGTATGAAGCCCGGCGGACGCATCGTCTGCAATCTCAGCAGTATCGAAAACCTGGCCGACGTGCATCAGCTATTTGACCAGCAGATGGATCAGGCCAAGGTGACGATGGTGAATATCTCGCACGCGACCTATCAGCTGGAACGCCACCGTTTCGAGGCCTCCAATCCGACCTTCCTGGTGAGTGCCAAGAAGCCGCTGAAGAAGTAAATCGCGACCGCTGGATTCCTTTAAGAGAGACGATCGCCGATGTTTGGTTGCCTGCGAAGTTTGTGCCTGGCTTTGGTAGTGGGATTTGCTTCGATCGGAATGGCGGATGAAAAGCCATTCATGATCCAAGCCCACCGCGGAGCCGGGATCGCCCAGCCCGAGAACACGCTCGAGGCTTTCCAATACAGCTGGAGCCTTGGCGTCACGCCGGAAGCGGACTTACGAACAACCTCGGATGGGGTGATTGTTTGTTTTCACGACGGCGATCTGAAGCGTGTCGTTGGCAACGTCGACGACGCGCTGAAAAGCCAGAAGATCGAGAACATGACCGCCGCTCAGGTCACCGATCTGGAAGTGGGATCGTTCCGTGGCGAGCAGTTTGAAGGGCAGAGGGTGCCCAAGCTCGAATCGATCTTCGCCGCGATGCAGGGTCGACCCGAGCGTATGCTTTACCTCGATATCAAGACCGCCGATCAGACGCAGCTGATTGAGTTGATTCGGAAATATCAGGTCGCTCCGCAGGTCATCTACACGACCACGCATCCTGAGTTGATTCAGCAGTGGAAGCAGCGTGTGCCCGAGTCCCAGACGCTTTGCTGGAATGGTGGCAGCGAAGAGAAGCTCACCGCCAAGCTGGCTGAAATTCGGAAGGGCAACTTCGACGGCATCACGCAGCTTCAAATCCACGTTCGCGTGGGAGACTTGAAGAGTGACGATCCTTTCACCCCTTCCAAGAAGTTTCTGACCGAGGTTCGGGATGAACTGAAGCAACGTGGCATCTTGTTTCAAACGCTGCCGTGGGAATGCTCGAACGAAGAAGCGTACACCCAGCTCTTGGAACTGGGCGTCGAATCGTTCGCGACCGATTACCCTGAAGTGACCGTGGCTGCGGTGAAGAAGTTTCAGGGCAAGTAGTGCCTGAAACCAAATGGTGCGAGTCTACGCTTCTGGCGGAACGATGTGATGGACATCGGCCATCAGGTCGCCATATTGCTTCGGCTCGTAATAGCTCTCGACGCCGTTCTCTTTGAGCATGTTGTACGACAACGCGATCGTGCAAATAACGCCGGCGGTTAAGCAGCTATGGACGAAGCTAAACGGGTAAATCGCGATATTACGGGTGGGCGAGACCAGCCCGATCGCTTTCGTGTCGGCTTCGTCGTTGAAATCGATTTCGACCCAGGCGAAGTCCATCGCTTTGATCAACTGCGAAGCCCAGAGGCAGCCTAGCAAGATCTCGATATCTTCCCCTTCGGGAAACGGATTGCCGCGGTCGAGTTTGATATCGCGGATCGTCTCGTTCACCTTGGCGATAATCGCGTCAGGCGTGTCCTCTTCGAGCGAAAGATCCAAGTATTCTGCCGCGTCTTGCGTGACGGCCTGGATCAGGTTCATGTTCTCTTCGTTGACAGTCCCTTCGGTAATCAACGAAGCATCGTAAGGCTGAGGCATGGCATTCTGCTTTAAGGCGGCGAATGAGAAATCTGAAAGTCGGATCGCAGGGCCGCATTGTACACCAGCCGAGGGGCCCCACATGAGAATCGTAGCAGGAAGCAGCCATTTTTCGCCATGCCTTGTGGGATTACGGCGAACAGTGATTGACCTGACGAGCCAAGAACCAAAGACTTAGAAGGGAAATCGCAACTTGCCGAAGGAAGAAAGAAGAAGCATGGTCGACGTCGAGAAAGAGTACCCTCAGATTGATATCATCGCCGTGGGAGCCCATCCGGACGATGTCGAAATTGCCTGCGGCGGAACGCTCGCCAAGCTGGCCGATCAAGGGCATTCGGTCGCGATCATTGATCTGACCGACGGCGAGCCAACACCCGGTTCTCCCGATCCAGAGACGCGACTGGCCGAAGCTGCCGCGGCGGCCAAGGTGTTGGGAGTCTCGAAGCGAATCACGCTCGATCTGCCCAATCGCCGGCTGTTCGATTGCTTCGAGGCCCGCGTCGCGTTGGCGAAAGAGTTTCGCAAGTATCGTCCGAAGGTGGTGATCGGCTTCGGCGATCGCACGCCGATGGCGTCGCCCGATCATTGGCAGGCGATGCAGATCACCGATGCGGCGGTCTTCTATTCGCGGCTAACGAAGTGGGACGAAACGTTCGACCACCTTCCAGTGCATACGATCGGGCGGCAGCTCTACTACAAGATTGCCTTCGAGCCGATTCACAAGCTCGACGCCCCGGGAAGCTTTGTGCATGACATCACCGATTGTCTCGATCGCAAACTCGAGAGCGTTCGCTGCTATCAGACCCAGTTTCCACCGGCGAAAGATTACATCTTTGACCGCGTGCGTGGAGCGGCGATCTACCTGGGAGCGACAGCGGGCTATGGTGCCGGCGAGTTGTTCTACACAACGCGAGCCATCGGTACCCACGACATGATGGACCTGCTATATCCCGAACCTCGCGACTATAGCGAGCGGAACTTGCGCAAGACTTCCAACGTCGAGTGAAGATCGGGCGGAATCGGGGCTTCAAATTCCATCGGCTCGCCACTCACCGGATGGGTGATCTTCAAACGGCGAGCATGCAGGGCGGTGCGACCAAGCACGATTTGAGCGTCTTCGGTGCGAGCGATTTCACCAAGCGTGATTCGAGCACGGCTACCGTAAGCACGATCGCAGAGAACCGGATGGCGAACGTGCGCCAGGTGAACGCGAATCTGATGCGTCCGGCCCGTCTTCGGCATCACCTTGAAGACCGAGAACCCGTCGAAACGCTCGGCGACTTCGTAGAACGTTTGGGCTTCTTTGCCGGCAGGATCGTCGCGAACGATCGACATCCGTTCGCGATACCGCGGGTGCGGACCAATTGGCTCGTTGATCATGTCGCGGTCGCGATCGGGGCAGCCGGTCACGATGGCGAAGTATTCCTTCTCCGTTTCACGGTCGTGGAACTGCTGCTTCAGGGCCTGGTGGGCTTCGTTGTTCTTGGCAATTACCAGCACACCACTCGTGTCGCGGTCGAGTCGATGAACGATGCCAGGACGCGACGTGCCGCCGATATCGCTCAGTTGGCTGAACTTCGCCAGCAAGGCCGCCGTCAACGTACCATCCCAGTGCCCTTTCGCAGGGTGCGTAACCATGCCGGCCGGCTTGTTGATCGCGGCCAGGTGCTCGTCCTGGTACAGAATGTCGAGATCGACTTGTTCTGGCGTTTGCTCTTCTTCGCGGGCATCGATTTGTGGGTAATCGATCACATCGTCCGCTCGCAGCTTATACGACGGCTTCTGAGCTTGATCGTTGACGGTGATCTGTCCGTCGTCGATCGCTTCGCGAACCTGGCCGCGGCTGGCTCGGTTGATCTTCTTCGCCAGAAACTGATCTAGCCGTTGTCCGGCATCTGCGTTGTCGACCGTGTATCGCATGGGCTTCGAGGTGCGGTTGTCCGTCTCGATATTTCTGGGGCTAAAACAAATCATGGCCACGAACAATCGTGGCCATGGAGGGTATTCTAAGGAGATTTGCCGGCCAGCAGAACTGGCCTGAGAGCCTAGTTCGACTCGTCGCTGGCAGCTTCTTCCTTCGCTGGTTCTTCCTTGGCAGGCTCTTCCGCCTTTACTTCTTCAGCCGGTTTCTCTTCGGTCGCCGCAGCTTCCTTCATCGGTTCGGCTTCTGGCTTGGCGGCTTCTTCGGCCTTCTTTTCCGGTTCCGCGGCAGCTTCGGTCATGGGCTCGGCAGGCTTGTCACCTTCCGGCTTCGCTTCGTCGGCTGGCTTTTCAGCGGTGGCTGCTTCTTCCTTTTCGGTGAAGCTGGATGGCTTCGGCTGAGCATCACCAGGGGCGTTCAAGTCCATGCTTGGCGTGAACAGTGGGTTCGCAGCACCTGGGGTGGTACCCGTTGGATTGTCGAACATGGTGCCGCCAGGACCATCTGGTTCGAGACCAGGAACGGTGCCTTGCAGTGGAGCACGATTTTCGCGTTCGATTTCCGCGGCGTGAGCAGCGAAGTCTTGATCGCGATACCAGGCGTAGAAGCTGTCGATGCCGGCGTTGTCGAGGCGTTCGATGCGTTCTTCAGCGGCACGCGAGGTGTTGGTATCGGGCCAAATCACCATGATTTCTTCGTACGAAGACTTGGCTTTGCCCAGCGATTCTTTGGTGGCTTGCAGTTCGTAAGCATCGGCCAGACCCCACAAAGCTTTCACTTTCAGGACCGGCAGATCGCTCGAATCGTAGACCTTCTGGAACGAAGTGATGGCACGTTCGATGTCGGCAGCGGCGGATTGCGGATCGCTGAAAGCGACGTCGCTGGCCTGGGTCAGGTTCTGCTGACCGTAGAAGTACTCGGCCCACAAAGCAGGACGAGTATCGCCGTAATCGGTCGAAATGGTCGCGAATTCCTGGGCGATCTCCTGACGCTTGACGTCATCTTCACCCACGCGGAACGACTGGTCGAGAGTCGTGTAAACGGCACTCCACTCGGCGTCTTCGACCGTGCTGCTTTCCTGATTCAGGATGATGTAGGCCAGATAGCCAAGCAGAAGAGCGAGGATCACGCCACCAATCATGTTGGCGTGAGGCTTGGCCGACTCGAATATTCCTTCGAGAAAGTGGGCCAGGGAATTCTCTTGAATTTCGTGCCGACGTTCCGACTTCATCGCAGATTCAACGCTATTTGAGTGGTTGCCACGGGAAACGCGATAGGGGAAAGACTGCCACTAAAGCGTTTCATAGGAATTGCTTACAAACAAGCGCCTGAGTATAGGAGAACCCGGCAAAAAGCGTCAATAGCGCTCCCCCCATCCCCCAGACGCCTCGTTGCAGCAGACAGGAAAGAGGTGGAAGATGGGAAATCACCGGACGAACGACGCATTCGCACGCAGAGGAGACCATCTTGGAATTGAACCAACGGGCCCATGCCCTGGTGCAGCCGATCATCGATGCCCCCGCCGAAGTTGGGGCTCAACTGATTCAGGTTGATTGCGGGGCGAAGGTCCTTGATCTGGGCGTTTCGTCCAGACTCGGCGGCTTGGAAGCTGGCCGTCTGCTGGCCGAGATCTGCCTGGCAGGGCTGGGAAAAGTCGACTTCACACCCACCACCGGACCTGGCACGCGACTGCAGGTGAACGTCGCCACCGATCGGCCAGAACTTGCTTGCATTGCTTCGCAATATGCTGGCTGGCAGATCAAAGCGGGCGACTTCTTTGGAATGGGTTCCGGCCCAATGCGAATCAAAGCGGCCAAAGAGCCAGTAATTCAAGCGATGAACCTGGTGGACGACTACCCGGTTGCCGTCGGTGTGCTGGAGACGTCGCAGCTTCCCGGCGATGAAGTTTGTCGCAAAATCGCCGCCGATTGCCAGATTGATCCCCGGAACCTGGTCTTGCTGGCGGCTCGCACGGCCAGCCTGGCGGGTCATGTCCAGGTGGTTGCCCGGAGTGTCGAGACATGTCTGCATAAGCTGCACGAGCTGAAGTTCGATCTCTCGAAGATCGCCAGCGGCTACGGCTCAGCCCCGCTGCCACCGGTCGCTGCGGACGACGTCGTGGGAATAGGGCGAACGAATGACGCGATCCTGTATGGGGGGACGGTCACCCTCTGGGTTCATGAAACATCGGAGAACCTGCGGTCCTTCGGCGAGCAGCTTCCTAGTAGTTCGTCTGCAATGCATGGCAAGCCGTTCGAGCAGATCTTGCGTGACGCGAAGTTCGATTTCTATCAGATCGATCCGTTGCTGTTCAGCCCTGCCGAGGTGTGCCTGGTCAGCCTGGTTGATGGTAAAGCGACGATCTTCGGACAACATGATGAAGCCGTGCTGGCACGATCGTTTGGCCAGGAAGTCTCGCCGTGAGTTCGATTTCCCGACTGCCACGCATTGGCGTGTTAGCGAACGAAGATAGCTGGTACTTCCGTGATTTGCAGCGAGCGGCGACCGGTTTGGCCGAAGTCGAACGACTCGATTTCGGAGCACTCCGCAGCCAGATCGGCGGATCGGAGTGCATTGATGCCGGCGTGAAGATCTCGGGCGGGTTCGAGGCGGTGATCGTACGGACGATGCCGCCTGGTTCGCTGGAACAAGTGGTCTTCCGGATGGATGCCTTGGCGGCCCTGCAGCGTCAGGGCGTGCTGGTGGTCAATCCGCCACGCTCGATGGAAATGGCGATCGACAAGTATCTCACGCTGTCGATCCTCGCCGAGGCAGGCTTCCGGGTGCCCGAGACGCACGTCTGTCAGACCTGGCAGGAAGCGATGCAGTCGTACGAGATGCTGGGCCCTTCGGTCGTGGTCAAGCCAATCTTCGGCGGCGAAGGACGGGGGATCATGCGGGTCGAAAGTTCGGATCTCGCGCATCGCGTCTTCAAAACGCTCCAGCAATTGGGGCAGGTCATCTATCTACAGAAATTCATCTCCCATCCCGGCTATGATCTGCGAGTCTTGGTGCTCGAAAATCAGATGTGGGGCATGCGACGATCGAGCGAGAGCGATTGGCGGACGAATCTCAGTCACGGCGCGACCGCCACGCCAGAGCCGATCCCGCCCGAGATCGCCGACCAGGCACGCCGTGCGGTCGAAGCATTGGGATTGGTGATCGCGGGCCTCGACTTCCTGCCGGATGGGGAAGGGGGCTGGTATTTACTCGAAGCCAACGCTGTTCCAGGATGGAAAGGCTTGTCGGCGGCATGCGACGTCGACATCGCTGCCGAGCTTATTCGCTTTGTCGTAGGAAGAATCTAAATGCTCGAAGCCAACGCGGCTGACACGATCTTCAACGTGGGACTACTTCTGGATGAAGTTGCCACGCAACAGCCTGATGGTATCGCCATTGCTGTCGCCGGGAAACGAGACGCTTCGGGCAAGCGAAGATACGACACGATCACGTTTGCAAATTTGGCAAAAGACAGCACTGTTATTGCGGCCGGCCTGGCGAAGATGGGAGTTGTGCCAGGGACGCGAATGGCCTTGATGGTCCGGCCAGGGATCGACTTCGTCTCTCTGGTCTTCGCCTTGTATAAGGTTGGCGCCGTCAGCATTCTGATCGACCCTGGCATGGGCAAGAAGAATGTGCTTTCCTGTCTCGATCAAGTCAAACCGCAAGGCTTCGTCGCGATTCCGATCGTGCATGCGATCCGCAAGCTGTGTGGTCGACGCTATCGTGATTCCAAGTGGAATGTCACCGCCGGACGTCGCTGGTTTTGGGGCGGTCCGACGGTTGAAGAACTTCGACAGACCGATGTGGGCGACTTTAAACCGTTCGCTGCGGAAGCGGACGATCAAGCCGCGATTATCTTCACCTCCGGAAGTACCGGTCCGCCGAAAGGTGTCGAGTTCCGTCACGAAGGCTTCCGCCGCCAGGTGCAATTCATCCAAGAACGTTACGACATCCAGCCCGGCGATGTCGATGTGCAAGGCTTCCCGCTGTTTGGCTTGTTTAACAGCGCGATGGGAGTCACCTCGGTCATTCCGGAAATGGATTTCAGCCGGCCAGCAACCGTCGACCCTCGCAATATCTTGGAAGCGGTCGACGACTGGAACGCCACGCAGTCGTTCGCTTCGCCGGCGGTCTGGAACTCGGTGGGGCAGTTCTGCGAACGCGAAGGTTTATGGATGCCTTCGCTGAAGCGGGTTCTGTCAGCAGGGGCTCCGGTGCCACCGCACGTGTTAAAGCGGATGAAAAAAGCGGCACCCAATGCCGAGATGTACACGCCATACGGTGCGACCGAAGCGTTGCCGGTGGCTTCGATTTCCGCGACTGAGGTGTTGGAAGAAACCTCGGCGAAATCGAGCGAAGGGGGCGGGACTTGTGTCGGCACACGCTTCCGCAGCATCGACTGGCAGGTGATCGCCATCACGGACGAGGCAATCGAATCGGTCGATCAGGTTCAGCCGCTGCCGCGTGGTGAAATTGGCGAACTGATCGTGCATGGACCGGTGATCACGCGGCGCTATGCAACCAGTGAAGAGGCAACGCGTCGCTCGAAGATCTACGACGGCGACGCGGTCTGGCATCGCATGGGAGACGTCGGCTATCTCGACGAGCAAGACCGATTCTGGTTCTGTGGTCGTAAATCGCACCGTCTGCAAACGGCAGAAGGCCCGATGTATACGATCCCGGTCGAAGCGATCTTCAACACGCACGAAAAGATCTTTCGGAGTGCGTTGGTGGGGATTGGCGAACCGGGCCAACAGGTCCCGGTGGTGATCGTGCAGCCGTGGCCTGGGATGTACCCCGATACGCCGGAAGAGATTGACACTCTGCTGGACGAACTGCGAGAGATCGGCAATAAAAACCGGCTGACGCAGCGAATAGAGCATTTCCTGCTGCACCCGAATTTTCCGGTCGACGTTCGTCATAACTCGAAGATTTTCCGGGAAAAACTAACGCTATGGGCCGAAGATCGGCTCGACTCGGTCCTGCCCCGGTAAACTGACGTTTGCCCTCATCGTCTCACCTTCAAGGCAATTCCCTGCGATGCATCTTAAGTGCCCTCATTGTTCGACCGTGCTCAGTGTTAACAGTCCGGCTGGAACTCAGGTCAAATGCCCTACTTGTCAGGGGGTGTTCGTCGTCCCTCAGGCAGCACCTCAAGTCGGACCGCCGGTAATCACGCCGAAGGCACCAGGCGTGAAGCCATCCAAAAAGAAGGCCGCTGACCCGAATCAGCAGCCAACCGAGGAAGAGGGAGCTGAAGGAGAAGAAGGGGCCACCAAGGAAATTCCTTGGGACTTGATTGTGAAGATCGGGTACATGTTTGTGCTGCCGATCTTTCTGGCGGTGGTCCTGTTTGTCGTGCTGGTCTCGGTCGGTGTGATCAGTACCGGTGGCGATGAAGTCGTCAACGAGACACCGTACGAAGCAGACGGCGTCGCCAACAGCGGCAATCAAATTCAAGACGTGATGGAAGCCGCCGAAAAGGGGGAGATCCACATCAAATGGATCCCAGCGAAGAACTCGGCCACCATGGAAGGCTTCAAAGTCAAAGTCAATCACGTCGACTGGGGAGAAGTCCGCGGGCGTGACGAGCAAGGCGAACTCGTAACCTCGTCCCGTCCGTTCGTGAATATCTATCTGGAAACGGCCAATCGCTCGAACAAGACCTTCGATTTCAAGAGCTGGTATGGCAACGAATTTACCACCAAGGGTGGGGCCATCCGAACGGCACAGCTTTCGGACGACGATAAGAACGTGTACTATCCCCTCAAGTTTGACGACTTGAAGGATCTGAAATGGTGGACACCGAGCAAGACGTTCGATCCGCTGGACGAGGGAACCGATTGCATCGTCTTCGACGTGCCTGAGGACTTCGATCCGAACAAGGTTCAGAATCTGTACCTCGATCTGCCAGGCGAAGCGGTCGGCCTGAGTGGCTCGTACCGATTCCAGATTCCCAAGTCAATGATTCAAGGCCTCTAAACCAAGACGGTATCAGGGGAATCTGATTTGAGCGTCCTAGTCACTGGCGGAGGTGGTTTCCTCGGCCGATATCTCGTCGAGCAGCTACTGCAGCATGGCGAATCGGTCCGTGTCTTGGGGCGGCAACGCTATCCTGATCTCGAGAGCCTCGGCGTTGAATGCATCCAGGGAGACCTGCGCGACGCATCGGCCGTCGAAAAGGGAGTGAAGGGCTGCGACGTGGTTTATCACGTGGCGGCGATCGCAGGCATCTGGGGCCGTTGGTCTGATTACTACGGCATCAATGTCGAAGGCACCGACAATATCATCGCCGCCTGCAAGGCCTGGAAGGTCGAGCGACTGGTCTACTGCAGCAGCCCCAGCGTGACCTTCGACGGGACCGATCAAAAGGGAGTCGACGAAAAGGCTCCCTATCCCGAAACATGGCTCGCCCACTATCCGCATTCCAAGGCAATCGCGGAACAGGCCGTTCTGGCGGCAAATCAGCCTGGCACGCTACTCACATGTGCCTTGCGGCCACACCTCATCTGGGGACCTCGTGACCAGCACTTGATTCCGCGATTAATCGCCCGTGCGAAAACGGGTAAACTGCGGGTTGTGGGCGATGGCAAGAATCTCGTCGACATGGTTTATGTCGAAAACGCTGCCTCGGCTCATATCCAAGCAGCCGGGGCACTTCTCGAATCGCCAGAGAAGGTTGGTGGCAAGGCTTACTTTGTTACTCAAGGTGCTCCGGTTCGACTTTGGGATTGGATTAACGACATCCTGGCGTTAGACGGGCTCCCCCCGATCCGAAAAAGTGTTTCGGCAAACGTTGCCTATTATGCCGGTGCTATGATGGAAACCGCCTACAAAATGGTGGGACGCATGAACGAGGAACCACGCATGACTCGGTTCCTCGCGCGGCAGCTTGCAACGCATCATTATTTCGATATCTCCGCGGCACGACACGACTTGGGATACTCTCCCAAAGTCTCGACCGAAGAGGGAATGCGTCGCCTGGCGGACGAGTTGGCTTCTCGCAGGTGACTTGTCAAGGTTCCTGGGAATCGGTAGCTTGAACGGTTTCCGTTAAATTGCCGAGGATGGGCAAATGGTTGCCACTGCCGAACAACTACCCGATTCACAGCGCATCGTCATCACGGGCGTCGGTCTGACCGCTCCGAATGGCAATTCGTACGCTGAGTATCGAGAGGCGTTGCTCAGTGGCAAAAGCGGTGTGTCCGACTACGAGATCCGTTACATCGGCGAAACCCTCGCTGGTATCTGCGATTACGAAGCGACCCGCTACCAGAAGAAGCGTGACATCCGTCGTGGTACCCGTGCTGGCAGCATTGGTATTTACTGTGCTGGCGAAGCGATCGCCGACAGCGGCTTGGAATGGGAAAACATTGATAAGAGCATGGTCGGCGTCTACGTAGGCGTGACCGAGCATGGCAATGTCGAGACCGAGAACGAAGTCTATAACCTGAAGGGTTACGATTACGACACCTCGTTCTGGTCGCACCACCACAATCCACGAACCGTGGCCAACAATCCCGCCGGCGAAATCTGCCTGACGATGGGCATTGTGGGGCCGCACTACACCATCGGTGCTGCTTGTGCCGCCGGGAATGCCGGCCTGATTCAAGGAGCTCAGATGCTTCGCTTGGGCGAATGCGATCTGGCTTTGGCTGGGGGTGTTTCAGAAAGCGTCCACACCTTTGGGATCTTCGCCGGTTTCAAGAGCCAGGGGGCTCTGGCCGTGCATAGCGATCCGACGAAGGCCTCGCGTCCGTTCGATACCCAACGAAACGGCATCGTCGTTTCGGAAGGTGGCTGTATTTATACGCTCGAGCGGTTATCGGATGCGAAAAAACGCGGTGCGAAGATTTACGGCGAATTGGCAGGCTATGCCATGAACACCGACGCAACCGACTTCGTGCTGCCGAACCCTGAACGACAAGTCCAATGCATGAACCTGGCCTTGAAGCGTGCCGGGTTGAATGCCACCGACATCGACATTGTCAGCACGCATGCTACCGGCACGACCCTGGGCGACCAGCAGGAGTGTACGGCGATTCGCGAAGTGTTCGGCAAAAGCGAAACCACGTTCATCAACAACACAAAAAGTTTCATTGGGCACGCGATGGGTGCCGCCGGGGCTCTTGAGCTTTCCGGAAACCTGCCAGCCTTTCAGGATGGAGTTTGTCACGCCACGATTAACGTGGACGACCTCGATCCAGCGTGTGCCATCGACGGGTTGGTTTTGAATCAGCCGCGAGAACTTGGCAAAGTCCAGACCATTCTGAACAACTCGTTCGGGATGCTGGGAATCAACTCTGTAGTAATCATCAAAAAGCTGTAATAGACGCTTGAAGGAGCCAGATCGGGATGACGCCAGCGGAAATCCGGGAAGAAATTTTGGACATTTTGCGGGACATCGCTCCGGATGACGACATCACGGATATCGATGATGACAAGCCCTTCCGCGACCAGCTCGAACTCGACAGCATGGACTTCCTAGACATCGTCATGGAACTCCGCAAGCGTCACCGAGTGCAGATTCCGGAAGAAGAATATCCAGAGCTCGCTTCGATGGCCAGCACGGTCAGCTATCTCGAGCCGAAGATGAAAGACCTGTAACTCGCAAGAGGCAGGTCCCACGCAAATCCGTAGGGTGTGAAACGCAACGCGTTTCGCGCCTTGGCATGACGATGGAAGCCAATTACGGTGCGTTGCGTTCCGCTTCGATCCACTCCTCATAACCTACGAGCGTCGGAGCTCCATCGTCACGATGTACGATACGATCATTATCGGCGCAGGCATGTCCGGGCTCGCGGCAGGCATTCGCCTGGCCTATTTCGGTCAGAACGTCTGCATTCTGGAACGACATAACACCATCGGTGGTTTGAACTCGTTCTATCGCATGGCAGGCCGCGATTTCGATGTCGGTTTGCACGCGGTGACCAACTTCACGCAGAAAGGCGAGAAGAAGGGGCCGCTCGGGCGTCTTCTGCGCCAACTTCGCTTCAAATGGGACGAATTCGCTCTTTGCCCTCAACTGGGCTCGAAGGTGATGTTTCCCGGCGTCGAGCTGAAGTTTGACAACGACATCGAACTTCTACGCAGCGAAATCGCCCAACGCTTTCCGAAGCAAGCCGACAACTTTGACCGGCTCCGCGGCCAGATCATCGACTACGACGATATCACCGCGGAAAATTACGCCGGCTCGGCTCGCACGCGACTCTCCGAGATCATCACCGATCCGCTGTTGGTCGAGATGCTGCTTTGCCCGCTGATGTGGTACGGCAATGCTCGCGAACGGGACATGGACTGGGGACAGTTTTGCATTATGTTCCGCAGCATCTACATGGAAGGGTTCGCCCGACCGCTGAAAGGTGTACGGCTGCTGCTGAAGAACCTGGTGAAAAAGTTCCGCGAACTCGGCGGCGAACTGAAACTTCGCACGGGCGTTTCTGCCCTGAAGATCGAAGATGGCAACTGCGTCGGCGTGAAGCTGGACGACGGGACTGAGCTACTCGGCCGCAAAGTGGTTTCGTCCGCCGGTTGGTGGGAAACGATGCGGATGTGCGAGGAAGGTATCCAGCCACCACCGAGCGAGCCCGGTCGGTTGAGCTTCGTCGAAACGATCTCGGTCATTAAGAAGCAACCGGTTGAAGTTGGATACGATTCGACGATCGTCTTCTTCAACGACTCGAACACGTTCCACTGGGAAAAGCCGGAAGACGATCTATGCGACGTCCGCACCGGCGTGATCTGTTCCCCCAATAACTTCGACTATCAGGACGGAGCGAATCTCGACGAAGGTTACCTTCGCGTGACCGCCCTGGCGAACTACGAACGTTGGGCCACGATGCCGGAAGAACGGTACCGCTTTGAAAAGAATCGTTGGTACGATCTGATCAGCGACAGCGTCGTCCGATTCATTCCAGAATTCCGGCGGCATGTCGTGGCGGTGGATATGTTCACGCCGAAAACGATTCATCGATACACTTGGCACAAAAACGGGGCCGTTTATGGTGCCCCAGAAAAACATCTCGATGGCACCACGCACCTCGAGAACCTTTATATTTGTGGAACCGATCAAGGTTACGTCGGCATCATTGGCTCGATCATGAGCGGAGTGTCGGTGGCCAATCGTTATTGCTTGCGGGAAGCAGGCTAACGCAGCGACTCGCGATTCGGCGCGTAAAGTCGCCGATCTCGGTTTCACGGGCCTCCTCGTTCGTGGGCAACCCTGCCCAAGCGGCGACGAGATAGGAAGCGTTTGGAAAACAGGTAAATCATGGCGAAAGACTTTCTTAAAGACACTCTGGACGAATACGACGTTGTAGTGATCGGCAGCGGCCTGGCAGGTTTGACCTCTGCCAACACGCTTGCTCGCCAGGGACGCAAAGTGCTGCTATGCGAACAACACTACAAGCTGGGTGGCATGGCGACCTGGTTCAAACGCCCAGGCGGTCACATCTTCGACATCTCGCTGCATGGTTTCCCGATTGGCATGATCAAAAGCTGTCGTCGTTATTGGACGCGCGAGATCGCCGATTCGATCGTTCAGTTGAAGAACATTCGCTTCGACAACCCAATGTTCTCGCTGTCGACGACCTTCAACCGCGAAGACTTCAGCAAGCTGCTGATCTCGCAGTTCAACGTTCCGGAAGAAACCGTCAAGGCATTCTTCGATACGGCTCGTGGAATGAACTTCTACGACGATCAGGGCACGACCACGAAGGAACTGTTCGAGAAGTTCTTCCCAGGTCGCGAAGACGTGGTCCGACTGTTGATGGAGCCGATCACTTACGCCAACGGTTCGACGCTGGAAGATCCGGCGATCAGCTATGGCATCGTGTTCTCAAATTTCATGAGCAAAGGTGTGTTCACGTTTGAAGGGGGAACCGACCGCCTGATCACGTTGATGCACGAAGACCTGAAGAAGTCAGGCGTCGATGTCCGTATCAACGCCGACGTGCAGAAAATCAACTTGGAAAACGGTAAGGTAAAAAGCGTCACGGTTAACGGCAAAGAGATTCGCTGCAAAGCGATCGTGTCGAACTCGAACCTAAAGCTGACGATCTTCAACCTGATCGGCGAAGAACACTTCGATAAAAAGTTCATCGAAGACGCCAAGGAAGTGCGGCTCAACAATTCCAGCACGCAGGTCTACATCGCCATGAAGCCGGACGAACAGATTCCGGAAGAAACAGGCGACCTGCTCTTCAGCAGCACGGCCCCTGCGTTCCGTACCGATTTGCTGCTCAGCCGAGACATCACCAGCCGTACCTATTCGTTCTATTACCCGCGGACCCGTCCCGATGGTCGGCCTCGTTCGCTGGTCGTTTCCAGCACGAATGCACGCTGGGAAGATTGGGCGAATCTGTCCGAAGAAGAGTACAAGGTCAGTAAAGACGACCTGGCAGAAACGACGCTCGACGCGCTCGAGAAGTACGTGCCCAACGTGCGTGAACGTGTCGACCATGTCGAAGTCTCGACGCCGAAGACCTTCCAGCGATACACCAAGCATCAGCTTGGCTCCAGCTTCGGAACGAAGTTCGAAGGCCTGGCGGTCAGTCGGGCCCTGCCGGAACAGATCCCAGGTCTGTACCATGCCGGAAGCGTTGGCATCATCATGTCGGGCTGGCTGGGGGCTATTAACTACGGGGTGATTGTGGCGAACGATGTCGATTCGTACGTCATGAAGGCGTCCACCAATTCGCAACTCGCCGACAGCACCAACTAACGGAATTAGCATCCATGACGAAGGTTATCATCGAAGACGCGATTCCGCATCGCGGTCCTATGCTGCTGGTCGACGAAGTGGTCGAGCAGACCGAAGATCAAATCATCTGTCGCAAGACATTCACGCCTGACGAATATTTTTTTCAGGGCCATTACCCGGACTATCCGCTGGTTCCCGGGGTGATTCTGTGTGAAGCAACCATGCAGGCAGGCGCGATCTTGTTGTCCAAATTTGTGACCGAAGGTGGTGGCGTTCCCGTTGCTACGCGGCTGAACGACGTGAAGTTCAAGAAAATGGTGCGTCCCGGTGACCTCATCGAGATGATCGTCAAGTTGAATGAACGGATGGCGGACGCCTTCTTCATGACCGGCAAGGTAACCGTCGGTGGCAAGCTGGCCATGCGGTTCGATTTCGCATGCACCGTTGCCCAGATCGAAGAGTCGTAAACGTGTCTGATTTTCTGAAGCTGGCGGGCAAGAACGTTGTCGTCACTGGGGTCGCCAATCGCAAGAGCGTCGCCTGGCATATCGCCAAGACCCTGGAAGAAGCTGGGGCGACGGTTATTTATGTCGTCCGCAGCGAAGCCCGTAAGGAATCGACCGCCAAGCTGCTGGCCGATCGCCAGGTATTGGTTTGCGATGTCGAACATCAAGATCAGATCGATCGCCTGCGTGACGAACTGACGGCAACCGGGCAAACGATTCATGGCCTGGTGCATTCGATTGCATTCGCCGACTACTCTGAAGGGATGAAGCCGTTTCACGAAACGACCAAGGCCCAGTTTCTGCAAGCGGTCGATATTTCTTGCTTCTCGCTGGTGAAGCTTTCCAATGCGTTGAAAGACATGTTCGATCCCGACGCATCGGTGGTTACGATTTCGATCTCGACCACCCGGATGGCCAGCGAGAACTACGGTTTCATGGCGCCGATCAAAGCGGCGCTCGATTCTTCACTAGCGTTCCTGACGAAGAGCTTCAGCAACTTCTCGCGCGTTCGCTTCAATGCGGTCGGGCCAAGCTTGTTAAAGACGTCGGCCTCGGCGGGGATTCCTGGCTACGTCGATGCCTACCTGTTTGCGGAACAGGTCATCCCTCGCAAGGCGGCACTCACCACGCAAGAAGCCGCCGACGTGGCAGTCTTTCTGTTGAGTCCACGGTCTAGCGGCATTCAGGCCCAGAACATCGCTGTCGATGCTGGCATGAGCATCAACTACTTCGATCGCGATGTCATCGGCGGCGTGCTGAAAGAGAAGCAATAAAGAGGTCGGCAATTTCTCTCGGCCGATCTGACTTCCAAGGTGACAGCGTCTCACGCGCGGGCTTGCGCGGTTTCTCGACTGCTGCAACGAATGAAGATTGCGTTTCTCCGCAGTGAAGAGACATGTTGTCGCGAGTTTTACCAGCTCATTCGTTCATTCAAACGTTCTTCTGCGGCATCTTCTCCGCCAAGATTCGCTTCAAAAAGCTAGTTTTGGGCGTGATTCTCCCACGAGCGGAGTAGGTCACCCTTGCCAGTCAGCGGGCTGCTATCGTTGGACAGTTTGGACTGGCGACAATAACTTGAGTCGAATTCTAAAGATTTTCCGGGTGCTACCTGCATGCATAGATAGGTGCCCACATGTTGATGAGCAATGGATGTGGACCTCTTGATAAACTGCGCGCGAAGTCTTCAAGAATAGGGGCTGTCGCTGGACTTACGGCAAATACGATGCACTTGAAATCGCTCTCTGAAAGAAGCGGCTTCTGATTGGTAGCAGGTGCATTCATCAGGCATTTACGATCGCAGCGTAATTCTTTCATCAGCTTCGACAACGCTATCGGTGAAGTAAGTTCCCAAAAAACTTTTCGCACCGTGGAACTTTCTCAAGTCGAACGCACAATGCCACTCGAACCAGCTGCGCAAGGGAGCGTGGCTCACGATTGCCCATCTGATTAAACGGAGATTCTCAATGCGATTCAAACGCCCCAAGTTCAAGTCTTCTCTCGGGGAACAATTGGAAGATCGCAGCATGTTGAGTGGAACTCCGCTGGACTTGGATTTGTCAGCGGTCCCCACGCAAACCGTATTCGCAGGCGAAACACTGAGCTTCAATCTCAGCGAGCTGGGCGCAACGGTTACGGAAGGGGAAGATGGGCCAAGGATGGTCATGTATCAGCTCGATCCCGATGGAGACGAGCGGCCTGAAGGGATGTCGATGACTTTCTCAGGCGATTTCCAGTGGACCCCAACTGCCGAGCAGGAAGGTCTGTACAGTGTTAAAATCATTGCCGTTGAAAACGGCCAGCCGTCCAGTGCCGACGTCGAAGAGCTGCTAATCGACGTTCGTGTTGGCCGACCGGTTGTCGACCTCAATGGCGAAGACCAGGAAGGAATCGATTACGATGCCGTCTTCCAGGTTGGTCACGGCCCGGTCAGTGTTGTCGATAGCGATCTGACGGTCTCAGACGAAAACGACGACATGATTCAGTCGGCCAAGGTGACGCTCACCAATCCGATGGATAGTGAAGCCGAGTCGCTTTCGATCAACGTGGAAGGCACCAATATCACCGTCGAATACGCGGATGGCTCGATCATCCTCTCCGGCGAAGATACTGCTGAAAACTACGCCAACGCCCTGAAGTCGCTGACCTACAACAACACGAATCTGGACGCGGATCCAGCCTCGCGTTTGGTTGAGATCTCGGTAAGCGACGGCGAATATGAAAGTGCGGTCGCTACCAGCACCATCGCGGTGAATCATCCTCCAGACCTTTTGCCAATTGCCGACCAGGCAGTGGAAGCAGGCCAGAGTGATGAATTCATTATCACCGCCACCGACCCGAACGAAGGGGACGAACTGTTCCTGCTGCTCGATGTCGAAACGCCTGACTATGTCACTCTGACCCAGGAACCAGGCAGTCGCGAAGCCACGCTTTCGATCGCCCCTGGCGCGGAAGTCGAAGCAGGCGAATACATCATTCGCGTTCTGGCTGTCGATCAATATGGCCTGGCCGATGCTCAGTCGTTCGTGCTGACCATTTCGGAAGCTGCGAACACGGTTCCTACCATTTCGCCGCTGGAAGACCAGTCGATCGATCAGGACACGGCTACAGATCCGATGGCATTCACCATTGGTGACGCTGAAACTGCTGCCGAAGAACTGACCGTTTCGGTTGAGTCGGACAACACCGACCTGGTCGACGCGGCCAGCATGGTGATCACCGGCGAAGGTGCCGATCGCGAATTGGTCGTCACGCCGCTGGCAGGTGCGACCGGTTCGGCCACGATCACGATCAGCGTGAGCGACGGCGAAGAAACGACGATCGAAACGTTCGTGTTGACGGTTTCGGAAGTTGTCGCCGAGAACACGCCGCCCGTGATCACGACGATCGACGATCAAACGATCGATCAAGATTCGGCGACCGATGCGCTGGCCTTCACCGTCAGCGATGCTGAAACGGCTGCCGAAGAGTTGGTCGTCAGTGTCGAGTCGGACAATGCCGCCCTGGTCGATCCGACCGGTATCATTCTGACCGGCGACGGTGCCGAAAAGACCTTGGTGGTCACGCCTCTGGCAGGTGCGACGGGTTCGGCCACGATCACCATCAGCGTGAGCGATGGCGAAGAAACCTCAGTCGAAACCTTCGTCCTGACTGTCAACGAAGTCGGTGTCGGTAACACCGCTCCTACGATCACTTCGGTCGATGACCAGACGATCGATCAGGACACCGTTACCGATCCGCTCGTCTTCACCATCGGTGATGCCGAAACGGCCGTCGAAGAACTAGTCGTCAGCGTCGAGTCGGACAATGCTGAATTGGTCGATCCGACCGGCATCATTCTGACCGGCGACGGTACCGAAAAGACCCTGGTCGTTACGCCTCTGGCAGGTGCGACGGGTTCGGCAACGATCACCATCAGCGTGAGCGACGGTGAAGAGACTTCGATCGAAACCTTCGTTCTGACTGTCAATGAAGTGGGCGTTGGCAACACCGCTCCAACCATCAGCTCGGTCGAAGATCAAGCGATTGATCAGGACACCGCGACCGATCCACTGCTGTTCACCATTGGTGACGCCGAAACCGCTGCCGAAGAATTGACGGTCTCCGTCGAATCGGACAACGCGGAACTGGTCGATCCAGCTGGGATCATCGTGACCGGTGAAGGTGCTGATAAGACCTTGATCGTCACGCCGCTGGCAGGTGCGACGGGTTCGGCCACCATCACCATCAGCGTGAGCGATGGCGAAGAGACTTCGGTCGAAACCTTCGTGCTGACCGTAAGTGAAGTCGGTGCCGAAAACACCGTTCCAACCGTGACCTCGGTCGACGATCAAACGATTGATCAAGACACCGCCACCGACCCGCTCGTCTTCACCATTGGTGACGCTGAAACGGCAGTGGAAGAACTGGTCGTCAGTGTCGAATCGGACAATGCCGAATTGGTCGATCCGACTGGTATCATTCTGACTGGCGACGGTGCCGATAAGACCTTGGTGGTCACGCCTCTGGCTGGGGCAACCGGTTCGGCTACCATCACCATCAGCGTGAGCGATGGCGAAGAGACCACGGTCGAAACGTTCGTCCTGACGGTGAACGAAGTTGTGTTGGGCCCAACGGCTGAAGCCGATAGCTTCGGTACCGACGCGAACACGCCATTGGACGTGGATGCGAGCGGTGTGTTGACCAACGACAGTGGCGATGCCCTGACGGTTACCGAAGTGAACGGCGATGCCGCGAACGTCGGTAACGTCATCGAATTCGATTCGGGTGCGATCGTTGTAATCAATGCCGACGGTAGCCTCAGCTTCGATCCAGCCGATCAGTACGCTGGTCTGGCCGAAGGGGAGACCGCGGTCGAAACGGTTTCGTACACCGCGACCGATAGCTCAGGTGCTTCGGTTTCTTCCGATGTCGAGATCACCGTCACTGGTGTGAACGACGCTCCTGTCGCGGGTGACGATGCCTTCGCTACCCAGTCCGACACGGCCCTGACGCTGACTGTCTCGGGCGTTCTGATGAACGATACCGATGCAGACAACGGCGACGTCTTGTCGGTCTCGGCCGTCAACGGTGACGCTGCTAACGTCGGTACGCCAATCGAACTCGAATCGGGTGCTCTGCTGACGCTGAATGCCGATGGCAGCATGACCTTCGATCCGAATGGCAACTTTGAAGACCTGGCGGAACCGGAAGTGGTGAACTTCACCTACACCGTGACTGATGCCCTTGGTTTGACCTCGGATGCTACTGTGACGATTACCGTCTCCGCTCCTAGCGGTGCCGAAAATCAGAACGCGGCCCCTGTGAACTCGGTTCCTGGCGATCAGGCTACCGATTCGGTCACCCCAATCGTCTTTGACGATGCCAACGGCAACGCCATCTCGGTGTCGGATGCCGATGCTGGGGACGCCCTGGTCGAAGTGACCGTCAGTGTCGATAGCGGTGTGCTCACCTTGTCGAACGGTTTCGAGAGCGACCGTCACAAGCTGATCGGTTCGATCGATCAGATCAACTCGTTGCTCAACGGTTTGATCTACACGCCGAATGCCGACTTTGAAGGGAATGCCACGCTGACCATCGTGACCGACGACCTGGGTAATACCGGTCTGGGCGGCTCGAAGGTCGACGCCGATAGCATCCTGATCGCTGTTTCCGCCGCCGCCACCGGCGAAGCGGAAGAATCGGAAGGAATTGACGTCATCGCCGAAGATATGTCGGAAATTGACGACCTGTTCCATCCTTGCAACATTGGCTAAGCCAATCGGTAAGGTAAACAAGTGAACCCTGGAAGCGGGGACGTCGTGCGGCAGCAGGCGTCCTCGCTTTCTTTTTTCGAATGCGTCGCTTCTATGCGAGGTGATAGATCTTGCGAGCGTTTTCGCTCAGAAGTTTCTGCTGAGCATCGCGTGGCCAAGGAGCGATGATTTCAGCCAGGGCGGCAACCCATTCTTTCAAGCTCGCTCCCATCTTGCAGACCGGCCAGTCGCTGCCAAACACAATTCGCGACTCACCAAATGTTTCGCGGCAATGCTCGACAATCGGCCGCAAATCATCGGCGGACCATTCATCGGGCACGCGGGCAACGATTCCCGAAATCTTGCAATGTAAATTAGGCTGATGCGCCAATTCGATCATGTCGTCACGCCACCGCTGAGCATCGTGCGACGGGCGAACGTTGCGCGTATCGTCTTTCGTGAAGAACGCTTTCGGATCGGCGTTGCCGCAGTGGTCGATCACAAACGTCGTCTCGGGACAGGCCGCCGCCAACCGGACGGCATCCCGCAATTCCGGCGTTCGCAGGCAGAGATCGAAGGTCTTGCCCTGCGATCCGAGGTAGCGGCAGTTCGCCATGAACTTTTCGCTGAGGCAATAACCGGCAGGCGTCGTTCCGCCATGAAGGACCTGGCGATACCCTTTGACCCGGTCGTCGTTACGAAATCGATCGACAAATTTGCGAAAGCCATCGGCGCCTGGGTTCGCCGAGAGGATGGCTCCCTTGGTTGGGCTCGAATCCGATTCGATCAGCTTCAGCACCAAGTCCGCTTCTTTAAGCTTTTGCGCAGGATCGGCGTCGACTTCCATGTAAATCGAAGCGGCGATCGGCACGCCTTCGGTCGCCGTGCGATATTCTTCTGCCCAATGCCGACCTGCGAGAGGCGGTCCGGCGTTCTTCAGCCAGGGAAGATCCAGCTGTTCCGGATCCCAAAGATGCTGATGCGTATCGATGATTGGGGGCAGAGAAGGGGGCATGGTGGGCTTTCGACGAAGATGGGGGTTGAGGTCTGCGTATTTTCAACAAGATCGTCGATGCCAGCAAGGAAAATTCAGGATCAGGGAATGAATGACAAACGGTTTCCGGCGAGGTAGGATGAAGGTCACTTCGGTGCCAGCACCTCTTCCAATCCCCCCGATTCCCACCAGCCCCAGAGAGCCCCTTCATGTCGCGCATGGTTTTGCTTGTTGTCGCGCTTTGGCTTGTTGCCCCGCTTGGCTCGGCATTCGCCGAGGATGCCACAACTCAGAAGCTGCCCAATATTTTGTGGATCACCAGCGAAGACAACGGCCCGGAACTGGGGTGCTACGGCGACAAGTATGCCGACTCGCCGAATATCGATTCGATCGCAGCGAAGGGCATGCGTTACAAGCGTGCGTGGTCGAACGCACCCGTTTGTGCCCCGGCTCGTACAACGATTATTTCGGGCATCTATCCACCGGCGACCGGTGCCGAGCACATGCGAAGCAACACCGTGCTGCCGAGCGACTTCCACATGTTCCCGTATTACCTGCATGAAGCAGGCTATTACTGTACGAACAATTCCAAGGAAGACTACAACCTCGGCAAAGATGGATTCGTCTGGGATGCCTCCAGCGGCAAGGCCCATTGGCGAGATCGCCCGGAAGGGAAGCCGTTCTTCTCGGTCTTCAACTTCACGGTGAGTCACGAAAGCCAGATTCGCAAACGCCCTCATACGCCAGTGCATGATCCGGCCAAGGCTCGTGTGCCTGCTTATCATCCGGACACTCCTGAAGTACGACGCGACTGGGCACAGTACTACGACAAGATCACCGAGATGGATCAGCAGGTCGGCCGCGTATTGAAGCAATTGAAGGAAGACGGCCTGGAAGAAGACACGATTATTTTTTATTACGGCGACCATGGAAGCGGGATGCCTCGCAGCAAACGCTGGCCATACGACTCTGGGCTGCACGTGCCGATGATCGTGCATGTGCCTGAGAAATACAAAGATCTGGCTCCGAAAGAATACCAGGTCGGCGGTGTGTCGGATCGGCTGGTCGGTTTCATCGATCTGGCCCCAACCGTTTTGAGCCTGGCCGGTGTCGAGCCGAAGCCATGGATGCAAGGCGATGCGTTCATGGGCGAATTTCAGACCAAGCCGCCCAAGTACATGTTTGGTTTCCGCGGGCGCATGGACGAACGCTACGACATGGTCCGCACGGTGACCGATGGTCGTTACGTTTACATCCGCAATTTCATGCCGCACAAGATCTACGGTCAGCACATCGACTACATGTTCCAGACGCCGACCACCCAAGTCTGGAAGCAGATGTATGACGAAGGAAAGTTGAACGAAGCTCAGAGTGCTTTCTGGGAAGAGAAGCCAACCGAAGAACTGTACGACCTGCAAAACGATCCGGACGAGGTTCATAACATCGCCGATCACCCGAAGGCCCAAGCGAAGCTCGAAGAACTGAAGACCGCGTTGACGAAGTGGCAACTCGAGATTCGCGACATCGGTTTTCTGCCGGAAGACGAGATCCACAAGAAGCGAGGCGATCGTTCGCCATATGAATGGGGACACGACGAGCAGCAGTACGAGATGAAAAACGTGATGGCCGCTGCAGCGATGGCTTCGCGACGCGATCCGAATCAGTTGCCACGTTTGACGAACCTGCTGAGTAACTCCGACAACGTCGTTCGTTATTGGGCGGCACTCGGGATTTTGATGCAGAAGGAAAAGGGTGTCGACCAGGCCCGATCGCAGCTTCGCGCGGCACTGGAAGATGAGTCCCTCAGCGTACGCTGTATCGCGGCGGAAGCGTTGGGCTGCTATGGCAACGACGAAGATGTCCAGTTAGCGATCGAGACCTTAGGGCCATTGGCCGATCCTGTTGAAAACGGCGTTTATGTTTCGATGCTGGCATTGAATTCCATCGATGCCATGGACGAAAAGGCCAAGCCGCTCGCCCCGGTGCTGGCAAAACTCCCTAATGGATCGAAGCAGGCCCCACCTCGAATGGGCAGCTATGTTCCCCGCTTGCTGCAAGATCTGACAAAAGAGCTCAGCCAGTAGCCGATTCGCCCGATCCATCCCATTGCACGCCTACCCATGTCGCGGGGATAATACCTTCCGACATCGTAGAGAAAGGCGAACAGGGGAGAACCGATGAATCAGGAAGGACTATCGGTCAAGAAGCTAACGGAAGAACAATCGTGGCTTCAGACCGGGGCACTTCTGGTGCTGGCATTCGTGGCGTTTTCGTTCGGGCTCAGCTATGCCCGAGCGGTTCTGGTGCCGTTTACGCTCGCGTTATTTCTTAACTACCTCGTGGCACCGATCGTCGACTTCCAGATGATTCGGCTGAAGTTCAGTCGCTTCATTGCGGTTTCGTTGACACTTTTGATGGTGGTGTTGGTCCTGGTGCTGATGGCATTTCTTGGATCGACGGTCGTCCAGAACATGACTGCCGTTGCCAACGACAAGGCATTCATGGCCAAGCTCGAGCATCGACTCGAAGGCCCGCTCGAATGGGCTTCGCGCGTGATGGACAAGATCAGCGGGATTGAAGAAGGGGGCGATACGCCTCCACTGATTAAGATCCCGGAAGTTCCGATCGAGGAAACGGAAGACTCAGATGCCGGCGATGGTTCTGCGGAACCGGCTGAAGAGGAACCACCCACCGACGAGAGTGGCTCGGATGAATCGCCCGAAGAGTCAACCGAAGATGAATCTGCTTCGCCTGATGACGCACCGATGACCGCCGACTCTGACCCTGTCAGCACTGACGAGGCAGCTCCGGCAGAAGACTCGGCCGACGATTCCAAGTCCAATGAAAAGGACGGCACGGAAAGCTCTGACGAGAAGTCCGGTAAAGAAGAAAAGAAGGTCAATCGAACGCAGCAGCTCTTTCGTTCGTTCATGAATCAGATCCGCCAGGAAGCACCCCAGTTGGCCACCCAGGCCGGGGCAACGCTGCTGAACATTATCAGTAGCACGGTGCTGACATCGATCTTCGTCGGCTTCCTGCTGGCGGGGCGCGATCCGTACAAGATCTCGAAGGGGCTTTATGCCGAGATCGACCGCAACGTTCGGAAATACATCGCCACCAAGTTCTTTATCTCGGGGGTGACCGGGTTGTTGGTGTGGGGCTGTCTGTCGATGATTGGGATGCAGTTCGCTTCGATGTTTGGACTGATTGCCTTCTGTTTGAATTTCATCCCCTCGATTGGTTCGATCATCGCCACACTGTTGCCGATTCCGATCGCGATCGTGCAGTTCGATTCCCCGATGACTATCACCTTGGCGGTTGCCTTGCCAGGGGCTGTGCAGATGACCATGGGGAACGTGATCGAACCGAAGATTATGGGAGATGGTCTGCAACTTCACCCAGCCACCATCTTGTTGGCTCTGGCATTCTTCGGCATGCTATGGGGCCCGGTTGGCATGCTGCTGGCGGCACCCATTACTGCCAGCGTGCGAATCGTGCTGATGCGATTCAAAACGACCCAACCGATCGGTCGTCTGATGGCAGGCACTCTGCCGGAAGAAGATGACCATCTCCATCACATCTGACGCTTCCGCTTATCCGCGTGAAGTCCACGGAAGATTTTCGAGTGGAAAGGATATCGATGAGCAGCCCCACGTTCAGCCCCGGCCCTCGGGAAGGAACGGTCCGTGATGTTACCGGAATGGTACTGACGGTTCCGAAAGGATGGTCGCTGTTGCCCCCAGGCGACGCAGGGCTAACACGCCGAGTCAAAGCGGCTGGCGATCATTGGGTGGTGCAAGAGAAGAAGGGCCGCAAGATGTTCTCGCGTGGGGTCTGGGCTCCGACCGCCACTATTGAGAAGATGCGGGCCGGACTCGACGCCGAGCGATCGACTGAGGCGTATGCCAAGAAGCAGAAGGCAGCCGCGGACCGACGAGAGAAAGTCCAGAACGAATACGTCGAAGACTTTCACGGCGCGGTGCTCGCGTTTATCGACTTTCATCCCGACTACGACGCCCTGGCCAATCGCTTCGCGAAGGCTGTCACGACGCATGCCACCCCAGTCGGAAGCGGCACCGTAGCACGAACCAAGCGGATCCCAATCGAACGCCGCGCCGAGTCGGCAGTGATTGCCTGGATGCGGCATCAAACGACCGCCTACGACACGATGACAATCCCCCGCGTCAAAGGCAAGCGACGCGAGGTGCGACGAATGTTGGCTCAGCGGTCGAAAGAACTGCTGCACCTCTATCGCCAGGGACGCGAGATCCCCAGCAATTGCCCATTGAAAGCGGCGCTGAAGTAGCACCGCTCACGGCAGGTTACTTGGCCTTCCAGATCTGCACGTCGTCGACCCAGGCCTCTTTCTTCACGGCCAAGGCGATGTGCTTTTTCGTGGGGTGAGCAATCCCTTCCGATTCTAAACGGCCCACCTCGGCACCATCGATCGAAACGGTCATCTGGTTGCCTGTGATCTGAATCTGTAGCTGGTACCAGGTATCGGCCTTCAACTTGAGCGGGAAGACCGCCGACTTTTCTTTGAGCAACTGCGTCAGCTCGGGCGACTTCTCCTTCGCCAAGATTCGGTCACGAATCTGCAGATCCATGCGGCCTGTTTTCGAGTCGTTGATCACCAGCTTATCGAGTGTGATGTTGGCGATGCAGAGATGCCCGGCGTGGACGGTCTTCAGCGACTTGTCGGCGAAGTCGACACCAAGCTGATCGCCCTTGCCAATGCGAAACTTGAGCCGCACCGTGCCATCGGTGAAGTCAACCGGATGGAACACCGCTACGCCATGGTCAGCTTCCGGGTAGCGGGTAATGTGAATCGAGCCTTCGACAAGATCGACCTGCTGATGTCCCTTCGCTCGCCAAGGGCTGTTGGTCGTCCAGCCTTCTCCGAGTTCCTCTTTGCCAGGAACCGTTTCGTCTCGCTCGAACTGATCGGCGAACTGCAGTTCGCCTGGCGGTTTGGTGGGAGCCGCAGGTTCGGCAAAAGCGAATGCGGGAAGACAATAGAGCAGGGCAGCGGAGACGATAGGCAGGCGGCGCATGATGGGATTACTCTTGAGCGATGGGGCGACCAGTGAATTGGATTTGATAGGTCTTCTTAGGATCGCACGTTTCAGGGCGAGGGAAAAGAATAAAATCGTCCGTAATTACCGGCGCGAACTCTTTGCCGGCGGTGACCTGAATGTCGGTCAGACGCTGCGGGAGGTAAGCGATAAACGGCCGTCCACCTCGCTGCGAACCATTCTTGTTGACCGTGTCGAAGCTTTGTTCGCCCCTTTTGGGCGTGATCGTCAGCGTGTAGCTGTCGCCTGACTGGGTCAGCGTTTGATCGAACCACTGAGGCCCGTCCGACATCCGAGCTTCCCAGGCCGGATCGCCATAGAACGCCACGGTATCACGGTCGTAGGCCAGTCCGCGAAGCTCCTGCTTGGGCGTGGAAGGGTCGTTGAGGCGATGGATGAGCGCGTGATGATTTGCCAGGAAGGCTTCTTGATAGGTATAGCGTCCAGGCTGCTCGACAAAGTAATCGAGGACACCCCAGCCACCATAACCAAACTAGGTCGGGACGGTGTAGCCCAGCATCTGCTTCACACCGGCCGAGTTCATCCAGGCCACCGCCATCGCCTTTTCGCCGTCGATATGTCCCATCAAGCAGTTGCCGATCGGCATATAGATCTTGGCATTGGCCGAATCCACCGGATGCTCGGTGCCGCTGGTATCGATGCCGTATAACTGTCCATCACGGCAGCGGAAATATCCATTGCGATAACGAAAACCGATCTGCCAGTCTCGTTCGGTTGCGTGGCCGGAAGCAACAAACAGGTCGGCATGATAGTCGTTCAAGGTTGCCACCAGGTTAGCTGTCGTGTCGTCGGGGCCCTTCAGTTCCTCGACCTTGCCGCCGGGAAGCTTGCGGACATGACGATTCTTGACCAACTCGTCGTACCACATCCCTTCTTCACAGGCCTCTAGCTCGATGTCGGTGCCAGACGCGACTTTACGCACGACGAGCGGCTTATCGTAGGTGGCGATTTTCAAGGCGTTCGCGGCTTCGTATCCGGTGAGAATCGCCCAGCGGGTATCGGTATAAGGGTCGTCGTCCAGGCTACGGGTTAGCTGATGGACGGTTGCCACGAACGTGCGGCCTGCTTCGGCTGGCGTGGCGACGAAACAGGTATAGCGGGGGAAAGATTTTTGCAGAGACGGCAGCGATTCGGTCGGGCTCTTTTCAAAGGTGACCACCTCAGCCGAATGCCGGGTAACCAGCGCGTCGACGACTTCTTTCCACTGCGGTTTTGCCTGGGTCTCTTGAGAGACCACGACGACATAGTTGGACGCGGAAACCGAGGTCGCGGCCGTCAAAAGCAGGGCGAAAGCGAAGAGGCGAAGCATAACCATATCCCAAAGCAAAAAGAGAACGACTTCCGCTGGTATAGATCCTTTACGTTGCGGTGGCAACTAGCGCCAGTGAGGGGTACACGAAGCTGGCGGAAAGTAAAAACGCATGCTTGGTATAGATTTTTAATGTGTATTGCTTCCCCGTTAAATGCGCATAGTGGTTTTTGAAATTGACATTCTGACCAGATTTCTCTAGCATTTTGATGGCTTTTGCTTTTCAGCATTCCCATCTCTTCCTTATTACTATTGGTCTACGTTTATGCACCGCGTGCGTCTCGGTCGTGCTGGCTTTACGCTGGTCGAACTCTTGGTTGTGATTGCCATCATCGGCGTGTTGATTGCCCTGCTTCTGCCGGCAGTCCAGCAGGCCCGCGAAGCTGCCCGGCGAATGAGTTGCTCGAACAACTTGAAGCAAATGGGGCTCGCGATGCATAACTATCACGATACCTACCTGGCCTTGCCACCTCGTCAGGGCGGTCCAGACTGGGCGACAGCGGTCAATTCGCCTCCTCTGCGTCATAGTGCTTTCGTCAACTTGCTTCCGTTCATCGAACAGGGAGCCCGGTACGATCAGATTTATACGGCCAAGAATCAGGTGTGGTCTTCCAGTGCGAACTCGGGCTATGTCGGCGAGATCGACGGTTTCAAGTGCCCATCGGATGGTTTAAATGCCCCCGTCAGCACCGACCGACCTGCGTTGTATGCTCCACTGAACTACGCGCTAAATGCCGGCGACAACTATCGCTGGGGTGGTTCGCCAGGTCCCAACGATCCGGAGACCGGAATCCGCGGTTTGTTTGGCTATGGCATTTACACCCGATTCCGTGACATCACCGACGGCTTGAGCAACACGATGGCGATGAGCGAAACGATCATTGCTCCGTCGTCGAATCAACTTGGTCGAGCAGCCGGGTCTTCGACTAACAACGCTTTGGCATGCCGTGCGTACCTGGTGGGCAACGAATACCCAACGGCGACTTTGCATGCTCAGGACCGCTGCCATGGTAATCGCTGGCAAGATGGTCGACCTGGCTACTGCGCCGTAACCACCGTGTTGCCGCCCAACAGCGCGACCTGTAGCTCGCAAGGTGGTGGCGGCCTCTATACGGCTTCCAGCCGCCACCCAGGCGGTGCGATGTCGGTCTTTGCCGATGGTTCGGTGCGGTTCATTCCAGAAACAATCGATACCGGCAACCTCTCGGCAACGCCGGTTGCCAGTGGCCAGAGTCCTTTCGGCGTTTGGGGTGCTTTAGGATCGAAGGATGGTGGCGAAACGAACGCCAACCTTTAATCCGTCACACCACAGAAAGGACCATAGATATGACTAATGGATGGATAGCAGCCAAATCGCTTTTGGCTGCCTTGATGCTCGTCGCGCTGATCGGTGGCTGCGGTAGTAAGAAGGACGACAAATGGACCCGTGGCCGGCCGCCCGTTTATCGAGCGTTCGGAACGGTGACTTACCAGGGCAATCCGGTGGCGGACGCCGTAGTGACCTTCCAGCCCACTTCTGCCGAAGGAGGCAAAGGGGGCTCGGCACTGACCGACTCTCGGGGCTATTTCGAGGCACGGACCTTTGAATCAGGCGATGGTCTGACCGAAGGAACGCATCGAGTCGCGATCAGCAAAGTACAACTGGTCGATGCCCAAGGCAACATCGTGACCGAAATTCGCGAGCCAATCGGCCTGCGAGAAAAGAATCTCGTGCCGAAGAAGTACAGCGACTTCAAGAAGTCGGAGATCGAAGTTACGATCAACGCCGACGGTGCGAACGACCTGGGCGAAATCGTTCTGAAAGACTAGCCCACGATTTCCCGAACCTGCGGTCCATGGCGGTGTCCTTCTTGTCAAGAAAAGGAGACTGCCATGACTGTTTGGGATTGGGTAGAAGCTTGCTTTTCACCGCCACCATCGACGGCGGTTATTTGCGATGACGAAGGCGTTTCGATGGCTTTCACACGCCGCCGTGTCGTTCGTATTGCCTGGCGAGATCTGGTGCGGGTCGCGATCGAGACCAACGATCGAGGGCCGTTTGAAGAGGATGTCTTTTTTGTTCTCGAAACGGATGACAACCGCGTTGCCATTCCGCAATCCTTTTCAGGCACCGACGGTTTGATCTCGTATCTGGGAGATCATTTGCCTGGGTTCGACTTCGGGCCGATGATCGCGGCGATGGCCAGCGCCGACAATCAAGAGTTCGTCTGCTGGGAAAAGCAAACTGATTAGTGGAACCTTGCAAGTTGGTTCCATTGCATGAAAAACGGCCGCAAGGGAATCCCTTTCGGCCGTTCTGTTTTTTTAACGGGGTCTTGGGTCGTCGGTTGGTTTAGTTACCGAAAACGCCAACCCAATAGGCGGTACCGTTGCGGCTGATGGCGTAGCCATAACCGACTTCGCGAGCACCACTGAGCAAGATCGCCCGGTGACCGGGGCTGTTCAACCAACCGTTGAAGCAATCGGAAATGTTGCTCGAGCCGTACAGAATAATTTCACCGTACGGGGAACCAGGGTACGAATGGCGTCGGGCACGAGCCACGAAGCCACCATTGACCGAGTGACTGAACTGACCGGTGCGAGCCATGTACCAGGCATGGTCTTGGGCGGCCTTGGTAAGTTCGGGACTGATTCGCTGAGCATGCAATTGGTAGCGAGCGCGAATCTCGTTCGAGTGCTTCCACATTTTCACCAGGGTCGGGTGCTTGTGAAGGAACTCGTCGTCGGCCGACTTGGTGTCTTCGGCCTTCTTAGTTTCCGCAGCTTGTTGCGTGCCTGCTTCCTTCTTGGGTTGGGCATCCTGCGATTCAGGAGCGGCCTGCAGTGAAGTGGCCAGAGCGATCGTCAACAAAAGGGCGAGGGGGAAACGGGTCATCGGGAGAACAACCTCCGTGGGGCGGGAAACGAAGCGGTCTTTCCATCCGAAATCCGTGACTGGGATGGAAAACGAAGTCTCGGTTGTAGAGTCAATCGATGGGCACTTCAAGTAGCAAGTTTTGACGATTACACAAACTGCGAGGGTACTCCTCCCCCTGTCGGAGGCGGTCGATCGTGCGTGTCGGTCGAGGATTTCAGGGCCTTCTGTCGCAACGGTTTTTGCCGGACCGGCTCGCAAATTTGCAGATCGACGATGACAAAATAGAAAAAGGGGGCCCGTTGCGGGGCTCGAAAGCGGCGGTTACACTCAGGGCTGGTTTAATAGGGATTTGTGGCCGCTTGCAGCCTATCTGCTAAAGTGCCGTTGTCGCTTCCCTGCGACAATCATTCTTGAATACAGATCACATGCTGCGGCCCTATCAAACATTTGGGATTCGCCGCGTTCTTGAAGGCTAGGCTCGCCTTTTTGATCTGCTGCTTCTCCCGCATCGCTTACGAGAACCCCGGCATGTCTAAGGCACCTGAACAAAATACCAATCGAGGAACGTCGACCACCGCTGTGCAAGGTGGCGAAGCCCGGATGAAGCCGGGTAACTCGATCACCGACCCAATCTTCTGCGCATCGACCTACACCTTTGAAGATACCGACTCGATCATCCGGTATATCGAAGAGAAACAGGTCCGCGAAGAATATGGTCGCTACGGCAATCCTGGCGAAAAGACCGCCGAAGCCAAGCTGGCCGCCATCGAAGGTGGTGAATCGGCTGTCCTCTATTCCTGTGGCATGGCCGCGTTTGTCGGGCTGCTGATGGCCAAGGTCAGCTCGGGCGACAACGTCGTCTTCTTCGACGAATGTTATCACCGCAGCCGAGAATTCTGCGGCAAACATCTGGCCCGCTTCGGTGTCGAAACCAAGACGGTGAAGACCGGCGACTACGACGCGATGGAAAAGGCGATCGACGCCAACACCAAGATGCTGATCAGCGAATCGCCCACCAACCCGCACCTCAGTTGCGTCGATCTCGAGAAGTTCACCGCGATCGGCAAGAAACATGGTGTCGAAACGCTGATCGATGCCACGCTGGCGACTCCTTACAACCTTTCGCCACTGTCATACGGTGTCGACTACGTTCTGCATTCGGCTACCAAGTACCTGGCAGGCCATAACGACCTGTTGGCAGGTGCGATCATTGGGAGCGAAGAACAACTGGCCGACGTCCGTCAGCTTCGTGGCGTGATGGGTGGCATCAATGCACCGCACAACTGCTACTTGCTGCTTCGCGGTCTGAAGACGTTCTCGCTGCGAATGGAACGCCACAACACCAACGGTCTGGCCGTGGCACGCTTTCTCGAGTCGCACCCGATGGTCGAAAAGGTTTACTACCCAGGTCTCGAGTCGCATCCTTATTACTCGGTCGCCAAAGAAACGATGCGTGGCTTTGGTGGTCTGGTGACCTTCAATGTGAAGGGGGCCGACTGGCGTAAGACTGCTAACGTGGTCGACAACGCGAAGATCTTCAAGATCGCCCCGAGCCTTGGTGGTGTCGAATCGTTGATTGAGCAGCCACTGGTGATGAGCTATTACCAGCAGACGCCCGAGAATCGTGCGAAGTTTGGTATCTACGACAACATGATTCGCATCGCTTGCGGCATTGAAGATACCGACGACTTGATCGCCGACCTGAAGCAGGCCCTGGACAACGCGTAGTCGTTTACCTTGGACCTTATCGATATTTCAAAAGCGGCCGCGATGTTCGATCGACGGCCGCTGTTTTTTCGATGGCAACTTCCGATGACAGCCCAGCGGGCTAGAATCGGTGTTTTCCCCGCTAACCTCGTGGCAAAGAAGATACCCATGCAGTTCCGTACCCGAGCAATTCACGTTGGCAACAAAAAGGATCCACAAACGGGCGCTGTCGTGCCACCGATTCATGTGGCTTCGACCTTTGTGCAGCCAGGGGCCGGCGAATGGGGCGAGTTTGATTACTCGCGAAGCGGGAATCCAACGCGTAAGAACTTGGAAACCACGCTGGCGGAACTCGAAGGTGGCTGCGGAGCCTTGGCGTTTGCTTCCGGCATGGCGGCCACGCACTGTGCGACGATGCTGCTGGAAAGTGGCGACCACATCGTCGCCGGCACCGATATCTATGGCGGGACTTATCGCCTGCTGCACAAGATCACGCAGAAGAACAACGTCGGCATCACGCTGGCCAACTCCACCAACCTCGAACAGTTGGAAGCGGCCATTCAGCCCAACACCAAGTTGATGTGGGTCGAAAGCCCCGGCAACCCGCTGATGTCGATCACCGATCTGAAAGCCTGTGCCGAGATCGCCAAGAAGCATGGCATCTTGCTGGGGGTCGACAGCACGTTCGCAACGCCTGTTTTAACGCGGCCGCTGGAACTGGGGATCGATATCGTTCAGCACTCGGTGACAAAGTACCTGGCGGGGCACAGTGATGTGCTGGGTGGAGCATTGGTGGTAAAGGACAAGGCCCTGTTCGATCGGCTTTACTTCATTCAAAACGCCACCGGTGCCGTGCTCGATCCATTCCAGTCATTCCTCGCGTCGCGTGGGATCAAGACGCTGGAGCTACGTGTTCGCGAGCAATGCCGCTCGGCCCAGAAGATCGCCGAGTTCTTAAACGAGCACCGCAAGGTTTCGCGGGTCCTTTATCCTGGCCTGCCATCGCATCCAGGGCACGACATTGCAGCTCGCCAGATGGAAGGTGGCTTCGGCGCGATGATGAGCTTCGAGGTAGTCGGCGGGTATGAAGCTGCCAAGAAGGTTTGCGAAGACACGAAGCTCTTCCAGTTGGCTGTCAGCCTGGGGGCGGTCGAATCGCTGATAGAACAGCCAGCATCGATGTCGCATGCCAGCTACGACCGAGCCGACCGCCTGGCCCATGGGATCAAAGATGAACTGATCCGAATCTCGGTTGGGTTGGAAGCCCCGGAGGACCTGATGGCCGATCTGGATGCAGTGCTGGCAACGATCTAATTCCTGGCGATCTTCAAGAAACGACAAGAAGGGGAGTCACCGTGGACTCCCCTTCTTTTTTTTGTTGGCAGGTATGCCGTTTGGAAGGCAAGTTAGCGGCGACTACTTGCTTCGCGTTGGGGCATAGTAGGTAGCGGGACGCGCGGTGGACGCGGGAGTCACTCGCTTGGTGTAGTGGCTGACCTGAGCCGACGAACGCTTGGCCTGCGTGCCGACCGGCTGCCACTTGCCGGGAGTTTCAAAGTGCGATGGCTCGGTGGAAGGAGTCGTCGGAGGACCAGGGATCGTTGGCACCGAAGGGTGCGATGGTTCGACGTATTCCATTTTTGGCGACGACATCATTTCGTGCGATTCCCAGTGGGTATCGCTGCCGCAAGTATCGCAGCCACACGAAGGAGCTGGCTTGTAGCAGCCGCAGCCGTTGAACGTGATTGGGTGGAAGAGGCGGTGAACGCCATTCTTCAGGGTGCTGGCCGTAGAGTGCAGAGTGCAGCCAATACCTTCCACCAGTTCCAGCAGTGGACGGTGGCAAGGCGTGCAGCAGCGATCGCAGCCGCAGCTAGCGACTGGGCGAGCCACAACGTGGTGGTTATCGCATCCACACGATTGGCCGAATGCTTGAACGCTGGTAACCAGCACGACGGCGGCGGCCAGAAGTTGCGTTTTCATCATCTGAGATCCTTCTCGAAGTACGGAAGCGTCGTAGCGACGCATCATAGCGGTGTTGGGTCAACGGAATCATTTATCGAGTCGCTACACCACAAAAAAACAGAACAATCGGATCAACCGATAACTCCTCGCAAGATTACCCAGATTATTGTTCTGTGGGCAAATGAGAGCTTTAGGAGGTACCGCTAAGTGCTGGCAGATTCAATTTGAGGATATCTGGGAAAACTTTGCGGGTTATTTCAACTTTTCCGAAAGAGCTGAGTTTGCGGATGCCGATGACGATAAGGACAGCGAGGTACCGCGCTGTTGATTGAACCGTCCCCCCCGGTGTTTCATTTGTCGAAGGAAGGTAAGACCATGCGAGTCTTCCCCTGTATCCTGGCTTTGCTGACCGCTGTTTGCGGTGGTGTCGTTGCGGATCTCGCTCCCGCGGCGGAACCTCGTGAGCCAGCTAAACTGCCACACACTGTTACTGAAGATTTCAACCGACCGCCATCGCCCGCCCGGGCGATCCGAAGTCTGTTTTCTACCGATCAAGATCGCGTGTTTGCTGCTCGGCAACGCGTCGCCCGCGCCAGTTATGTGGCGTCGAAGATCCAGGCCGGCGATATCCAACCGGTCGACTACTCGGTTTTGAGTGAGTCGGCAGGCGAGCCGATGCCCATGGAAGGCGAAATCATCATGGAAGGTCCGGCCATCGCCGGGATCCACGATCCGATGACCTACCACACTGTTCCAGGCTCGCCTGGCTGTTCGTCCTGCCAGGGCGGATCGCAGTGTGGCGGCGACTGCGGAACTTGTGGTACTTGCCCAACGATCTGTTTCCCCCTTTGTTTCAGCTTGCCGCTGGAAAACCTCTCGGTCCGAGCCGGTGTCGAAGGCTTCAAAGGCCCGATGAATGCTGGCATGGATGGAAGTTTTGGCTTCCTGTATGGCGTGAACTGGGGTGCTCCCTTGGTCTCGCGAAGCACCGGCCTGGGCGTCCAGTTGGGTGTGAATGGCTCGAATGCGAACCTGCATGGTGCGAGCTTCACCGACGATCATCGCGACCAGTTCTTCCTGACCGCCGGTGTTTTCCGCCGCGTCGACTGGGGCTGGCAGGGTGGTATCGTCTACGACCACATGAACGATCACTGGTACTACGACATCGACGCCAGCCAGATTCGTGGTGAATTGAGCTGGAAGTTCCAGTGCCAGGGCGAATTTGGTTTCTGGTTCACCGCTTCGGACCAGACCAGCGACATCGACGAGCAGATCACCCTGCCAGGGGCATCGGTTCCATCGACCGCCTCAGGCTCGTTCCAGCCAAACAACATGTTCGCGTTCTTTTACCGAACTCCTCTGGAGGTTTGTGGTGGCGAAATGCGATTCTCGGGCGGTTGGACCGACACCGAGATGGGTCTGATCGGAGCTGACCTGAACGTTCCGATCACCAAATGCCTGGCTGTGGAAAGCAATTTCCTCTACCTCATCCCCCGAGGTGGTGAGGGAAGCGACGATCCATGCGTCTGCGAGACCTGGAATGTTGGTATCAACCTCGTGTGGTACCCACGGGCCTGCAGTTCGGCCAGTGCCGGCAAAAACTACTATCGTCCGCTGTTTAACGTAGCGAACAACGGTACTTTCTCGATGTACCCAACGAACTAAATGAAAAATCCGTAGGGGGATTCAGCACGCCGAGTCGTTTGCGAGACGACTTGGCGTGTTGTTATTTCTTGATCGATTGGGGGGACCTTGACGGCGGGCGTATCTTCTGAGCCTGAATCACCTTCCCAAAATAATCCCTCCGCGGTATGATGGCAGGAATATGCAAGCATCCCCGCCGTCAGGGTTGGTGACCGCAAATTTGTCGTAAGAAGCGTGAGGTCACCGCGTAGAGCCTGGAGTAGGCCCGCAAGTACCCCGTGGGGGACACCTTTTAAATGCAGGAAGGCATTGCCCGGACACCGGGTATCAGTACATGAGCAGTTCTAACAAAGCCGGACATTGGCGTTCTCTCGCCGCTCAAATCGGGGCGATTTCGCAAGAAGAATTGGCGCAAGCCGAAGCTGCTGAAGCCGCTGCCAAACAGGCCGCCGAACAAGCAGCCGCCGAAGCGGAAGCCGCGGCCCAGGCCGCTAAGGAAGCAGAAGCGGTTGCGGAAGTAGCTGAAGAAGAAGCCGCGGAGGAAGCGGAAGCGACCACCGAAGAAGCAAACATCCAGGTCGAAGACGAACTTTCGCAAGTCTCTGACGGCCCCGTCGACAATCAAGAGATCGTCGAACCTCCTCATCAAGAGCCTGTCGCCGCGACGGAAGAAGTCGTCGCCGAAGCACCTCCGAAGCCACGTAAAAAGAAGAGCAAGAAGCGTAGCCACTGGGCCTCGCTCTCGTCGATGCTCGGCTTGTCGGCCGCTGAAGAGGAAGAAGACGAGTACGAAGACGAAGAAGAAGCCGTTGTGGAAGAGGCCCCGGTCGTTCTCGAAACGGCTGCCCCGGAAGTGAAGAAGGCCCCAGAACCAGAACCACAGCCCAAGCCAGCAGCAGCGGAAGAAGATTTCGAGAGCCCCCATCTGGCTGCCTTCAAGAAGCCTTTGGAACGCTCGCCAGAAGAAGACCGTGCTTCGCAGATCATGGGACGTTCCGGCGGCAAGTCGGTTCCGACCAGCGACGAAGATTTCAAAGGCTTCGATGGTATCTTCCTGAACGAAGGTACGAGCGAAGACGAAGATGAAGTAGAACCAGTCGCCGAAGTGGAAGTCGAAGACGAACCACGTGACGAAGAAGAATCGGAAGGCCGTTCGAGCAAGCGTGGTCGCCGCTCTCGTGGTCGTCGCCGTGGTCGCCGTTCGCGATCGAGTGACGACGATTCCGAAGTGACCGCCCGCGAAAGCTCGTCGGATGACGACTTCGACGCCGATGCGGACGCTGAAGTCGAAAGTCGCGACTCGCGTGACGACGACCAGGAAGATGGCGATGATGAACCTCGCCCAACCCGTCGTCGCCGCCGCCGCCGTCGTTCGCGTAAGTCTGGCGATGGTGAATCGTCGACCGATTCGCGAAGCGATCGTCGAAGCGAAGCTCGCAACGATGACGATGACGACGACTTCGATGACGATCTAGACCTCGACATGGAAGACGACGCCGACGAAGCACCAGCTCGTGGACGTTCGCGTTCTTCGCGTCGCCGCCGTGACGACGACCAGGACGATCGGCCGAAGGATAAGCACAAGAAGATTCCTTCGTGGACCGACGCGGTTTCCGCCATGGTCGATGCCAACATCACCCGTCACGAAACGGCTCCACCGGCACGCCCTCACGAACGAGGTGGTCGCAACAATGGCCGTCGTCGTCGTGGCAGCGGAAGTGGTGGCGGTGGTGGACGCGACCGCCGATAGGCCGCGTCCCGAACCAACTCGCTTAGGTTGAAAGTGCCTCTTCCTTCTTTGTGGAAGAGGCTTCCGTGGTCGGCTCGTTCTGAGCAGACTCGAGTTCTTCCAGACGCAGAGCAATCCGATTGTATTGCTCTGCCAGGCATTTCCAGGCATCCCCTTCGCGCAGGATCAAGGGGCTTGCTGTTTCTCCGTCGGCCAGACGTGTCATCGCCTTCTTGAATCGCGCGATGGCTCCGACGAAGCGATTGCTATGGCGGATGCTGTCCAGAATCATGATCGGCAGCACGAACAAGCTAACCACGGCCGAGGGAATGAAGTAATTCCACAAGGCGCTGCTGGCCGCGGTTACCGGGGAATTCAGATCGCCAAGTGCCGCGCCAATGATCATTACCGCGCCGACACTCAACAGGCAGATCATCCAATACATGGCGACTCGCATCGCCAAACCACCTTGAACTTCAGGATCGACCCAGAACTGCCTGCGTCGGTCACGAGTACCCGGTTTCGACATCAACTTGCCCTCAGGAATGAAAAGATCGTTCCTGGAAAGCTTATGTTTCCAGACTCGATGAATCGGAAGGCAAACGCGTTGCCGACCGACAAGGCGGTAAACCTCGTTGTCGAGCGATCACACTGAAGCGATCGTGACGGTTGTGCTGATTGGCTTCCTCAGTCCAAGGGGATCCGAACGACCACGCCACCCATCACGTCCCCCTCTTTGAACTCAGGGTAGTCGGCGCCTCGGTCGGAGTGATTGTTGTGGCAATCCCAGCAAGCCTTGGCCACTGCCTTGTCCGCATAAACCGCGGTGAAGTACGTCTTGTCGCCCAGCTTCTCCTCACCATAGAAGTTCTCGCCGGGGTTCTCGGCCACGAACTTGAGGCCTTCGATTTCCTGATCAGACTTGGGCGTGTTCTGGGGATTCAACGGCCACAGCGACTTCAAGGCATAAGTGAAGCCAGCTTCCTCATTGCTGTCGACAATCTCGGAGCCCATACGAAACATCTGCGCCGGCAGCGGGATCGTGCCTTCTTCGTCTTGCCAATACTCGCTCGGTTTGACTTCGCTGCCTTGCTCTTTCAAGCGCGTTACGATGTGCGTCGCATAGACCGTACGATCGGCCATCATCACGGCATGGACCGCATTGGCAAACTGTTTCGGCGTGATGCCACCAGCCGCCGGAACCGACGCTGGCGTACTGTTTCCGCAGCCGGTCAACGCCACGGTCGTCGAACCAATGACAATCAAACCGCAAACGATTCCCAGGACCTTGTTCATTTCATTCTCCCGTTTTCAAGGGTTGCATGGCAAAAGGCGAACAACGTGGCACGATAGGGATAGGGTGATTTATGGCGTCGATGGTTTCTTGCGATCGAACCACTTGCGAACCATCTCCAGGCTCTCGACCGAGTGTGCTGGCGTCTCGACAAAGTTTTGCTCGATCTGCTTCGGGTCGTGCATTGCATCCAGGCTGAATTGAAGGCCGTGGCAATTCGAGCAAACGTTTCGAACCATCGTCTCGTTAGGCTGGAGGTTGGCATTTTGATTGTGCTGCACCGTCACCTTGGGCGACTTGGAACTGCCTGAGACTTCGCGTGGCATATGGCAAGTCGCACACGAGACGCCACTGCCTGGCGGCAACTCTCCGTGAAGTTCCTGCTGCCAAAGTCGAGCGTGAGGCGAGTCTTCATACGCCTTGGTATGCGAATCGTTGTGGCACTTCACGCAGGCCTGCATTGCAGCAACGCGGACGTCGGTATCATGCGGCGAATGGCAAGAGCTGCACGAAAGTTCGGCGTGCAACATGTCGTGCTTCATCGGTAACCGGGCCATGCCAGGCGTCATGGCTGAAAGCCCCGCTGCCAATCGCATACCATGCATTCCCTGCAGGAAACCATCGCTTTCGTCAGCATGGCATTTCTGACAGGTCGCCAGCGGGACTTCATTCTGCCACTTGCCGTTGTCGTTCGACTGGGTATGGCAATCGTTGCAGTTGATGCCAACCTGGGCGTGCACTGACTTGGCCCAGTCGTCGATCAATTGCGGATCGTGAGGCACGCTCGAGTGATACCGCGCATCCGCAGCGGTCAGCGGCTTGATCGGATCGGATTGTTCAGCGAGATAGCGAGTCAGCGCGTTACGCTCGGGCACGACTTGTTGCGGAAGGTTGGCGATTTCGTCGAGATGCTTACGCAGGAAGTTTTCGTTGAGGGCGCGATTGTCGTGATAGTTATGGCAGCCGCTGGTCTGGCACGAATTGAACTGCATCCCTTTGTGGCTCGGGCGTTCATCGGCGATCTCTTGATGGCACTGGAAACAAAAGTCTTCCGGCATCGACACGCCCATCGCATGCGTTTCGGCAGGGGCGTGCTCTTTGTGGCACGTAATGCAGTTCTGAGCATCCAGCACGGACAGTCGGGCAGCATTGACCGGGTCGTTGAACTTCTTGGCGGGGTGGGTGTCGTTGGCTTCTTTCAGTTCTTCTTCGTGGCACTTCAAACACGACTTGCTGGTCACGCCCAACTCGGGATCGTGACATTCCGAGCACTTCATCTCGATTTGATAATGTCCGTGCGTGGTCTTGCCAGGCAGGTAGACCGTCTTCCAGGAATGGTCTTCCGTCAGCAGGATCATGCCGAGACTGCTGCCAACCAGCAGCGACAGCGCGAACCAGACCAGGGCATAAATCCAGGAAGACATAACTTAGAAGTAATACACCGTGATGAGATGAAACAGCAGTAATACCGGCAGCGGCCAAAACAGCAGCAGATGAACCAGCACCATGCGAGGTCGCCAGCGTCGAATCCAAATTCCAACTGTGCCAGAGATACGGTTCTCGAGCGAAACGAGAAGGCCTGTAATACCTCCGGTGACATTCACTACCAGAAACACGCTGACCAGGACCAGGTTCAAGTTCGATCCAAATCGAAATCCGGTATGCAGCGCCAGGCCTGCCACCGCCAGCGTGGCCAACACTGCGTGAGCGACGCGCCACCAGGCGAAGTCTCCCCAGCTCCAGCCAGCCATTCGTTTGCGAAGTGAAAAGCCGAGTCCGAGCACTGTCAGACCGAAGATCGTGTAACCAGTCACTTGCTTGGGCATCTCGGTACGCCAGATCGCATCGATCGAATGCCAGGTCGTTTGGACCGAATCGGAGAAGGGGAGGGGACCGACAGTCAGCATCAACGCGATCAATACTAGTGTCAGCGCAGAGCTGCCGAGCAGAACCTTCCACGAATGAGAGGCATCGGTGGAAGGCGGTTGTCCGCAAAGCTGCTGGACCAAGGGCCGACACGTTCCACATACGGAAGAAGCACGTGTCAGTTGAGTGACCGTCTCGGCATCGGCCGCACCTTCCGCAACGACTTCGCAAATTCGACCTTTCGTGACACCGACGCAACTACAGACCACCGCACCTTCAGGCCAATCCCACGGACTTTGCAGGGCATCTTCCGGCCACAGCCGGCCGGTTCGGCGGAAGCGCGAGATTTGCCACGGCCATAAACGTCGCGAGTGGGTAATGAAATCACGAACACGATCGATCTCGTTCCATTCGCCAACCGCGGTGGCACCGACGACACGATTCCCGGCGAAGATGAGCTTGCGGTACGAGTCCTCGGTATGGCTATGCACAATCAACGAGTTCGGTGTTTCGCCGAGTGCATCGCCAAGAGCCGCAACATCGACACCCATCAGTTTGAGTTTCGCCGATTGATCGCCATACTCGAACGTGGCATCCTCGCCGCAGCAGTTGGCGGCCAAGACTTCAGCCATCTGAATGCCAGGGCCAACCAGCCCATAATGCTTGTCGCGATGCACGGCACATTCGCCAATGGCAAAGATGTTGGCGTTTGACGTGCGAAGACGATCGTTGACGACGACGCCCCCGCGCGGAGCAATGGTCAGGTCGGCATCGCGGGCCAATTCATCGCGTGGAACGATCCCGGCCGAAATGATCAGCATGTCGACGCAAAGTGTCTCGCCATTGACGAAGTGTAGTCTCAGCCCTGGACCGATCGCTTCGATGCGGTCGCAGCGGCAAAGTAAGTGAACATGAACACCGAGCTCTTCAACGCGCGACTTCAACAGGGCCCCCCCTGCGGAATCGAGTTGGCGGGGCATCAGGCTCGGGGCAACTTCCAGGACGTGTGCTTCCAATCCCAGATCGAGCACTGCTTTGCCTGCTTCCAGGCCGAGCAGGCCACCACCCATCACCGCCGCCGACCGGCAACGGGAAGCGTACTCGCGAATCTGTTCCAAGTCGTCAAGCGTGCGATAAAGAAACACCCCAGGCAGGTCGACGCCTTCAATCGGCGGCACGAAAGGGCGACTTCCCGTGGCCAGAATCAAGCGGTCGTACGGATACCGCTTTCCATCCTGGCAAATGACTTGTTTGTCGACGCAATTGATGCGGTTGATCTTTTGCGAAGTCACCAGGTTCACACCGACCTGTTCGTACCACTCTCGCGGCGAAAGGGTCAGCGAAGACTCTGGCTCGCGAAACAGCTTCGTCAATCGAACACGATCGTAAGCGGCGTGCGGCTCTTCGCCAAAGACATCGATCTGCCACGCTTCATGACCACCCCGCCGCACCATGGCCTGGCAGAATGCATGTCCGACCATGCCATTGCCGACAACGACCATCCGCCCGAGCGAACTGGGCGTGGCGGCGGCTGTCTGGTTGGCGGAATGCAACTGATGCACGGCGGAATCATTTCTGAGAGCAACGAGATCGAGTCGATGTTGAGTCGAGATTGCAAAGAACGTGCCGATTTTTCGGTTGAATCGCTCGTCAATGACGTAAGTCGTGGACAAATAGGACCAAGTGGTCCGATTTAAAATTAAAGAGCGACAAACAAGGGTGGTCAGTCTGTGATCACTGCCAGCATCGACGGCAAAATCGTGCCTTCGATCTATGCAGCAGGCAGCCGATTCTGCACGCTAAGAAGGCTTCACGATTCGCACGGCGGCGTTCTTATAAGACGGCTGTCGCGAGTAGCTATCGAACTGCGGAAAGGTCAGTCGATTAGTCAGCTCGTTGTGCATCGGCAGGAAGACATGCCCTGGCTGGACACTGCCGGTGATGTTAACCCGGGCCTCAATTTCTCCGCGGGCCGATTGCACCAGCACTTTGTCATGCGGCAGCAATTGCAGGGCAGCGGCATCGTCGGGACTGATGTCGACGAGAAGCGTCGTCGAGTACAGCGTTCGCAAGACGGCCGATTTGGAAGTCTTGGTTTGCGTATGCCACTGCGCCGCCGTTCCGCGACCAGTGAGCAGACGCAGCGGGAAGTCTTCGCTCGGCTCTTCGTTGGGGGCTTGGGGCGGTTCGAAGATGAAGCGTGCCTTACCGTCGGCATGGAAGTACTGACCATCTTCGAACAATCGTCGCTGCTGGGCAGGCATCCAGTCGTCGCCGGTGCTTTCGTCCTGGCGGGTCGGCCACTGTACTCCGCGGGCATCGTCGAGCATGCGATAGTCGCGGATTCCGGTGATGTCGCAAGGTTGTCCCTGCGAACACTGCTTCATCGCCCGAAAGACATCTTCCGGCGTTTTCCAGCTTTCAAACAACGACCCGCATCCCCAGTAATGGGAAACGAGGCGGAAGATCTGGAAGTCGGCCAAGGCCTGGCCTGGGGCCGGAACGACCTTCTTGTGCAGCCCAATCCGACGTTCGGAATTGATGAAGGTGCCTTCCTTCTCTCCCCAACCAGCCGCTGGCAAAACCAGATCGGCGCGAACGGCCGTTTCGGTCGAGTGGTACATGTCTTGAACGACGAGGAAGTCTAGCTTCGATAGGGTCTCGTGTGCTTCTTCTTGATGGATCCACGAGTGAGCGGGGTTCGTGGCGATGACCCACAAGCCCCGAATATCGCCGCGGCGAATCCCTTCCATGATGCCATCGTACGACCAACTGTTTTCGGTCGGGATATTGCCGACCGGAATGCTCAGCGTGTCGGCGATCTTCTGTCGATGGTCGGCATTGCGGAAGTCGTGGCCGCCGAGCAGATTTGTCGTATTGCTGAACAAACGCGAGCCCATCGCATTGCATTGACCAGTCACCGAATTGGCTCCGGTCCCAGGGCGGCCGATGTTGCCGGTCATCATGGCCAGATTGATGATCGCCTGGGCGGTGCGAACTCCCTGGTGGCTTTGATTCACCCCCATGGTCCACCAGAACGAAACACGCTGCCCTTCGTGAATTGCCTGAACTACTTCCAAAACATCGGCCGAGGGAAGTCCGCAGTTTTCGAACGAATCTTCCAGACGGTATTCGGCGACGTATTGCCGAAACTCATCGAAGCCGACCGTATGATTGGCAATGTAGTTCGTGTCGATCCAATCGTTTTCGATCAGCACGTTCGCGATCGTATAGAGCAGGGCGAGGTCGGTCTTCGGCTTCAGCGGCAGGTGATGTGTCGCGGCGACGGCGGTTTCGGTGCGACGAGGATCGATAACGATGATCTTCGGTTGATGCGGATTCCGCAGAACGCGTTCCCACATGATCGGATGAGCGATGCAGAGATTGGAACCCACGAAGACCAGCACGTCCGACTCTTCAAAGTCAGCATAGGTGAAAGGTGGGGCATCGAACCCGAACGATTCTTTGTAAGCGACCACGGCGGTGGCCATACATTGCCGCGTGTTGCCGTCCCCGTGCAGCATGCCCATGCCAAACTTGGCAAGCGCGCCGAGAAAGAACATTTCTTCCGTGGCAATCTGGCCGGTGGAAAGGAACGCGACCGAATCGTTGCCATGCTTGGCCTGGATGTCTTGGAAACGCTCGCAGAACGTCTTCATCGCTTCATCCCAGGAAACAGGAGCCAGTTTCCCGTCGGCCCCTTTGAGCAGCGGCGTCGTTGCTCGGTCGTTCGCTTTCAGGACCGTGAGCGACTCCCAGCCTTTCGGGCAAGCCATGCCCAGGTTCACCGGCCAGTCGACCGACGGGCTAAGATTGACCGCCTTGCCATCCTTCATGTGGAGTTCGAGTCCGCACCCCGTCGAGCAGAATCCGCAGACCGAGGTGGTCGTGCCATCCGGTTTGATCGAAGCGGGGACTTTGCCTAGTCCGAACTCGCCAGGATGAAGCAGCAAGTCGCGGGTCAACGCTCCGGTCTTGGCGTAGATCAACTGCTGCAGCGGATTCGGTTCAGTTGCGGACGACATCATGTGCCTTCTCCTACTTCGGCAAATTGGGCATGGCAGGGGTCGATTCCGCGGCGAAATACAACGCCCGATCGATCAGTTCCGCCGCAACCAGGCTTGCCAGCGACAGCCCGGCGATCGCGATCGAAACGGGGCCGCTGGTCAGCGCTAGGATCGCCGGCAGAACGATGCCCCCGATGGCCCACAAACTAACGCGGCTCCAGCCGAGTCCTTTCAAGGGCCCCAGGATCAAGTAAGCCGAACGGGCCAGCGGATCGGTCAGCGGCTTTGCGACCTGCGAGCACAACTGATATTCCAATGCCAGACGGGCCATCGTTACCAGGATGGTGGCTGCGATCGTCCCGATGATGAACGAACTAGCGTGGATCGTTCCTTCGAGGCTCGCGGCGGCGAACCCGCCCAGGACGATCGTGGTGCCGAACTTGGCGAACGTGAGCGACTCTTTCCAGAACGGTCGACGGGTGACGATGTAAATCATCGCCGAACAAAAGATCGTGATCATCCCGCCGCCGATTGCGGCAAGTCCCATCATCAGTCGAAACGGTTCGAGCATGGGTACGAAGTATGACGCCGCATAGCCGACCAATGGCCCGGCGAAGCCAGGCATCAAGACCGCTTCGCGGCTGAGCCAGGAGGTTCGCAAACCTAGGAACACACGGAACCCATACATCGGTCGGCCGAGGTGAGCCCCGGAAGCCGCCAGGCCAATCACAGCGGCGATCGTCGCCAAGATGGCACTGGTAACGGCACTACCGAAGAAGAACTGTACGGCAACGCTGGCGATCAGCATGCCCAGGGCGGCTTGGGTTAAAGTCAGCAGGCCAACTAACGGCAAGTGAGTATGATTCGGGAGAACCTCTTGTACGCCCGCCGAGAACATCGCTTCGCTTAAACGGTTCTTGCCAATGTAACGGGTCGTTGGCTTGGTGATCCGAGGGTTCGCGGCTCCGCGCAGGAACGTTCCTTCAGAAGCCTCGGCGGCGATGGCATCCTGAGCAACAACGGTGATTTTGATCGCGGCGTTCGGACACGACTGCACGCAGGCCGGAGCTTCTCCTTCCGCCAGTCGATGCCGACACATGTCGCATTTACGGACGATCCCCTTCGATTCGCTGAACTTCGGGACATCGTATGGGCACATCAAAGTGCAATACTTGCAGCCGATGCATTGGTCGTCGAGATGAACGACGATACCGAGCTGAGGATCTTTTTCGTACGCTTGCACCGGGCAACCGAGCATGCACCCCGGCTCGACGCAGTGATGACAGGCCGTCGTCACATGCTGAACGGCAGGCGACGTCGGCATCAAGCTTTGCAGCATGCCAACGCGACGCCATGTTTCGGACTCTTCCAGGCCGTTCATGTTATGGCAGGCGACAACACACGCTTTGCAGCCAGAGCAGGCGTCCAGGTCGACTTCAAACGCATACTGCTCGCCAGCACCTGGTTCACTGAGCGGGATCAGTTCGCGATAGGTCGGCGCGAGCAGGGGATCGCTATGTTGAGCGTGGCGCTGCGAAAATCGCTGGACTGCCGTCAGGTCTTGCTGTTCCGAAAGCAGCATCTCGACCAGGTCGAATCCTGACGAGAGCTGAGATGTCGAGTTTTGGTCGGCGATGGCCATAGGACTCGCTTCTATTAAACGAACAGCGTGACGATTTGAACCAGACGATCACCATTGAAAACTGGAAGGGCCAAGGCGAATCGAGCACCCTGGTCGAAGATGGGGCCGAGTGATGCGTCTTCGTCGGCGCTGGTTGTTAGCTGAGGAATCCGCGAGGCGAAGCATTGGCCAATCAGCCCTTCGCCGTAAGCGACCTGATCACGTTCGGAAGGTTTGATGCCTTCCGCGTAGGAAGTCTGAACCCGCGACAGTTCGGTTTGGTCGGCATTGGGAACCCAGGTTTCCATCGCCTGTTGGAACGGAAAGTCGACCGTGCTCAAGATCACCAGCACCGAGTCGAGTTCATGTTCGGTTGCCATGACCGGGATGCCCAGGCCATAACGCAAGCCTTCTTCACGAGCACCAGCGGCACGCATGAACGCTTTGGATTGATCGAGCCGAGCGATGATTCGCGACTTGCGATCGTCCCAGGTTTCGCCGGGAAGGCCGGATCCACGAGGGAATTTGACGTAGGGACTGATGCGTTCAAAACGCTCGAGTCCGCGATAGACCGATTGATGCAGACCGAGTTCGTCGCGTTCGGTTCGCGTCCAGATCTCGATTGCGATCTTGCATTCCGGTGGCGTGTGCACGGTAAACAAGACCGCCCCGGCCGCTTCGCCGGTCAGTAGCAGCGGCATGGCGATTTCGAGGGTATCGTCGCTGACGCTTCGAACCATGGCTCTTCGCTCGGCGACGGCTGCCATAACGAAGTCGTGATGCAGCGCGCCCGCAGGCATATCGGGAAAACCAGCCGAGGCAACGAGGCCGCCGGCCGTTTCGTCGTAGATCCAAACTGTGGTGTTGGCCACGATGGTAGGTGCGATCGTCGATGTCATGCTAAGTTCCATCCTTTACAGCATTAAGCGTTGGCGGTGACGTTGCTGGAGACATCCGACGTCTCTTCGTCGTCGGCGATCGTGACGGTAAGGCCAGGGGCCGGTTGTTCGGCTTCTGGCTTCTTGGCTTTGTGATGCTTGTGCCGTTCTTGCTCTTCCAGGAACGAGACCAGCGAACCACGCAGTTCGTAATAAAGCGGATGCTCTAAGGTTTCGGCCCGGTTACGAGGGCGTGGCAAAGGGAGTTCCAGGACCTGACCCACCTTGGCGGCTGGGCCGTTGGTCATCATGCAGATGCGGTCGGCCATGTAGATTGCTTCGTCGACGTCATGCGTCACCAGCATCGTGGTGATCTTCTCTTTGTCGAGGATTTTCAAAATGACATCTTGCAGTTCCATCCGCGTGAGCGAATCGAGACGGCCAAACGGTTCGTCCAAAAGAAGCATATTCGGCTTCAAGGCGATGGCCCGAGCGATGCCGACACGCTGCTGCATGCCGCCCGACATCTCGCGAGGATACTTGTCCATCGAATCGGCCAGACCGACGATACTCAGGTAGTACTCACAGATCTGGCGGCGTTCGTTTCGCGTAGCATGTGGGTAAACACGGTCGACCCCCATGCGTACGTTTTGGATCGCCGTCATCCAGGGCAACAGGCATGGTGCTTGAAACACCACGCTTCGGTCCGGACCTGGCCCCGAGATTTCTTTGCCCGCCACCACCACGCTGCCTGAGCTAATCGGATTGAGGCCCGATACCATGGTCAGCACGGTCGACTTGCCGCATCCCGAGTGACCAATCAGGCTGACGACTTCTCCCTTCTTCAAGATCAGGTTGAAGCCATCGACGACTTTCACATCGTCGCCGAACGGATTGGGGTATGCCTTAACGAGGCGGTACATTTCGACGAAGCGGTTCTCTTGCGACATCAGGATTCCTTCAGTGTGAGTTAGGCGACGCCGATTCGGATCGGTTCCACATCTGGCAGAACCAGCTCGGAAGCGACACGCAACTGCTTCGCTTCTTCGTTGATCGCCATCATGTAACGCGTGATTTCGTTACGCAGCTTTTTGAACTCTGGATTGAAGTTCAAGGTCGTTCGATCGCGAGGACGATCGAGCGTCACCGGGAACTCGCGGCCGAGCGTGGCCGCAGGGCCTGGTGTGAGAGGTACGATCCGGTCCGCCATCAAGACGGCTTCGTCCACATCGTTGGTCACCATCACGACCGTGCGACGGTCTTCTTCCCACAAGCGAATGATCTCGTCTTGCAGCACGCTCCGCGTGAGGGCATCCAACGCACTCAGCGGTTCGTCCAACAGCAGCACCTCGGGTTGCATCGACAAAGTACGTGCCAGCGAGAGGCGTTGCCGCATCCCACCCGATAGCTCTGAAGGGCGTTTGCCTTCGCTGCCGGTCAAGCTGACCATATCAATGTAGTGTTGGATGTAATCCCGCCGTTCGCTCCGCGACATCTTCGGAAAGACTTGCTTCACGGCCAGTTCGATGTTGCCATGAACGGTCAGCCAGGGAAGCAGCGAATAATTCTGAAAAACAATGCCACGATCGGGACCAGGTCCGTTCATCTGCTGCCCTTTGAAGCGGGCTGCTCCTTCATCAGGCATCACGAGCCCGCCCAAGAGGGAGATGAGGGTCGACTTTCCCGAACCGGAGAAGCCGATGATCGCGACGAATTCGTTTTCGTGAACTTGAAGGTTGGCTCCTTCGAGCACCGTGTATCGGCGATGCGACTCACCGAAGCCAACCGTAGCGTTATCGAGTTCCAGGATTGCCATAGGGCGTTTTCCTTTAGGTATGACGTTGGCAATCATTGGGTTACAGGCCGGTCGGGGCACCGTCGAAGCTGACCATTCGCTGGAAGACGATCATGATGCGATCCAGCAAAAGACCAATCACCCCGACAAAACCACACGCGACGAACATTTGGGCAAACGTGGCGGACGAGCCGTTGTTGAACATGTCCCAGACGAACTTGCCGATGCCTGGGCTACTGGAGAGAAGCTCTGCCGCAATTAACACCATCCAGCCGACCCCCAACGAGATACGCAAGCCAGTGAAAATAAGGGGCAGGGCGGAAGGAATAATGATCTTGGTTAAACGATCCCACAAACCGAGACGCAAAACCCGTGCCACGTTCAGGTGGTCCTGGTCGATCGCCGAGACCCCCAGAGCGGTATTCACCAGGGTCGGCCAGAGCGAGCAAAGGGCCACGGTGATTGCCGAGCTGAGGAACGATGGCTGAATCCATGCTTCGTCCGGCTTGGTGATAAACGCACCGACAATGAAGAACACGATCGGCAGCCAGACGATGGGCGAAACCGGCTTGAACAGCGAGATCAGCGGCGTCATCGAGGCCATGAACACGCGGCTCATACCGCAGAGCACCCCAATCGGAATCGCAATGGCCGTCGCAATGAAGAAGCCGGTGAAGACACACTTCAAGCTGGTCCAGATCTGATCGAAAAAGGTCGGTGGCTTGGCGAACTCGCTGCTGGCGATCGTGTTGATGCGTTCTTCACGTTGAATCAACTGCTGAGCCAGAGCAAACATTTCAGGACCACTGGCAACGGCATACTTCCGTTTCAGGTCTTCCATCTCGGATTGGGCTTTGTCGATCTTCTGTTGACGGTTGCCGTCGGTCAGCAGATTGACACGCGTAGCAAGGAACTCGGACTTTTGTCCGGTCTTGCTGATCTGTTGGCGGAGGTCTTCGACCTGAGGGAGCGACTTGCCACGACGTTCCGAAAGTTCGGACCGGAGCGACTTCATGTGATCGTTCTCTTTGCCGGTCTGCACCAGGTGTTCGTTCACTTGATGAACGTATTCGACCTTCTGCTTGTAGTCGTCGGCCGGAATCTTGGCAGCCATGGCGGTCAGCTCTTTGGCTCGAGCTTGCTGGTCGCTCTTGTAGACTTGGTCCTGCTTGGTCACGGCGTCCGACAGCTTGGTCAGGCTCGCCGAAACAAACTGAGCCGAGATTCCTTCGACGTAGGCGAACTTACGTCGAGCAGCATCGGTGGCCGAAGCTTCATCCGACTTCAAGTCGGCGACCAGCTTGTTCCAACCTTCTTCGATTTCTGCCTTCTTGGCTTCCGCTTCAGCTGGCACTTTGGCCAACAACGACTTCAGCAGGTCTTCGCACTTGGCACCGATCGCTTCCCAGTCGGTATCGAGGGCAGCGATCTCTTCTTTGGTTTTGGTCAACGCAGCTTCGCGTTTCTCGCCTTCGATGTTGTAGTCGGCGACTTTGGTGTATTCGCGTTTGTGAAAGTCGGCGATGCCATCGTAGGCGGTGACGACCTGGGCTGGCGTGGGAACTTCACCGGCCCGCGTCTTGATGCGTGGGCCGATCAAATCCCAAGCAACCACGCAGGCCACCATCACCAGGACAGGAATCGCGATGTAGAGTCCAATCTTCTTGAGTTGTTCGCGAGGCTCTTCGCCATAGCAAAGTAGGACGACGGGCTCGAATACTCGAAGACCGGCAACGTCCAAGATGCGGATGATTTTGTATTTCATTCGAGGTCTTTCGTGAGTTTGTTTTGGTGCGATCCGATCTCAGCGGAAACGGGCCGGAGGTGGCTCCCGCCTACGCCTCCCCCGGCCACCCCACTACGCGAGTTAGCGGTCTTTGTTGCCAATCGAGTGGGCGTTGAGATAGCCAATCGGGTCGTGCCCGTCGTAGATGACCCCATCGATAAAGTCACCCTTTTCCGTCGGAGGCTTATAGCCATCGGTCTCGGGCGAAGGAATTTCGTCCTCGGTCAGTTGGCCGGAAGCCACCAGGGCCGTTGCGGCCTGACGGTAGATGTCGGGGCGATAGATTTTCTTCGCGGTCTCGTGATACCACTCGGCCGGCTTGGGCTCGGTGATTTGTCCCCAGCGACGCATCTGCGTCAAAAACCAGACACCGTCGCTGTACCAAGGGTACGAGCAGTGGTACTTGAAAAAGACATTGAAGTCGGGCATCGGACGCTTGTCCGACTTCTGGAAGTAGAAGAAGCCGGTCATCGAGTTCTTGATCACGTTGTAGTCGGCCCCGACATAGTTAGGCTTGGCCAAAATGCGGCACGCTTCTTCACGATTGACGAAATTGCCATCGGCGTCGGTTTCGTCCAGCCACTTGCCTGCGCGGATCAACGCTTTGACCACGGCGATGTGCGTGTTGGGGTTTTCATCGTTCCAGTATTTGGTCACGCCAAAGACCTTTTCTGGATTGTTCTTCCAGATGTCGTAGTTGGTAGTGACCGGAACGCCAATGCCTTTGGCGACGGCTTGCTGGTTCCAAGGTTCACCGACGCAGTAACCTTGAATGTTGCCAGCTTCCAGAACCGTGGGCATCATCGGAGGGGGCGTCACCGAGAGCAGCACGTCCGCATTGGTTTCGCCAACGGTGTCGGTCTCGGTGTACATGCCGGGGTGAATGCCGGAGGCAGCGAGCCAATAACGCATTTCGTAGTTGTGCGTCGAAACTGGAAAGACCATGCCCATCTTCAGCGGCGTTCCGCTGGCTTTATAGTCTTCTACCACGGGACGCAGCGAGTCGGCTGAAATCGGGTGCGGAGGAGTTGGGCTCTTCAGCTTTGGGTCGTTCTCTTGCATCTGTTGCCAGATGTTGTTCGAGACGGTGATGCCGTTGCCGTTCAAGTCCAAGGTGTAGGCGGTGACGATGTGGGCTTCTGTCCCGATGCCAATGGTGGCAGCGATTGGCTGACCCGAAAGCATGTGCGCACCGTCGAGTTCGCCATTGATGACGCGATCGAGCAGTGTCTTCCAGTTCGGCTGGGCTTCGACATCGACCTGCAGACCTTCGTCGGCAAAGAAGCCTTTCTCGCGAGCAATGACCAGCGGAGCACAGTCGGTCAGCTTGATAAAGCCGAGCTTCAAGTTGACCTTTTCCGGAGCCCCCACCGTGGAAGCGAATGTCTCAGTGGTCTTTGTTTCCGTCGACTGGGTGTTATCTCCTGAAGCTGAGGCAGGAGCGGTCGCAGCCAACGAACTGAGATCAAGTTCGTCAAGGCTGGGGCCCGAAGAGGTAGCCTTGCTGCAACCAACAAAGGCAACCACGGCGATCACGCAAGCAGCCACAAAGTGGCGTTTCCAGTTTCCGATCCAGTTCATGCTCGATTCCTGAGTGATTGGTGGTTCCAAAACGGGGCAATCGTTTCGATGAATGGTGGAGAGCGTGGGAGGGCGCCATCGCACCAGGGTGACGCGGTCGTTATTTAAAAACGCAACGACTGTGCCAAAAATATTTGACCACTACTCAACTCGAGCTTGAGCAACAACTTACAGGTGTTTGGGTTCCGACGACCGGTCAAAGAATGGCCCGATCGAACTGCAAGACAGATCAGCAGATCCGGCAAACAGCAAGCGCACTATTTACGCGGTATCCCCAGGATGGCGACCATTCTCGCGCCACATGCGGTCACCTTTCGCTCAACAGACCTCCCCGGAACCGCAATTCCAGTATCCTGCCCAAATCCCCTGAAGAACCTGGTTGCTGGCGACCGAAAGCAGCAATACCCCACGAATTGGACCGACCCACGGATGACCAGGCGTTGAAGGAACAACGACTCATGACCCACTCGATCACCTCGTGGCTGGCTGCACTTGCGGTCTGCTTCGGCGGGGGAACACCACTGGTGCTGCATGCCCAGGAATTAGTACCGACGAACTCGGTACCGGTTCAGTATGCACCAGTTACCTTCGTGACAGACGACGAGATATCGCCGTCTGACATGCTGCCGCCCGTACCGACGGAAACAACTAGTTACAACATGGAATATGCGGACGTCGCCAATTCCATGGAAATGGCAGCGCCCGTCTGCGACGCCAAAAAGATGGCCGAGTTGAAGAAGAAGGCAGCGAATGCATACAAGCCGCTGTTCTTCGACAACGACTTCTCGTATCTCTGCGATCCCTGCTATGACGGGTGCCTGCTCGGCGAAGACCTGAAGCGGATGTGCGTCGGCGACTGCGGCTATCTCGATATCGGCGGTGAATACCGTGCTCGATATCACCACGAACAAAACATGAAGCCGTACCTGAACGGCGTCGACGACGATTTTCTGCTGCAACGCCTTCGCTTGTATGCCAACTATCAGGTGAACGACAATATCCGTGTTTACGCGGAAATGCTGCACGCAATCAGCCAGTACGAAACGGCGCCACCACGCCCGATCGACGAAAACTACTGGGAATTGCAGAACATGTTTGTCGACACCAAGCTGTTGGAGTCGGGCAACGGAACGCTGTACGGTCGATTCGGCCGGCAAGAGCTTTTGTACGGTAGCCAGCGTTTGGTTTCGCCGCTGGACTGGGCCAACATTCGTCGTCGATTCGACGGTTTGAAGTTGTACTATCGCAGCGATGCCTGGGATATCGATGGCTTCCTGACCCGACCCATTCGCAAATCGCTGTACGACTGGGACTCAACCAACCAGGATCAGTCGTTTTACGGGATCTACTCGACGTATAAGAAGAGCGAACTGGGGAACATCGATCTTTACTGGCTCGGCTACGAAAACAACTCGTCGCCGTTCCGCTACCAGACTCTGGGTAGCCGCGTGATTGGTGAAAAGGGCTTTTTGCTATACGAAATGGAAGGTGCTTACCAGACAGGTGAATACCAGGGCGCCGACCACGACGCCGGGTTCTTCACCATCGGGCTTGGTCACCAGTTCCAGGAAGTGGCCTGGAAACCAAAAGTGATGGTTTATTACGACTGGGCTTCGGGTGACTCGATCATTGGCAACGGCTTCGATCAGTTGTTCCCGCTGGGGCACGCCTACCTGGGTTGGATGGACTTGTTCGCTCGCCGCAATATCGAGGACTTCAACGTTCAATTGACCGCCAAACCATGCGAGCCGTGGACACTGATCGCCTGGTGGCACGTGTTCAACCGACAAGACACCAGCGACGTTCCCTATACCGTGACCAACGTTCCATACCCTGGCTTTACACCAGCTGGTTCGCGGTACCTCGGTCAGGAACTCGACTTCATGGCAAAGTGCCAACTGACGCCGCATTCGGACATCATCTTTGGATACTCGCACTTCTTCACCGGAACCTACTTCCGCGATCAGAATGCCTTGAATCCAGCGATCTACGACGGCAATGCCGACTTCTTCTACACCCAGTTCACGCTGCGGTTCTAAGAAAACGGTCGCAGAACAGATTTCCTCGCAGGAGGGATGGCGCTAGAATCGCCATCCCTTTTTTCGTGCCTAAAAAGCACGCATTTCCGGCGCGCAAAAAAGCCTATTGCTGAATATTATCGGTTAGCGCTTATCCGCCTTCTTTCGTAAGTAACGTGATACACAAGGGATAGGGCACCACCTTCCTTGGTGTTAGCGGTACTGGTACATGAATTGCATGCAGTCGAGCATCGGTTGAGTCGGACAGGCGGAACCTCTCTCTATACCTTGACGCTACGACACATTGACAACTCAAAATTATCTCGGGACGAAACGTGAACGTCGTGTGCTGGTGATCGATGACGATCCCAGCGTAGCGACGGTAGTCAGTACGGCACTGAGCCAGGAAGACGTGCGGGTCCAGCATGCCGAAACGGGTGCGTATGGTCTGCAGCAACTTGTGCAGTTTCGTCCCGACGTCCTCATATTGGATCATATGCTGCCGGATGGGGAAGGCCTGCAGATACTCGGCCGGGTAAACCGAATTGATGCCCGGCTTCCGGTGCTCTTCGTAACCGCTCGAAACTCCAGCGATCTCGCCATCGAAGCGATGCGACAGGGGGCCTTCGATTTCCTCTCGAAACCACTTCAGTTGGAAAAGGTCGCCGAGAAGACCCAACAAGCACTGGAAAGCCGCCGGCTGATGCTCATGCCGGTGCAACTTCCTTCCCAGGTCGATCCCATGATTGACGGGGCGGACCATCTGATCGGGCAATGTCCCGAGATGCAGGAAGTTTACAAGGCGATTGGCCGCGCTGCAGCGCACGACGTCCCAGTGCTGATCGAAGGGGAAATCGGAACGGGCAAAGAACTCGTGGCCCGGGCCATCTATCAGCATGGCCGCCGCAAAGATCGCCCATTCGTCAAGGTTGTATGCAGCGACTTCAACTCCGAGTGGCTCGAAAGCGAACTGTTCGGGCACGAACCCAATTCATTGCCAGGTGCGGTCGATCGACGCATAGGTAAGATCGAGCAGTGCCATGGCGGAACTGTGATGCTGGAAGAGGTCTCCGCGATTCCCCAGGCCCTGCAAAGCAAGCTGGTTCGCTTCATCCAAGACAAAACCTTCGAACGCGTCGGTGGGCACGATCCTGTTTCGGTCAATACGACGCTGCTATTCACATCCAGCAAGAATGCGGAACGCTTGACCGCAGAAGGGGTGATTCGTCACGACCTTTATTACTTGCTGAACGCGTTCATGATTCGGATTCCACCCCTCCGGGAACGTGGAGCCGACTTGCCGAAATTGGTCGACCACTTCGTAGGTCAGTTTTGTCGCGTGGAACGTATTGCGCAATCGGGGGCGGTGCGAACTTCTCCTGAAGCACTGCGACTTCTGTCCGATTACCCTTGGCCGGGCAATGTGGCGGAACTGCGGAGTGTACTACGTCGGGCTTTGATCGAGTCGCGGGGAACCGTAATTGCCGGGGATTACCTGCGCAATGCCCTTCGCGATATGCCGAGATCAGATCAAGGGCTGGATGCCCATGTGCTGGCAACGCACGTTTGCGATTGGGAAGACTTCATTCAAGAGAAGATCGAATCGGGGTCCAACGACTTATACTCCGACTCGGTAATGGAAATGGAACGCCACGTTTTGACGATTATTCTTCGAAAGACATCTGGCAATCAGGCCAAGGCGGCCCGTATGCTAGGAATTACGCGTACCAGCCTTCGCAAGAAGATCCATTATCTTGGGCTGGCAATCGAAGAATTCGTGAGCACGGTTTAATGTTATGACCGATCAGCGGGAATTGATTCCCACTGCAAAGTCCTCCGCCAATCGTCTGACGATCCTCTATGTGCTCGCTTTGAGTGCCGTGGCCTTGCTGACGATCGCAGGGCAAGTTCTTATTCAGCATAGCCTGGAACGCCAGTTAAGCGATTCCACGGTGATCAATATTGCTGGGCGCCAACGGATGTTGAGCCAGAAGATCACCAAGCTTGCGCTGCAACTGCACACAACCGAGAATCCCTTTGAACGGTCGGCCGATCGCCGCGAATTGCGAGATGCTCTCGAGCTATGGGAATCGTCTCATCTCGGGCTGCAAAATGGAGATCTCAAGTTGGGATTGCCGGGCAGCAACAGCGACGTAATTACGCAACTGTATGCCGATCTTGAGCCACAGTTTCAATCGATCCGCGAGGCCGCGACTAAAATTCTGGCGACGCCAGACGATGAGATTCCGTTGAACCAGATCACGCCGTCCCTGCGCCAAATTATGGAGCACGAGGAAGGCTTTCTCTCCGGCATGGATCAGATTGTGTATGCCTACGATCTGGAAGCCGAAAGTCGTGTCTCGAACTTGAAGCGAACCGAACATGGTCTGCTGATCGTGACACTTGCCGTGTTGCTGCTGGAAGGTTTGTTTGTTTTTCGTCCGGCAGTGAATCAGCTGCAGAAGATGGTTCAGCGGCTCCGGCAGAATGCCGAAGACCTGAAGGTAGCGAAGGAACTCGCGGAAGGGGCCAATCAAGAAAAGACGCGCTTCCTGGCCAAAATGAGCCACGAACTTCGCACGCCGATGAATGCCATCCTGGGGCTTTCCGAAGTGCTGCTGCGAGGTCGCCTGGTCGACAACCAGAAGAAGCTGCTCAACACGATTCACGACTCGGCCCTTTCGCTGATGGGGTTACTGACCGATTTGCTCGATATGTCGAAGCTGGAAGTCGACTCCGACCTGAAGCTGCGACGTTCGCCATTAAATCCCAAAGAGACGATCGAGAAGGTCGTCGATATGTTCAAGCATCAGGCCCAGCAACGTGGGCTAGAACTGGTGCTCAACATGGACGACGGGCTCGATCTATGGGTGCTTGGTGACGAGAATCGCTTCCGCCAGGTCCTGGTCAACTTGATCCAAAACGCCTTAAAGTTCACAACCTCAGGTCGAGTCACGGTCGATGCCGAGATTCAACGGCATATGGCTCATGAAGTCTGGTTTACGTTCAGCGTGACCGACACTGGTCCTGGGATTTCGCCCGAAGACCAGAAGGTGATCTTCGAGCCTTTCAAGCAAGCCGAACGAGACCGCGACAAGCATGGCGGCGCAGGACTCGGGCTTAGCATTGCCTATCGCCTGGTGGAAGCCATGGATGGCCGGATCCGTGTTGTCAGCCAGTTAGGAGTCGGAACGTCATTCATCATCGAAGTTCCGATGGCTCGCTCGTTCGGCGACGCGCCGGTACGGGACGAATGGGAGCACGACAAGTCTGCACCGGTTGAGGTGATGCCGGCACTGTCGAAAACGCATGTGTTGGTGGTCGAAGATGTCGATGCCAACCGTCTGGTGGTCGGTGAGATGCTTTCCGAACTGGCCGTGCCACATCAATTCGCCGTTTCGATCGAAGATGGCTTCGACAAGATGCAAAACAAATGGCCCCACCTGATTTTGCTGGATCTCGAACTGCCTGATGGCGACGGGTTCGATTTCTTCAGTCGGCTGATTGCACGCTGCCTGGAAACCGATCGGAGTCGGCCTCCCGTGATCGCTTTGACGGCCCATGCGACCGAAGAGTTTCGCAGCAAGACGGTCGAAGCCGGCATGGACGGATATCTAACCAAGCCCGTCACGCTCGAAGGCTTGCGTTCCGTGCTGCAGCTTCTGGCGGGAACATCTGAAAGTAATTCGCCTCCTGCGGCAGCCATACACCAGGCAGAATCGGAAGAGGGCGAAGTCGACGATGATCCATTGGCGTCGTATCCTGAGAACCTGCGGATCAAGCTAATGGTGATGTACTGCGAAAACTACCAGCCCCAGTATCAATTGTTGATCGATGCCTTGTCCGCTGGTGATCCGAAAAAGTTCTCGTTCACTGCCCATCGATTGCTGGGGATGGCAGCCAACTTTGGAACTCGAAAAAATCCCGCCCTGAAAATTCTACGCGAGTTCGACGACGATCATATCGACCTTACCCACGCTGAACTTCCAAAAAAGCTGGAAGATCTTCGTCAGCACCTGGATCAGTTGGCCGAGCTTGCCACACGAAAGACTTCTCTATAACGGCGTCACTCTGCTGATAGCCGATCGTGGCGAAAAGTTACTCATAGGGTTTGTGAAAACTCACCGAGCAATTTTACAATCGATCGAATAATTCGGATGCATTAGTTGACTTTGCCTTCGCTTGGCTATGAAATAGGGCCAACTCACATCCTTAGGCCAATCCCCTGCCTAACTTAGCACTTCTCCCACCCGATCTATTTCCTCGTTCCATAATTGGCTTTCCGCATGAAGAGAATGCACCTCGGCATCCTTGTGGTTGCGTCGGTTCTTGTTGTTCTAAAGAGCCATCCCGCAGGGGCACAGACTGGCCCAATCATTCCAGGATATGAACGCTTCCATTCGCAGTCTAGCGATGCCGCCGGAGGCGAATTGCTTCTGAGCGAATTGAACTGCGTGGCATGTCATGCCCAGTCCAACGTCGACCTGGGCAACCTCGCACCGAAATCGGCTCCTGATTTGTCGACGGTCGGATCGCGCGTGCGTCCAGAATATCTACGAGCCTACCTCGCCGATCCCCACCAATTGAAGCCAGGGGCTACGATGCCCGATGTGCTGGGTGGGTTGCCAGCGGAAGAACGCGCGGAAGCGATTGAGAACTTGACCCATTTCCTCGCTTCGACCGGTCGATTGCAGGAAGCTCGGCGGCGTGGTCGCGATATCAACGACGGGAAGAACCTCTACCACGATATCGGCTGTGCCGCGTGTCACGGTCCGCGCGAAGGCAGCCCGCCTGAGGTCGGCCAACTAAAGCCGCTGGGCCAGCTCGAAGCAAAGTACTCGGTTCCTTCCCTCGCCGCGTTCCTGCAAGATCCATTGAAGGTGCGTGCCTCTGGCCGTATGCCTTCGCTGCGGCTTACTTCGGAAGATGCCAACAAGATCGCCCAGTATTTGCTGCAGGATCTGGATGTCGAGATTCCAGCGAACATCAAGTACACCTACTACGAAGGCAACTGGGACAAGCTACCAGACTTCTCGAAGCTGAAGCCCATCGATACCGGCGAGACGATGTCGTTCGACGTCGGCATTGCCCCGCGAAAAGATCACTTCGGTCTCGTGTTCGAGGGCTTTCTGAACATCACGCAGAAAGGGGATTACAACTTCCATCTCGAATCGGACGACGGTAGCCGGTTGCTGATCGATGGCAAGGAAGTCGTCATTCACGACGGGATTCATCCGAAAGGGCGTCGTTCCGGTAAGGTACGACTTGAACCCGGGTATCACCCGCTGCGAGTCGAATACTTTGAAGGGGCCGGCGAGCAAGAGCTTGAAGTGCTGTTCGATGGCCCTCGCGGCATGCGAAACGCTTCGGTCGCCGACTTTATCGTGCTTAGTCCCGAGCCTGCTGAAAAGTCGAGCGGTACGCCTGGTTTCCAGGTCGATGCCCAGCGAGCAGAAAAGGGGCAGATTCAGTTCGTTTCGCTTGGCTGTGCGACCTGCCACAAACTGGAAGGAACCAAAGCGGATCGCTCGATCTTGAAGGGCCCGAACCTGGCGGAACTCGAAATCAGCAAGGGCTGTCTGGCCGCCGAGCCGACAGGGGCTCCTGACTTTCGCCTGACAGAAGCCCAACGCAAGAGCCTGGCGTCGGCGATTTCGCATCGCAAAGAAGCCAACACGTTGGCCTGGGAACCAGAGCAACGCGTTCAACGCCACCTGGCAACCTTCAACTGCTATGCATGCCATCAACGCAACGAGATTGGCGGTGTCGATCCGCAGCTCGACACGTTGTTTCACACTACCCAGGCCGAAATGGGTGATGAAGGTCGCATCCCACCGACGCTTACCGGTGTCGGTGCCAAGCTGACGCCGAACTGGATGAACAAGATCCTAGGCGAAGGTGCCAAGGATCGACCTTACATGAAGACCGTGATGCCGAATTTCGGTCGTCAGAATGTGGGGCAGTTGCAGCCATTGTTCGCCACGCTCGATACGCTGCCGGAGCATCCACCGATCGAGATCCCAGAAACGGAAGGCCGCATCAAGGCGACCGGACGACACATGGTGGGTGACAAGGTCTTTGGTTGTATCAAGTGCCACACGTTCGATGGTGAAAAGGCCTCTGGCGTCCAGGGCATCGACATGACGCTGATGACTCGCCGTTTGAATCATGACTGGTTCATGGCCTACGTCATGGATCCACCTCGCTTCCGCAAGGGAACGCGAATGCCAACGGCTTGGCCGAATGGCAAGTCGGTGATGCGGAATATTCTTAGTGGCGATGCCGATCAACAGGTCGAAGCCATTTGGATCTACCTGAGCGATCAGAACAAAGCGGCCAAGCCGTTTGGTGTGGGTGAGCAGCCGATCGAGCTGATCGCCTGGCGCAAGGCTGTGATCTATCGCAACTTTATCGAAGGAGCGGGCAGCCGTGCGATTGGGGTCGGATTCCCTGAGAAGGCGAACATTGCGTTCGATGCCAACGACATGAACCTGGCCTTGATCTGGCAAGGAGCGTTCATCGATGCGTCGCGTCACTGGACCGGTCGCGGTCAGGGCTTCCAGCCTCCGCTGGGTGACAACGTCATCCACTTGCCAGGCAAGGCACCGTTCGCAGTGCTGACAGACGCTGCTGCCAAGTGGCCGGAAACGTCGGGCAAGGAGGCTGGCTACAAGTTCTTAGGCTATCGCCTCGATGAAGCGAACAACCCAACGTTCCGTTATCGCTTCGACGAGCAAACCATTGCGGAAGCCATCCACGCCGACAAGGTGGGTGAGTTCCCGGTATTGGTTCGAGAGTTCACGGTCGAAGGTCCACCGACGACTGGTTCGTTTGTTTTCCGAGCACTTCAAGGGGGCGGTATTCATGCCCTGGAGGATGGCTGGTTTCAGATGGGGGATGGTCTCAAGGTTCAAATCGAAGGAGCCAAGGGGATCGTCCGACCGGATCAAAACGATCTGTTGATCGAGGTGCCGGAAGGTGCCGGTCCGCGTCAGTTCTCGCTGAAATACGTTTGGTAAGACCTCCCTGGTACCTGATTGCTCCGTTTGACCCTTTGCATGGGGATCGCCATGATTCGATATACAACGTTTGCTCTGATGATGGTTTTGCTCGGTACCACCGTGGGTTTCGCCCAGGAAAGCGAGCAGGAAAAGTACTACAAGATCACGCCGCTTCCGATTCCGGAAGGTGTCGTGCTGGAAGTTGGCGCACTAGAGATGATGCCGGACGGTAAGTTGGCGGTTGCCACGCGTCGCGGCGATATCTACATGGTCTCGAATCCGAAGGCCAGTTCGCCAGAGACCGATACCAAGTTCACGCTGTTCGCTCATGGTCTGCACGAAGTGCTTGGCCTCGCTTATCGCGATGGCTGGCTCTACGTGACGCAGCGAACCGATGTCTCGCGGATTCGCGATACCAACGGTGATGGCGAAGCAGATGAATTCGAGATCGTCTCGGATCGCTGGGGCGTGTCGGGTGACTATCACGAATACGCCTTCGGTTCGCGCTTCGATCAGGGAGGGAACATCTGGGTCACGCTTTGCTTGACCGGTTCGTTCTCGAGTCAGGTTCCATTTCGCGGCTGGTGTATGCGTGTGAACGAAGACGGCACCACCGTGGCGACAACGAGTGGTGTGCGTAGCCCTGGTGGTATCGGCATGAACGCCGCCGGCGATGTGTTCTATACCGATAACCAAGGTCCCTGGAACGGTACCTGTGGTTTAAAGCATTTGGTGCCCGGCAAGTTCGTCGGTCACCCAGGCGGCAACGATTGGTACAAGCTCGCACCAGAGATGGGCGATCGCCCACAAGATCCGGAAAGCAACAGTCGCTTCCATGTCGAAGCAAAGAAGATCCCTGAGTACATGCCTGCTGCTGTTCTGTTCCCTTACGACAAGATGGGGAAGTCGGCCAGTGGTGTCGACTACGATCGATCGGAAGGCAAGTTCGGGCCATTCGCCGGCCAGATGATGGTGGGCGATCAGTCGCACAGCACCGTGATGCGTGTCGTTATGGAAGAAGTGAATGGCCGCTACCAAGGGGCGTGCATTCCGTTCCTGAAGGACATCGGCTCCGGCACCTTGCCAATCTGGATGACCGAAGATGGCAACCTGTTTGTCGGTGGTACCAACCGTGGTTGGGGATCACGCGGCAGCAAGCCGTTCTCGTTGGAACGGATCAACTGGACCGGCGTCGTTCCATTCGACTTGCTGAATGTAACAGCGAATCCCGATGGCTTCACCGTCCATTTCACGAAGCCAATCGATGCTGCCTCCGCCACGGCCGCCGATGCGATCGTCGCCGAGACCTATACCTATATCTATCAGTCGAGCTACGGTAGCCCTGAGGTCGACCATACCAAGCCGGCAGTGACCCAAGTCGAAGTCGCTCCGGATAAGAAGTCGCTGAAAATCACCTTAGATAAAGTCCAGGAAGGGCACGTTCACGAAATCCATTTCCCGGGAATTCGCAACGAGAATGGTGAGCCGCTCTGGCATGACGTGCTGTACTACACCATGAATCAGATACCAAGCGAATGACTGTTTGTATTAACGTTCGTCAATAAGCTTGCAGCAGAAAGTTGACTATTTTGCGGAAAATGTCACCCTGATTTCATTTTGTTTGTAGTAAACCGCATGGAGATTTTTATACTCGCGGTTAGAACGAACGGACATGGTTTCTGTCTGACGTTCTGCCGCAACCTGACTAGCATCGTGTAACCGAAAACGACCGGAAGCGAGGTGAGATTCATCTCGCTGATATATTTCTTAGTTAAGGTCTTGGGCAGGGACGCTATGTTAGTCTTAAGTCGACGCGTTGGTGAAAGAATCGAGATTGGCGACGGCATCACGGTCGTCGTGTTGCGTGTCACGGGAAAAGCGGTGCGAGTCGGAATTGAAGCACCCCAGAGTGTGGCAATTCGACGCACAGAGATTCCGGAGAACAGCAGTTGGAATCAAGTGCCCGATGGGAAGGCAGGCGACACCAGCTATCTCTCCTCCGATTCATCGCAGCGTATTAGATGAGCAGTTTGCTCTAGCGGCGTACCGGGCCAGTGCCGGTCAATGCTCGACCTGCCGTTCGTAGATCGAGTGCTGGGCTGGCGTTGTTGTCGGAGATGGCCGACTCAGCTGCTTTCTGCAGCATCACCTGAACTTTGTGGTTCGCCAGCGTCTCTTGCGGCAGTTCTTGGCCTGGGGGACTTCCCCAAATGATGCGGGTGGTGTCGGATTCTAATTCGTAGTGCCGACCGCCATCTTCTTTGACGACGATTCGGTTCAACTTCAATTCGCTCCAGTGACCTACCAGCAAACTGGCGATCGAGGCCGCTTCGGCAACGCGTGGGTCGTCCCATTTCATCCCGGCTTCGACCATCGGTCGCTTCAGATCGATATGGATGCGTGGGTAGCGATCGGTTGCTTGAATTCGAGGAAAGTCGCCCGTTGGCAATACGGTTCCTTCGACGTCGACCGGGATCAGGCCGCGGCTAACAGTACCAGCTTCCACGTATTCGACTTCCACCATGGCGACCGGCCGACGGTATTCGAGTTCGACCAAGACCTTGGCCGGGTATTGCTTGACGACTTTATGCACCTGACGCACCCAGGGGTGGGCCGTGAAGGTGGCGGCAATCTTCGAGGTCAGCTCGCGATCGCGAAGATCGAGTTGCTCCGGCAGTGACGCTTCTTCGACAGAGTCGGACAGGACGTTCGACTGAATCCATGCCGGCGGCGTGGTGATCAGAATGTCGCTTGGCGACAGCAGGAATTCTTCCCGGGCAGCGAACTGGTCGGCATAGTGATTCCAGCCGGCGACCATCACAAGCACGAAGGCCGCAATGATTGCGACGCACAGCAAGAACTGTCGCGCGGCAGGGGAACCCAAGCTCAACAAACCCGATCGGGTTTGATCGCTGCGACTCACTGGATACATCCTTGTAAAAGTTGGCCCGTCCATGGCATGCCGGCGGCAAAGCGGCCAGCATGGCGAAGAGCATAATGAATCTTTCGATTCCAATAAACGCGTCTCCACACGTTTTATGGAAATCGACAATTGCCCATGATTCGAGATCGGCTCATCTTAACGGGCAACTTGATTGCGGTTCGCGAAACTTGTCTTACGGCGGAAAGCCCACCGATGTTCCGCTCTTCCTGGTGGTTGCTCGTAAGAGTGGTGCCGCTGCTACCAGATGGTTAGCTGGCACTTCAGATCCATGCCACTGACTTCCTTCACACGGCTTTGAACGAGTTCGGCTAACCGGCGAACATCGCTGGCGGTTGCTTCTGGGCTGGCGATGACGAAATTGGCATGTTCGCCGCAGATTTCGGCCCCGCCGACCTTGGTGCCCTTCAGCCCCGATTGCTCGATCACCGAGCTGGCAGAAAGCCCTTGTGGGTCGAAGAACATGTAACCGACCGCGTCCGATCCGCCTGGCTGCGAAGCCTTCTGGACGATCCAGAACTTTTGCATGCGGCGGGTCAGTTCCTGCGAGTCCGCTGGGTCCAGCTCGAACACGGCGCTTAGAATCACTAGTTCATCCAAGCTGCTCTGGCGATAGGTGAACTGCAGATCGCTGGCGGTGCGGGTCTGCACTTCGCCAGTGCGGGTCATCACCTTGGCTTCGACCGTCCGCTGACCAATGTCGACGCCATTCGCCCCGGCATTGCCATGCAGGGCACCACCGACGGTGCCAGGAATACCAGCCAAAGCTTCCAGACCGGCCAGACCTGCTCCGACGGACGTGCTGACGACATGGGAAAGCTTGGCACCACCGCCGACGGTGACACGGTTGCCGTCAACTTCGATCCCGCTGAAGACGGGATGGCTCAGGTGAATCACCATGCCCGGAACGCCGTCGTCGCTGACCAGCAAGTTCGAGCCGCCACCCAGCACGCGACACGGAATATCGTTTTCGCGGCACCGTTTGACGACGGAAGCAAGTTCTTCGATGGTCGTAGGTTCGGCGAAATATTCTGCGCTTCCACCCAGTTTCAGCCAGGTGTATTGTGCCAAAGGTTCATCCGTGCGAACGAAGTGCTCGAAGCCAGCGGTAAATTCCATAGGTCAATCGTTCCCGAAAAGTTCGCATTCCCGGGCAAAACCGTGCCGAGCGGGAAGCGAGTCGATCCTGTCTCCATCCGTCATTCGACGGCAATTCCCTCTACGGTACCAGCTTCGATTTCGGTTTGACAACCTGGGATAGGCAAACCCAGGATGAGGATTATCTCAATTGCGACTCTCGGCGACGTAAGTGATATGGTCGAACGACCATATTTCGTCTGGGGGGCGAGTGGGCTTCGGTGCAGATGGCATCGCGGAAGATATCTTCGCGGTCAAAGAATCGTTGCAGCGCTTGAGTGTCGTGAAGCACGGTCAGGACAGCCGAGTTAAGCTCGTAAAGGTTGCCGTCGTAGCCATTTTCGACGAGCACACGTTGCAATCCCCCCGAGATTCCGCCGGTTGCCTGGATCGATACCAGGTCCAGCGGAGCCGATCCGGACAGATCGCCCGTTTCCGCAGCATGGATGGCGTCGTCGCAGGCCTGACGATCGGTGGAGAAGACGCCAGAGCAGATCACAGGTCGGGCCGCATAAATCTGGCAATGTCCCTTGGAATTCAGCATGCCGCACGCCACCGGTCGCTGTGGAAGTTGCCCTTTGATCTGAGCTCGTCGGATTTCGGTGCTCCGTTTGAGACGCGTTTCGATCTTCGCCAGATCTTCTGGGCTGACACACATCCGCAGGAACTCGCTTGCAGCGATAGCTTCGACCCCGGTGACGTCGACCTGGGCCGAGAGGCAGCAACTGGCACAGCCGGCTCCACATTCTCGCTGCGAGGCTTGAGGCGAGCTCTGGATGAACTCTTGTTGCAATTCCCGTAGGTCATCAATCCAGTCGAGACCTTCTCGCTTCCGTTTTAGAAGTCGCTGGACCACGTCACGAGCTTCGCGCGCAGCGGTATAAAACGTTTGAGTAACGGTCGGTGCATTGGCAGTCGCGGAGGAGTTTGATGGCATGATCAGGTTGCGCCCGAGCGAGGTAGGAACACCGGCATTGGAACATACCGCAAAGTTGGGGAAGGTGTCCCCTTCCGGCTCATCGGCTAAATGAATGCACCTGAAAGCGTAACTCGTTGTTATCTCAAGGGAATTCGCGGTTCCCCACTTCGACCTATGACGCTTGATACTCCTCTATCGAATTGGCAAAGTTTCGGGGTCGTGTCGAAGTGGCAATGTTGGGGTATCGTAGAGAGAAGAAGCACTCGCTTCGCCGCAAACGCACTCAGGAAGGATCAAACCCAGAATGATCGCAGAGATCTTGGCCATCGGTGACGAACTAACGAGCGGACAGCGACTGGACACCAACACTCAGTGGCTTAGTCAGCAATTAGAGGCTCTGGGGATCGAGGTGCTGTTTCACACCACGGTCGGCGACGATCTGGAAGCCAATATCCAAGTTTTCAAAACGGCCCTCTCGCGAGCTAACCTGGTGATAGCGACCGGAGGCCTTGGCCCAACCGACGACGATCTTACACGGCAAGCGTTGGCGAACGCGACCAGTACCCATTTGAAGCTGGATGCCGACAGTCTCGAGCATATCCAGCGTCGGTTCTCGATGCGGGGGCGTGAAATGCCACCGAAGAATCAAATCCAGGCCATGTTTCCGGAAGGAAGCCGCGTAATCTTCAATCCCAACGGAACGGCCCCTGGGATCGATCTCGATTACAGCGTGGGTATGCATCACTCCCGATTTATCGCATTACCGGGTGTGCCAGCAGAAATGAAGGAGATGTGGACCGCTACCGTCGCACCTTCGTTGGCAGGGCAGGGGACCGCGAAGAAGGTGATCCGTCATCATGTCGTCAAATGCTTCGGGGTTGGCGAGAGCCACATGGAGTCACTGCTGCCTGACTTGATCAAACGTGGACGCGAACCCCGTGTCGGGATTACGGTGCACCAGGCCACCATCTCGCTCCGAATCACCGCCACCGGGACCGAGGCGAGCCAATGCGAGGCGGCCATTGCTGATACGGTCAAGCAAATTCATGCGGCGGTCGGGGATCTGGTCTTCGGAGAAGGGGACGAGGAACTGCACGACGTGATCGTGCGTGACTTGCTCGCTCAAGGAAAGAAGGTCGCCACGGTCGAGTCGTCGACCTCGGGGCTGCTCGCTTTCTGGCTGGGGGCAGTCGACGACCAGCGACAGGTGTTCATCGGTGGGCAGATTAAGCCTCCCAGCGAGCTCACCACGCAGGAAGCAGTCGAGAAGGCTGCCGCAGCAATCCGTCAGCAAACCGGGGCCGATTACGGGTTGGCCCTAGGGACGTTCTGCGAGGCGGATTCGTCGGACGACTACTTTGTCGCCCTGGCAAGTGCCGAAGGTGTCGAGTCAAAAGCCAGCGGTCTGGCGGGGCATCCTGAGATCTGGGGCCCCCGCATGGCGAAGCAGGGCCTCGATCTGCTTCGCAAGAAACTGATCGCCAAGGCTTAGTCGCCGAAATATTTGATTTCGGAAAGTTCTTCGCCAAACGTCACCGGCAAGTCGACAACCGAGCCAAGCAGTCGCAGGTAATCGCTCCGATCGATCTCGATGGCCCCCATGCTGCCGGTGTGTTCGGTCCATTGTTGGATGTCGAAAAGCTTGTAGCCGCGCTGGTTCAAATGCGACAGCAGCGCGGTCAGTGCGACTTTCGAGGCGTCGCGAACCGTGTGGAACATCGATTCACCGGCAAACACGCCGCCGATCGCGACGCCGTAAATTCCCCCGACCAATTGGTCCTCTTGCCATACCTCGACGCTGTGCGCGTGCCCCTCTGCATGCAGCTTGCAGTACGCCTTGATCATCGCCGGCGAGATCCAGGTACCATCTTTTTCGTGTCTCGGCAGCGAGCACCCCTTCATCACGTCGCGAAATGCTCTATCGCAAGTGACTTGAAATTTGCCGCTGCGGATGGTCCGCTTCAATCGACTGCTGACATACAACCCATTCAGAGGGATGATTGCCCGGGGATCGAGCGAGAACCAGGTCATAGGCATCCAGTCGCCCCACATCGGCCACGGAAAAATTCCATGGCGATAGGCATCTAAAAGCCACTCAGAAGTCAGTCGGCCGCCGACCAGAACGAGGTCGTTTTCGTCGGCTTGTTCGGCAGGAGGAAAAAAACGGGAAGCCAAATTTGTGCTCTGCTACGCCTTTTAAGGCAGGGAAAAAAAGGGATGCTACTTCGCGAAATCCCTGGAAATCGATATTGTAGAAGATATCTGCTAGCGTGAAACCAAAAGGTTGTCGGCAGACGTCAATGCGAACTTGACCTAAAAATGCGATATGGGCTAAATTGCTCCCACGTGCTACGGAAGGCACGGCCCAGAACGCGAATGTTGGGTTACGTGAAGGTTGCTAGGAAGCGGCCTGAACGCCGACTGTTCTCGGGCCAAAGGGTTCCCGAATTTCCCTGGAAGGATTTCCAAGCGGGTGGCATTTCTCCCTGACAACGACGTGAAAGAACAAGTGCGTGTCGCATCCGACATTGTGGATGTGCTCGGTACGTACTTGAACCTGCGACGGCAGGGACGCGGCTACGTCGCTTTGTGCCCATGGCACGACGATAGCCGACCAAGCTTTCAGGTCAATCCGCAACGCCAATCTTGGCGCTGCTGGGTCTGTGGAATTGGTGGCGACGTTTTCAGCTTTGTCATGCGTCGCGAATCGATCGAATTCCGCGAAGCACTGGAACTGCTGGCCGAACGAGCCAATATCGCCCTGCCATCGGCCGGCCCGGTCGCTCCGGCCGGAAGCCCCAACGATAAAAAGTTTCAATACAACGCGTTGGCCTGGGCCGAGCGAACGTTCCACGAACTGCTGCTGAACGATCCGATTGCGGACGAAGCCCGTCGTTATTTGCACGATCGCGGGATTACCAAGGAAGCGATTTATCGGTTTCACCTTGGATTTTCGCCGAACGACTGGCAGTGGCTCTGCAACAAATCGATTCAAAGTGCCTATAACCATCCCGTTCTGGAAAATGTCGGACTGATCGGCAAGTCGCAAGCTGGCCGTATGTACGATCGTTTCAAGGGACGCGTGATTTTCCCGATTCGTGACGTGCAAAGCCGTCCGATCGCGTTTGGTGGACGCATTCTGCCGGCATACGCCGACGAAAAATCGGCCAAGTATGTCAACTCGCCTGAAACACGGCTCTTCTCGAAGAGCGACAACGTTTACGCTTTGGACCTGGCTCGCGATCACATCACCAACAGCAAGAAGGTGGTGGTCGTGGAAGGTTACACGGACGTGATTGCCCTGCACGAAGCTGGCGTCAAGAACGCCGTTGCCGTGCTGGGAACTGCCCTCGGGCCACGCCATATTCAACTGCTTCGCCGTTATGCCGACACCGTTTACCTGGTGCTCGATGGAGACGAAGCTGGCCAGAAGCGTACCAGCGAAGTCCTCGAGCTGTTCATCGCTCAGCAGGTCGACTTACGAATTACGACCCTTCCCGACAACCTCGACCCTTGTGACTTCGTACAGAAGTATGGTGCCGATGGATTTCGTAGCCACCTCGACAAGTCGGTCGACGCCCTGGAACACAAGATTCGGATCGCCACCGCCGGAATCAATCTGGCCAACGATCTGCATAGTGCTAACGATGCCCTGGAAGACGTGTTGAACACGTTGGCCAAGGCACCCAACCTGGCGGCGGAAGCGTCGTCGGAAGTCCGTCTTCGCGAACACCAGTTTCTGGCACGGATTGCTCGCCAGTTTCAGGTCGCTGAATCGGAGCTACGGACACGGCTGTCTGCTTTGCGAAAAGCGGCCAGCACTAAAACTTACCCGGCAAATCAAGAAGAAATGCCGGCCAACCCGGGCACGATTTATCGGATCAGCACGCTCGACAACTGGGACCGCACCCTGATCGAGTTGATGTTGGCGTTGCCCGAAACGGTGGAATGGTGCCTGGACGAGATCGGTCCGGATGAATTGATCAGCGAAGGTGCCAAAGCCATCTACAAAGTCATCCGATCCCGCAGCGAAGCGCACCTGGATTGTGCGTTTCCGGGGATCCTCGACTCGATCGACAACGAATCGTTGCGATTCCTGCTGATCGAGCTCGACGAGTCGGCTTCCAACCGAGGATTCGGGGATGCCGACCAGGAACTGAAACGTATCGTCGAGGCGTACCGCCGCCGACACGAAGAGCGTATGGAAGGACAGCAAGTCGCTTCCATGCAGCAACAATCGCTATCGAAAGAGGATGAGCTCGACATTCTCCAACAGATCATCGAGCAGAATCGAAACCGCCAGGGTATTTCCTTTCCCACGGATGGGTAGAGGATACCGCTTGACGTCGCCAATGATCGGTTTGACCCGCATCTCGATCACCGGCGTAAATGACCAAATGGAATTTTATGGGAAGGCAAGGAGGTCTTCACTATGGAATTTGCTGATCAAGAATTGGCCGTACTTTTGGAAAAAGGCAAGTCGCAAGGTTGGTTGACTTATGATGAAGTCAACAACTATCTGCCCGACGAAGCTCAAGGCAGCGAGAAACTCGATTCGCTGCTGACCGAACTGGAAAACCGCGGTATCGAACTGGTTACCGATCCTCCCGAAGATGATTTCGACGACGCCCCAGCCTCGAAGGCTCCTTCCGCTCGCGAATTCGCGGAAGCTTTGGACGAAGATGGCGGATCGGAAAGCTTCACTACTGAAGAAATCACCAAGAGCAGCGACGATCCGATCCGGATGTACCTGTCTCAGATGGCCTCGATTCCTCTGCTTTCCCGCGCAGAAGAAATCGCCCTGGCCAAGAAGATTGAAATCACCCGCAAGCAGTTCCGCCGCCTGGTTCTGGGTTGCGACTTCGCACTTCGGCACACGGTTGAGATCCTGGAAAAGGTCCACCGTGGCGAACTCCCTTTCGATCGTACGATCAAGGTTTCGTTGACCGAAAACCTGACCAAGGAACAAATCCAAGGTCGCATGCCGCACAACTTGAAGACGTTGCGGGTCATGCTGGAACAAAATCGTCGTGACTTCCAACGACTGCTTCGCAAGAGCACCCCTCGCGAAGAACGAATCGCCGCTCGCAAGCGATTCATTCGCCGCCGTCAGAAGTGCCTGCAATTGGTTGAAGAGTTGTCGCTGCGTACCCGTCGCGTTCAGCCCGTGATGGCTCAACTGGAAGACTTCGCCGATCGGATGGAAGAAATCCGAGCACGTCTTGATCTCATCCGCGATATCCCAGCGGCCAAAGACGAACGTGCCAACCTCCGCAAAGAACTTCGCGACCTGATGCTGCTGACGCTGGAAAGCCCACGCAGCCTGCGGACTCGCTGCAACAAGTTCCGCAAGCAGTTCGATCAGTACGAAGGCGTCAAGCGAGAACTTTCCAGCGGCAACCTCCGCCTGGTGGTCTCGATCGCCAAGAAGTACCGCAACCGCGGCTTGAGCTTCTTGGACCTGATCCAGGAAGGCAACACCGGCCTGATGCGTGCGGTCGACAAGTACGAATATCGCCGTGGCTTCAAGTTCTCGACCTATGCGACCTGGTGGATTCGTCAGGCCATTACCCGAGCCATCGCCGATCAGGCACGTACGATCCGTATTCCAGTGCACATGATCGACGTCTTGTCGAAGCTGCGAAACATCCAGAAGCGCCTGCTGCAGGAACTTCGCCGCGAACCAACCATGGAAGAAATCTCGCGTTATAGCGAGATCCCGGTTGAAGAAGTTCGCCGCGTGATGGACATCGGTCGTCACCCGGTCAGCCTCGACCGTCCGATCGGCGAAAGCGAAGACAGTTCGTTCGGCGAGTTCATCGAAGATGGCCACGAAGAAACCCCGATCCGCAAGGCTTCCAACGAAATCCTGCGAGACAAGATCGGTGGCCTGCTGAAGACGCTGACCTACCGCGAACGTGAAATCATCAAGCTGCGTTACGGCCTTCAGGACGGGTACACCTATACCCTGGAAGAAGTTGGCCGCATCTTTAAGGTGACCCGCGAACGTGTCCGCCAGATCGAAGCCAAAGCGGTTCGCAAGCTGCAACATCCAGTTCGCAGCCAGCAATTGGCCGGCTTCCTGCACACGGCCGAGGCGGCGTAGCCCCCAGAACTTGTGGATTGAGTGAACCTGGAAAGCACGGGCTTTGTCACCAAGGCCCGTGCTTTTTTATTTGCCCGGTGGGGTAAAATGCATTGGTGGCGTGTGCTAAACCCTTGCCTACTGCTAAATTGTGGGGAGAAGCCTTTTCGTGTTGTCCCCTGAATGGATTGATTATGTCCCAACGACCCTATAGCGAAGTTCTGCAGGAACTTCACCGAATCCACCGCCAGTTGAGCGATCTGCGAAGTCGCTTGGCTCGCTGTCCGATTCGTATCACAGCGGCCGAAAACCGCGTGGTTGCTGCGGAACAGGTCGTGGTGGACGTCAAAGAGTCGATCAAAAACACGAAAATGACGGCCGATCGCAAGCAACTGCAGCTTCGCGAAAGCGAAAGCAAGATCGGTGTGATTGAAGGAAAGCTGAACGCCGCCAACACGAACGAAGAATTCCAGATCTTCAAAGAACAAATCGCCGCGGCCCAGATGGCCAACAGCGTGATGTCGGACGAGATTCTCGAGGCCCTCGAGAAAGTCGACCAGTTGGAAGTCAAATTGACCGAGGCGGACAAAGGTGTTCTGAACGCCAAAGAGGACCTGGCCAAAATCCAGAATGAAGTCAATCAACAACGGGGCGTCATGGAGACCGAACTGGCCCGCGTGCTCGAGATCCTGGAAGGGGTTGAGAAGGACGTTCCGCCAGATATTCGCCAAGATTACAAGCGTGTGGTCAAGGCTCGCGGTGAAGAAGCCCTCGCTTCGGTGGTTAACAATTACTGCACCCAGTGCAATGTGCAACTTCGGATTCAAACCGTCAGCGATTTGAAGCTGGGCCGACCGGTCTTCTGCTCATCGTGCGGGGCGCTGTTGTACCTGATCGATACAATCTAAGATCAAATCGTGATGCTAATCATGGTTCTTTTTCACCCCCTTGCGCGATTGTGCTAGCTGTGGGGTGAAGCTGGCTTTACAAACGCATCACGTTTCAATAACAATAAAAGTAACCAATTCAACAAGAACGACATGCGGCCTGTCCCAGGTCGCGTTTTTTTTTCAGCTAGGGAGTTCCTGACATGTCGAGCATGGCCGATAGAATGCCCATGTCCCGCAAAGGCTACGATAAGCTCAAGGCCGAATTGCAGCATCTCGAAGACGTCGAAATGCCAGCAATCACTGAGAAGGTGGCCAATGCACGTGCCGAAGGGGACCTCAAAGAAAACGCCGAGTATCATGGCTCGCGCGAAACCCAAGGTATGATTCAGGCCAAGATCAACCTGATCAAATCGAAGCTGAGCAAAGCTTATATCGTTGATCCTTCTTCGGTCGACAAGTCGGTCGTCAGCTTCTTCGCGACGGTCACCGTTCGCGACGTTGATATGGACGAAGAAGAAGTCTACTCGCTGGTTGGCTCTGGCGAAGAAGACTTCATGAACAACAAGATCCTCGTCGACAGCCCGATGGCTCAACAGTTGATCGGCAAGAAGGTTGGCGACGTCGTCTCGATCGCCGCCCCGAAGGGTACTTACGATCTGGAAGTGCTGAAGATCGAATACAACTTCGACGAATAATCGGTCGAACGATTCATAGCCCAAAACATTAGCGGCCTTGCCTCGACGGCGAGGCCGTTTTTGTTTGAGTCACCGTAGTCTGCCCGGTACGCTGAAGGCTCCTACCCTTCATCCCACCTCGCCGGGAGCCTCTTCATGCTACGCGTACTTGTTGTTGGTTTCGCCCTGGTTCTTTTTTCTGGATCGATATCCGCAGCGGATGAAACGCTGCCAGGGGCCAAACCGGTCCCGACGATGCAGGTCCTGCCACTGCCGCACGATCAAGTCTCGATCACGCGCGACGGTCGCGAGTTGCTGCGATATCACTACGCAGCCGGTTTGCATTGTCCATTCATCTATCCCGTCGTAGGGCCGGCCGGGCGAAGCTTGACGAGGATGGGACACCCGCACGATCCCAACGGGCACAGTCATCACAACTCGGTCTGGCTGACCCATCACGACATCAACGGCGTCAACTTTTGGACCGATCGCTCGCCTGGGAAGATTCGCCACGAGAAAGTTGGCAAGTTCGTCGACGGCGATCAGGCCCAGTTTCAGATGATCAACGCCTGGGTCGATACCGACAGCCAGCAAAAGCTTCTGGAGGAAGTTCGCGCGATGACGGTGATCCCGCTCGAAGGGGAGCAGTGGCTGCTGGTGATCGATTAGCGGCTGCAGGCAACCGTCGATCAGGTCACGTTCGGCGACACGCCGTTCGGGCCATTAGGGGTACGCATGGCGAAGACGATCGGCGTGACTGATGGTGGTGGGACGATCCGCAACAGCGAGGGACACGTCGACGAGAAAGAAGTCTTTCGGAAACCGGCCCGCTGGGTCGACTATTCCGGGCCGATTGACTCGAACACGATCGAAGGGATCACCCTCATGAATCACCCCCGAAATCCAGCATTCATGGCACCGTTTCATGTCCGCAACGATGGCTGGATGGGGGCGACGATGTCTTACGAGAAGCCACTTACGCTCAAAAAGGGGGAGGCGGTTTCCTTGCGATATGGCCTTTGGGTTCATGCGGGGCTGCCATCTTTGAAAAAATTGAGCAAGCTTTTCAGATGTACGTCGAATTGCCGTTATTGCCCGAGGATCAGAATCCGCGATAATCGACCCCAATCAGGGGAGCACTCATCGTGGCATCGTTGTTGGGGCCATGTTGAATCATTATCGAGAAGGAGTTTGCATCGATGGCGAGCGATCAATTTAGCGTCGAAGAGCCGAAGAAGTCGGGCGGTGGGTGTACCACGGTCATCATCGGTTGTCTGGTTTTCAGTCTGGTTCTGGCCGCCATCGTGTGCGGCGTTGGCTATTACGTCTACTTAAATGCCACGACGATGGTCGCGAACTTCATGGAGAGCCAGGCCAACGAATTGATCGACAGCTCGGATCTGCCGGATGGGCAGAAGCAAGAGATGAAGCAGCAGATCTCGCGTGTGGCCAAAGGGTACCGCGATGGTGAAGTCTCGCTGGAACAGGTCGGCCAGATCGGCGAGAAGCTCGCCAAGTCGCCTGCGTTCACCGCCATTCCGATCGAAGTCGCCCGGAGCAAATACATTCTGCCGTCCGGTTTGACCGAAGAGCAGAAGGCAGAAACCACGAAGGAACTGCAGCGTGTCGCGCATGGCATGTTCGAGAAGAAAATCACCGAAGACGAACTGAAGACCCTGCTCGACGGTCGTATTGCCGATCTCGATGCGGAAGGGGAACTTCAGTTCCGCGACAGCGTATCGGACGAAGAACTGCTGAGCCTGAGCGAAGCTGCCAAGAAGCTGGCCGACGAAAAGGGCATTGCAGACGAAGACTTCAAGATCGATCTGGCCGCCGAGTTGAAGAAGGCGATCGACGAAGTCCTGAAGGGGCACTCGGACGAAGTCGGCGACATCAACATCGACATGCCAGGCGAAGAAGCACCGATGTAAGCGTTGCTTCCAATCGAAAACGAATGAAGGCCAGCATATTAAATCGCTGGCCTTCTTTTATGCGCGGTAACGATGCTTGAAGGGTGATTAGCTGGCGGCCGCTGCTTTCTTATCAGCGTTGAAGTATGCCAGGCTATAGGCGACTGGAATCACGACCAGCGTCAGAATGGTGGCGAAGGCCAGGCCGAAGATCACGGCCCCGGTCAACGGTTGCCAGAATTCGGCCCCGCCGCTGAGGTTCAACAGCAGAGGCAACAGACCACCAATCGTCGTCACGGTGGTCAGCATCACGGGGCGAAGGCGATTGATGCCTGCTTCGACAATGGCATCGCGGACACGAAGTCCACGCTGGCGACCTTGATTAATGAAGTCGACCACCACGATCGCATCGTTCACGACGATCCCCGTCAAGCTGACCAGCCCGATAAACGTCGCCAGGCTGAAGGGGAAGTCGCACAGGAACATTCCAGCAACGACGCCGACAAAGCTGAGTGGCACCGTCAGCATGACAATGCCTGCCTGACGGAAGCTGCCAAATTGATAGACCAGAATCGCAAAGATCAAGATCACCGCGATCGCCATCGATGCGGTCAGGTAATTCATATTCTTCGCGGTCTCTTCGCTTTCGCCAGTGAACTCGGCACGCAGGCCTTCCGACGGAGTGCCGACCGTTCCAATGAATGCCATATCCATGAAGCTGATCGAATCGTTGGCGGGACGGAATCCCATGGCGGGCAGAATCTCTTCCCGTAGCCGCGTGAAGATTTTCTCGGTATCGGGATTCTCGATCACGTCGCACTTCGCCATGACGGCTCGTTTGCGGTCGTAACGATTCACGGCGAATAAACTGGTCGCTCGATCAAGCCGGGCCAGTTGGCCGATCGTCGCCTTTTTACCGGTGGGGCTGGTGAGCATGATCCGTTCGAGCTGATCCTTCGATGCGCGATAGTCATCCATCGCCTGAAGACGCAGCGTGACGTCTTCGTCGCCAAGGTTCAGCTCGATGGTCGTGTCGCCGTTGATCGCCGTTTGAATGGCCTGGGCGACTTGCATCTCCGACATGCCGAACATACCGACCACTTCGGGGAAGGGCTCGACGATGATTTCAGGGTTGAGATTTCGATAGTCGGTCTTCACGTCGACTGCCCCAGGGATTTGACTCATCTGGGCGGTCGTGGTTTCCGCCACGAAGCCAAGTTGTTCGAGGTTGTCGCCGGTGAAACGAACCGCCACCTTGGCTCCCCCAGGCGGGCCTTCTTCGACTTCGTTGATGGTGTAAGTCATCCCAGGAAACTTCTTTACGTTCTCGTCGAAACGTTCCCGTAATTCCGCGAGGATGACCCGTTCGTGTCGATCGCGGTCCAGCGGCGAGAGAAGTTCCACCATCACGGTGCCGAACTCGGGTCCCACGGCCGGGTCGTTTTCCAGGCGACTTGCCAGCCCTTCGGAAGAACCGAGGGCCGAGACGAAGTTGACCAGTTCGCTGTTGGGGCGAGAGCCCAGTTCGCGGAGCGGTCCTTGAATGGCATCCGCCGCGGCAATCGTTTGGTGAATGCTGCTTCCCAGAGGAAGTTCGTATTTCACTTCAAACTGGCCACGGTCGCTGGGCGGGAAGAACTCTTTCTCGACGTGCACCATCATGAAGCCAGCCCAAACCAACGCCAGGATCGTACAGCCGACGACAGCCCAGCGAGTCTCAAGGCTCCACTTCAACACGTAGATGTACATCTTGGTGAAGAAGCCAAGGTTCGGACGAATGCGAATCTCGGCGTCGTCATCTTCACGGGAAAGCGTTTCATGAACGGTTTTATCTGGGACGACTTCGCTCGCCTTGCGGCGTCCATACCAGCGAGCGGCGACAACAGGGATGAAGAAGTGATCGACCAGCACACTGCCCAGCAGTGACACGCTGACGACCTGCGGCATCACACGCATGAAGTCGCCCATGATGCCAGGCACCAGCATCATCGGCAAAAAGGCGGCGACCGTCGTCAGGTCGGCCATGATGACCGGCGTGCCGACTTCCTCGATCCCGATTTTGGCGGCATCGACCGGGTCTTCGCCTCGTTCGATATGTCGGTGAATGTTTTCCGCGACGATGATCGCTCCGTCCACCACCATCCCCAGCACCAGGATGAAGGCGAAGATCACCATGTTCGAGACCGGGATTCCCATCGTATACAGCGAGATCAATCCGACTGCCGAGCTAAGCGGAATAGCCGTGAGAACCAGCAGCGAAATTCGCAGACCCATGCTCCAGGCCAGGATCACCAGCACCAGCATCGCTCCGAAGACAAAGCTCGAACCGAGCACGCGGAACATGATCGAGATTTCCGCCGAGGTGTCTCGCGTCACGCGAAACTTGATATTCGGATACTGGGGACGAAGTTCGTCGATCTTCTCTTTGACCGCGATCGCCGCGGCCAGCGTGTTGATGTCGGCCTCTTTGTTGACGATGATCGTCGCGCACGACTCGCCATCCAGCAGGGCAACGTTCTTCAGACGGCGATACGAATCGTTCACTTCGGCGACGTCGCCGATCTTGATGACCTTGCCATTGGCCTGGCTGACAATCGCGTCACGAATATCTTCAACGCCACGGAACTGGGTTTCATTACGCACGCGGAAGTCGAACGTGCCGGTATCGAGTTCGCCGGCAGGCATCTCGGCATGAAAGTTGGCAAGCGCCTGGCGGAAGTCGCCGAGGGTCAATCCATACTCGGCCGCCAGATCGACGTTCACGTTGACGTGCAGTTCTCGTTCGCGTCCTCCGAAGAGCTGCGTGTTCGAGATGCCAGGGATGGTTTCGAGTTCTTCTTGAACTTCTTCGGCCAGCGTTTTCAGCGAAGCTTCGTCGAAGCCAGGGGGCGCGGTCATGTTGACCAACATCAACGGTGTGTTCTCGAAGTCGATGTCGGTGACCGAAGGTTGAACTTCCCGCGCCACCGGCAGTTCGCGGCGGATCTCGTCGACCAGGTCCTTCACCTCGCCGCGAGCCAGGTCGGGATCGACGCCATCAAGGAAGATGATCTGCGTTACGCTTGAACCACGCATGCTGGTCGAGGCAATGAAGTCGACGTTCTTTAGCTTCTGCAGTGCGTCTTCGACCTTGCTGGTGATCTGCTCTTCAACTTCGATCGGCTGGGCACCTGGGTAGGGGACCGCGACCAGCACGACCGCCTTCGAGATCGCAGGCGTTCGTTGCACCGGAATGTTCAAGGCGACCATCACTACGGCCACCAGAACGATGATCGTGCAGACGATCACGAAACGAGGTTGTTCAATCGCACCGGCACTAAGTTTCATCGTGGTGAGTTCCCTTCACTACTTTCCGGAACGATCGGTCTGAAGCCGGGAGACCTCGGTCATCGGCCCCATGTCGCTGCCTGGCGAAGCCGCTTCACTAACTTCATCGGCCCCTCCGATGACTTCCAGCGGACGCCCTTCCACCAGGCGATGCTGACCTTGAACGACCAGCAAATGCATGTCGCCGGGCAGTTCTGGCAAGATGAAATAGCGGCCCTGTTCGATGTAGGAAGGAATCTCGAACCGGTGGGCGATGTAGTTGGGAACTTCCGCAATTTCGGTACCGACGAACTCGACTGGCGTCGTGCCGTTTTGCGGTGGGATCGCCGCGAAGAATAGGTTGGCGGTACGATCGTTGAAGACGACGCTTTCAACCGGAACGCGGTAGCCCTCGATCTCGCGGATCACGAAGTCTGCTTTGCCGACGATCCCTGGCTTGAGCAGGTGATCTTGGTTGTCCAATAGCACTTCGACTTCAAACAATCCGTTGCGGTCGTTGACGGTCTCGGCAATACGATAGACGCTTCCATGCAGCACGACTCCTTGTTCCATGTTCGACGAGGAATCGAACCGTCGGACATCCACGCGAAAGTCGCTCGTTGGATCGGGCATGCCGGCGGTCGTGTCGCCAGTCTTTTGCCGCCGCGTTACATTGAATCGCTTCTGCATCGCCACGATGCGTGATTCTGGCACACCGACGGTCAGCAGGACTTTGTCGACCTGGACCAGTTCGAAGGCGGCCTGATGCATGTTGATCGATTCGCCAGCGTTGACCATCCGAGCGGATACGACACCATCGACGGGCGAAGTGAGTGAAGCGTTTTCAAGGTTCTTCTCAGCAATGTCTCGCATTGCCTTGGCGACGGCCAGCATCTGCGTGGCTTGCTGGAAGGCGGTTTGCGTCACGGCACCAGGGCTGCGCTGCTGCAGGTTCGATAGCCGCTGGAATTCGGTTTCGGCGTTTTCGAGATTCGCGTTGGCTTCCTCGCGGCGAGCTACCAGGATCCGGGTATCGAGTTGGGCAAGTACCTGACCTGCTTTAACGCGATCACCAACATCCAGCGGTCGACCATGTTCGTTTTTCGCCAGGGTGGCGATTTCGCCTGCTTGTTGGAAGGCGAGCGAAAACTTCTCGAGCGGCTCGATCGTCCCGGCATAGCTGTCGAGGATTTCGATCGGCTCTTTGACCAGTGGCAGAACGGTGACCGGAGCCAAGGTCTCGGGAATGGGAGATTCGCTCGTGGACTCAGTCTTCTGGCTACTAAAATCGTTGCGTCCACCACTGACGTACATCACAGCCAGGGCAAAGATGGTGACGACGATAAGTCCGATGAATTTACCTACCCGTCGCTTCATGGGTTTACTGCACAAGTTATTGAAAAGATTAGATTTGCCATCGGTGGGCCATACGCCTTTCGATGCGCGAAATTCGACGATTAGGGAGCTAATCAGATCCTATGACAACCCTGGGGGAGCGGCAAGGTGATTTGGACGGATTGTCCATTCAATTATCCTTCGACACCGCACATCCTCAACAGTTGCAACACATTTTCCGGAGACAGGTCGCGAATCAGGAGCTTCTTATGCGACGCCGTCTCCCCGGAAATGATCTCGAGTTGAGACCCCTTGAGTCTCCAGGTCTTTCGCAAAAAAGCCATAATCGCCTTGTTGGCTTTCCCTTTCTCGGCAACCTCGGTCACACACACTTTCAGGGCCCCGTTCTGAAAGCCACGCAGCTCCGTCTTGCGAGAGCCAGGCTGAGCCTTCAGATCGAGGAGGCTTCCTTCGGGATGGGCGACAAGGTTAATGTCCACCATCGAGACCCTCCAACAAGCTCGAGCCAACACGTACCATCGTGGCTCCTTCGCGGATCGCCAGATCGAAGTCGTGGCTCATGCCCATCGAGAGCTGCTCGAGCGAGATCTCGTCGGGGCAATTTGCCTGAAGCCGATCACGGAGCTGTCGCAGCGCCGCAAAATCTTGCTGGGCCTGATCCCGCCCACCTTCCAGCGAAGCCATCCCCATCAAACCAACGATCTTCAGGTTCGACAACGCGGCAATTTGTCGCAGTGCTGGTTCGATCTCGTCGGGGGCGAAGCCATGCTTGGCGCTGTCACCAGAAATATTGACTTCGATCAATGTCGCCAAAGGCTCTGGCTTGTCCCAGTCTTCGTTGGCCGCTTGCAGTAATCGTAGGCTATCGCCGGAATGCAAAACCGAAAGCAGCGGAATGGTGCGTTTGGTCTTGTTGCGCTGAAGATGCCCGATCATGTGCCAGCGAGGCGATTGAGCCTGCATCGCTTCGGCTTTGTTCCACAGCAGTTGCGGACGACTTTCGCCGAGGTCGTGACAGCCAAGGTCAAACAGGGCCTGAGTTGTTTCCAGGTCGACATACTTGGTCACGCCGATCAGGCAGATGTCGGCCGTGCTGCGTCCCGATGCCGCGGCTGCCTCGGCAATGGCGGCTCGGACGCGGTCGAGGTTTTCGCGAAGTCGCGTGTCCATGGGGTTACCGTGCGATCAAGTGGCTTCCACTTCCAGCAGTTTTTCGATGTCGCCATTCTCGTCGAAGCGAGCGACCAGCGATTCCGAAATCAGGTTCACACCCAGGAAGGTGCGGCTCGCCTTGGAGGTCATCGAACGATAGAAGCACCAATGGCCACTCCCCGTTTCAACACGATAGGCAACCGCGCGATCTCGTGGCTGAATGACCAGCTTTTCGGCCACCGTCAATTGACGCCAGGTAAGCGGCTTCCCTTGGCTCTTCTTGGCCAGGTCAAAGAACAGCGGAGCGACCATGGCGACGCCACTGCCGTTCTGTCGCAGCGTCAGCTTGCCATCGACCACACCGAACTTGCCAAGGACCGAATCGCTTTTCCACTCATTGATGCCGACCGGCAGGATGGTCATCTTCGACTGCGGAAGGCTGACTTGCACTTCGTTCGTTTCGTCCGCTTGCTCGAAAGAGGCGGTCGATGGAAACGGCAGTTTCGCTTCATACTCGATTCGCTTCGCCGGCTTTTCGAGCATGACGGTGTCCATCGCCCAGAGGAAATGATCCTCGCGGCCCAGGAACACCAAACGTTGCAGGCGAACGTCTTCGGTCCAGTTTTGTTCTAGTTCCAGGTAATCGCCGTCGTCGTCGTACTGCCAGCCGACTTGCTCCCATGGGCCGGTCGGTGCCAGTTCGGTGCCGTCGACTTTGATCGATGTCTCCCAGGCTCCACTGAGGACCTGATCTTCACGCGACTCCAGTTCGACGATCAGCGGTTCCAGATCGTGACGAACCGTCAGGCGTGGACTGCTGCGATGCCAATCGGGACGAAGGTAGGCAAACTGCGACCAGGCCGACTCGTACGCAGGGAAGGGGAGGTGGAAGCCGTTCCCTTTGCCCTTTCCTTTCGGCAGCGTGAATTCGGCGATCGCTTCGTCTTCGTCATCTTCCCCTTCCATCAAGGCGGTCTTGAGGAAGTGACGGTTGTAAGCACTCGAAATTCCGTGACTTAGCGTCAAGGTTCCGTCGGCACGCGTCAGACGAAGGCAGTGACGAATCATCCACTGATACTGCGTGAAGGCATCGTTCGACAGACGCAGACCATCGGCTCGCTTGATCATCACCAGCGAACGGGTCCAGCAGGCCAGCAAGGCTCGCATGTGCAGCAGTTGATCGACCTTCAGCAGGCCTTCGCCATCGGTCAGGGCCTGCATCCCCTCGTCCAGGATCCGCGTGGCAGGTTTGCCAAGCTGGCGGCAGGCCTTCAGTTCCGGGAAGAGGTAAGCCAAGGTCAGCGGCAGTTCGCCTGCCAGACCTTGCTCGAAAATCTTGTTTTCAAAGTTGGTTGCCGCGGCATCGTTGGCATGGCTAACCAGCACGTCGAGCGTCTTCCACCACAGCGAATCGCTCAGCACGGCGGCGAGATTCGGCAGGGCGTGGCACCAGGCCAGCAGTTCCAGCACCAGGTTCCGTTCGGCAATTCGACGATCGAGATCTTCCAGCCACGACTCGAGTTCGCCTGAGATCTTGGCACTTGGACGTGTTCGTCCCGATGCGATTTCCCCCAGCGTTTCCAGCAGAGGAAAGGTGCGGGCATCAATGGCGTCGTCGGCGAAGAAAGCCCACGCCAGCGGAGACGTCTTCTTGCCAGAGACCAGGGTCTGTAGCGGCGCGACCGTTTCTCGCTTCTTGAGGTAACCCTTCCATGCTTCCCAGTCTTCGAGACTCACGCCGTAGGCGGCTCCCTTGGCCAGCTTGGCCCATTCGGGAAGTTTCGATTTGACAGTGGCTTGGTCGTCCTTGCTGCTCGGGCTGGTTTCCGTGGCCATGGCTTCCATCAAGCGAGAGTTTGTTAGAATGTCGTCCAGCCGTGACGCTCCCCCAATGGGGCCTGTCACGCGAGATAGATCATCTTAGCAATGTGGGCAGACTTTGACGCCCCCCTCGTATTCCTTTTTCCACCGAGTTTTGCCATGGATATGACTTGCCGTACCAATCGCAACGTCTGTGGGTTTCTTCTGGCCTTTTTGCTGCTCGGTTGCTTACCGGTAACCGCGATTTGGGCCCAAGACGGGGACGAAAAAAGCGAGCCTGCTCAGCCTGCCGAACCAACTGTGGAGAAGGAAAACACCGAGCAGCCGAAGGGTTCTATCCGGAAGCTGATGCCCAACATGCCGGTTTGGATCGATACCAAACGCAAAATGGTGATCATGGATGGCGAGATCTGCCTGCGAAAGGGCTCGCTGGAAATGTTTGCCTGCCTGCGGGGCACGAAGGAACACGAGTCGATCGTCGCCGTGGCCGCGGATGCCTATGTGGTGCATGCCGCACTGCTGGCCGTTGGGGCGAAGCAAGGCAAGCCGGTTCAGTTCGATCCGGATTACAAGGCACCTTCTGGCGAAGTGGTCGACGTCTACGTTCAGTGGAAGGATGCCGACGGCAAGCTGATGACACGCCGTGCTCAAGACTGGGTGCGAGACGAACGAACCCAGAAGATGATGAGCTACGACTGGGTGTTTCCTGGCAGCTATTTCTGGAAAGACGTGACAATCGAAGCGGTGCAGAAGGCTCGTGAAGAAGGGATCGACCCTGACACGCTGCCTGGCAAGATGGTCTATGCAGCGGAAGGTGGCGAACTGATCTGCGTCAGCAACTTCAAGTCGTCGATGCTAGACGTTCCGGTTCAGAGCACCGACGCCAACAACAATCTTTGGTTCAAGGCGTACACGGAGAACATTCCGGCTGAAGGAACCAAGGTTCGGCTCTTCCTGGTCCCCAACGCCCAGAAGACCAAGCGTGGTCCACAAACGCCGGAAAGCGAGAAGAAGGAAGGCGAAGAGAAGCCCGCCGCGGATCCAGCGAATCCGATGCTGGAACTGCCTGACTTCTCAATCGAAACCGAGGAGTAAGTAACCGGCGACGGTTCCGACCAGAATGGCCAGCGTTAATAGCGCGAGCCAGAACGAAATGTGAACCAGCCATTGTCCGCGGCTGGTCATTCGCCCGAGGCGAATCGCTTTCTGATCGTTGGCGGCAAATACCAAGGTTGGCAAGGCAAGCAGCCAGCCGACCAGCCAGCCAAAGAAACCCAACGCGACGCCGATGTCTCCCCACACGAAGCCGAGCATCGGCATGGCACTGGCAGTCAGGCCCAGCAATGCCATGATGATCAGCAAGATTCCGGTCGATCTGCTGACCGTCTCGTACGCCCCGCGATAATCGGCTGGGGCGTGAACGTCCGCTTCTTCTCCGACGGCCACATCTTCCGCGAACGGGTTCTCGCCTTCCGATAGATCGGGTGGACGAATGTCGTCGAGCTTCAACGGGCGATTGGCCATCGGAAACCTGCCAGGGAAAAGGAAAGCTTACAGGATGCGGCAATGCTTCAGCATTTCTTCCGCGGTGCTGACATAGCTGGTGTAAAACGGACCAAACTCAGCATACCGGGCACTCGCTTCGTCGAAACGCATTTTGTAGACGATGTCTTTCAGGTACTCCGGGTTGCGAGCCCACAGAGTGACGCCCCATTCCCAGTCGTCCAAGCCGACGCTGACGGTGATCAACTGCGAAACCTTCCCGGCGAACTGCATCCCGCTTTGGGCATGTTCGGCCATCAACGCGTTACGAGCGGAGAATGGCATCAGGAACCAGTTTTCACCCACCTTCCGTTTCTTGTTCATCGGATAGAAGCAAGTCGCAGGGTACGGAGGGAAATCAGGCGTCAGCCGTTGATTGTTCATCATCGGCAAACGTTTGGCGTAGGCGTTGACCTTGGCTTCGTACGAAGGGGAGTCTTTCTCTTCCCCTTCACGGACCAGGCGTTCGGCATATTGTTCAATCGACGGGACGTACTCCGAGATTTCGGTCATCGATACGAACGAGTATGTCGGCTGGAGTGCGGCACCCAGTTGGGTTGCCATCAGCTTCTGATGAACCGAATCGATCACCAGCGGATCAGGGTCCATCAGCATCAAGGAGAAGTCAGCCTTGTGGCCACTGACAATCGAAACCTGAAGACGTTGAGGATTGCCTTCCGCTTCCGGATTAAGGATCGCGATGATTTCCTGAGCGGCAGTTGCCAGTTCTTCTGGGGTAAAGCCGGTCAGCAGCGCTCGGTCGAAGGTGTAATAAAAGTGGCTGCAGTGCCAGCCTTCGGTTGGAATGATCGAGGGCTCTGGAAGTGGGGCGGAACCGGGGCGGCCGTGGCTCATGAAAACTACTTCTCGCAAAGGTTCAATGGAATTCGATTGGAAAGACTCAGTCTATCAAATCGAAACGAACCAACGAAGTAGTGCCCGGTCTCACGCAAAAAGGCGGAAGAAATGGCCCTCGCAGCCAGCAAGTCGGCGAATGAGCCAAAGCTGATTGCGGCGGGCCAGGCAATTTATGACCGAGGCTTGCCTTTCGGGGCTGCCGCATCGTCGAGATCACGGCAGACCCGCTCGAACGACTCGCGAGTCAGGTGAATCTCTTCGCTTTCGCGACCTGTGCCGGTCGTTTTGTAACGCTGAATAGAAATGCCTTTGCTGTCAACGTTCATCTCGTAATAGCGTCGCGAGTCGCCATCCTGAGTTGGCTTTTGCGACCTGATTTGAATCTGGCTTTCGGCCGGATCGCGTTCGATGATCGCCAACGGTTCCAGCAGATAGTCGACACGGCGAACCAGGTTTTCCGCGACGTCGCTCGCCCCTTCATGGCTTTTTGCCTCGTTGAAACGGTAATCGATTTGACGTGTCGAGACGCCGACGCGTTCGACCGTCAGGTCTGTCGCTGTGACCTTTCCCTGGTTTAGCGCCGTCTCGAACTTCCTGTTCGGCGCCGGATGGTTATCCAAGCGTTGCCTTATGTCCTGGGTCATCGTTGGGCCTCCTTTTGAAAAATGAATCGATGAATTTCGGTGTGTCGACTGATCCGTCACGCCTGGCATGACTGCGGGCCAACGGTCAGGCAGTTGTTGGTTTGGTGAAATCAGCTCTCGAGCTTGACGCATTCGTGATGGGTGCCGTCCCAACTGAGCATCACTTCCTGGTCGTCGAGAATCGTGTGGATATGCACCGGACGTTTCCACAGGTTGAACAAGTTGGTCAGCGTGTCGCGGGCATAGTCCATCTTCAATTCAACGCCATGATGGCGATGCGTCAGCAGCATCTCGCCCCGGTTCTTGTAGTTGCCATCGGAAACGAAGATCTCGGGACGCCCCATGTTCGTCAGGCTGAACAGAAGTTGCTGTTTGACCTTGGGGAACTCGCGACTTTCGATTTCGTAGTATTCGGTTGAGTCGTTGTAGCCAAACTGGAACATCTTATAACGACGGCAAAAGTCGAGCGTGAAGAACTCGTCGATGAAGGTCAGGTCGTTGTGGATTTGACGGACTTCAAAGATCTTGTCGCGACCGAGCCCGACATCAGTGTTCCAGTTTTGCCGCTGGACGTAGTCGTCGCAGTCGTCGTAATCCTGGCCGAAACAGCCTCGGTTCCAGCGATCTTCGATGTCGCGCAGAAGCTCGAGGCCGAGTTTGTACGGATTCAATCGGGTCGGGCTGCTGGCCAATGTTCCGGAAGTATGGTCGGCGTAGTTGATCACTTCCGAAGCATGCAGTCCGTGCCGGGTCATGATGGTCGAGTGCCAATAGGTCGCCCACCCTTCATTCATGATTTTGGTCTGGCCTTGGGGTGCGAAGTAATACGCTTCGTCCCGTAGCATCGACAAGACATCGAGCTGCCAAGGTCGCAGCGGGGCGTACTGCAGCAGGAACAGCATCACATCTTTGGTCGGCTCGTCCGGGACTGGAATGGCCCGGGCTGGTCGCGGCGTTTCGTCTTCGTCCGAATCCTTCTTGCGAGGATTGATGAAGTTGTCCATGTAACTCTTGGCGGGGAGGCGGAAGTCGCCTCCGTCGACCGCTTCGGTTGATTCCTCATCGGTATGAGCGCGAAACTTGTAGCGATCTTCCGAGCGGCTTCGCTGGATAAACGGCGAATGGATATCGATCAAATCTTCGATACTCAAACAGGCATCAATGAAATTCTCGACCTCTGAAACACCAAAGCGGTTCATGTAGCGTCGGATGCGGTTTCCATGGTTGGCCATCTGATCGATCATCTTGCGATCGGTCTGGCTGAACCACTGATTACATTTGAAAAAGTCACAGTGCCCATACACGTGCGCCATCACCAGTTTGTGATCGGCGAAATGATTGCTGGAAAGCAAATAGGCGTAGCAGGGATCGTTGTTGATGACGAGTTCATAGATCTTCTGCAGCCCATAGTGATAACCCTTGGAAAGGCGTTCGTACTCCATGCCGAATCGCCAATGGGGATATCGCGTCGGAAAACCGCCCATGGCCGCAATCGCGTTCAGTTGGTCGACGTCGACCAACTCGAAGATCGTGGGAAAGAAGTCCAAGCCGTAATCGAGCGCATGTTGCTCGATTTCGACCTGCACTTCGGCCAACTCTTCCGGCAAATTCGCGAAGCTTCGATGCGTAATGGGCATTCGGTTGTCCTCCGTGGGATGATGTCGACCTACTGATCGAGATCGCGAACCTCGAACTTGCTTTCCGAGAGCGAACTGATCACGTCCCATAAACGAGGGAGATCGCGACGCAATTGCTTTTTGGCAAAAACGATCGCTTCGGCCGCTGTCTGGCATACGACGGTGACCTGGTTATGGCCCACGCGAACCAGAAAACGGTGTGGCATTTCGGGATTCAAATCGGCTGTCGCCATAGGATGTTACCTTAGTAGGATGTCCTCACTTACCTTTTCCGAGAAATTGCTTGATGGAGCCATAGATCGCATCTTTGTCTTCAATGTGAGACAAGATCAGGGTGTCGTGGTTCTTGCCGAATTGGTTGACAAGCGATTTCATGTATTCGCCACTGCCATAGGGGCTTTCGACTTGACCGTAACAGAACAAGTTGCAGGCGGGGATCAACGACTCTTGCAGCATTCGCATGCAGGCCCGGTTGTCTTCTCCCCAGTTGTCACCGTCGGAGAATTGAAAGCAGTAAATGTTCCAGTCGGCCGACGGGAACTCTTTTTCCAGGATCTGTTGCACGATCTTGTAGGCCGAACTGATACGCGTGCCACCACTTTCGCGGGTATGGTAGAAGGTGTGTTCGTCCACTTCCTTCGCCCCGGCGTCGTGAATGACATAACGTCGTTCGACCCCTTTGTATTGGCTGCGTAGCCAGGTATCGATCCAGAATGCTTCGGTTCGGACGATCTCTTTCTGGTCGTCGGTCATCGAACCGGAAACATCCATCACATACACGATGGCGGCATTCGCCTCGGGCTGTGGCGTGCTCGTCCAACTGCGGTAGCGGGTATCGTCGCGAACCGGAACAATGACGGGATTCTGCGGGTTGTAAATGCCCGAGGCGATCTGACGTCGTAGGGCTTTTACATAGGTTCTCCGGAAATGCCGTAGCGATTCAGGACCGGTCGAGCGAATGCTGTCGTATTTGTTTTTCCACTGGTTGATATTGGAGTTGCCCTTCGGCTCGATCCGGGGCAGTTCCAGTTCGTCCCCCAGCATCGTCGCAAGTTCCTCGAGCGGTACGTCGACTTCCAGGATGTGACGACCTGCTTCGTTGCCTGCTTGTCCGGCACCGTCGCCGTCGTCTCCTTTGCCAACCGGATCGCCGACCTCGCCATCCCCTTGACCGACGCCCCCTTTGTTCTTTCCGTAGCGGAAATGAGGCACGTCGAGGCTGGGTACGGGGATACTGACCAGGTCCTTCCCCTTCCGGCCGATCATCTCGCCGTGGGTGATGTACTTACGAAGATTATCACGAATGCGTCCACGAACGATTTCGCGAAATCGGTGTACGTCGCGATCAATCTTCAAGCCCATAATGTTTCTCCTTAAGCACGAAGCGGGCGAAGTGAATAAACCAGGGAAAGGGACAATGGCAGCCTGGATGGCCGATACCGGGTGCCATGCGTTCGTCTTCGTGACCGACGATTGGATTGGGCGTTCGAAGAGATGCCGATCGAAACGCAAAGAACGAGAAGAGCTTGGGGGGAGTCAGACAGTGGAACCGAATCGGACCTGCGATAGGATCGCGAAAGTGCTTTCAACGGATTCATGACCATCCCTGGTACGCGATTGCTGGCAACTCTTGGTGTTCTTGCGCCTTCAATGGCTGGGTGTTCTCTTCGAATGCCTGCCAACGACGGACGTCGGCATGGCACCCGATGATTGCGAATTGATGGTGAATGCTTAGCCGGTCACATCTCCTCGTGCGAAGATGCTGGCGACGTAGCTGAGTACGTCCGTAGCGCTTTCATCGTCGTAACCATGGTCTCGGATGAGACGCTGTTTGACGACGTCGATCTTCTCTTGGGTCTCCTGGTCAATAACGCTCGACACGAGACTGGTGAGCTTGATCGAGTCCTTCTGATCTTCAAACAATTTCAGCTGAAGCGCCTTATAAAGACGTTCGTTCGTCTTATAGTCGAACTTCTTGCCGTCGATCGACAAGGCACCGATGTAGTTCATGATTTCGCGACGGAAATCATCTTTGCGGCTGTCGGGGATATCGATCTTTTCTTCGATCGACCGCATCAAGCGATCGTCCGGCTCTTCGTATTGGCCGGTGAACTTATTTTTGACGCGTTCCCGCTGGGTATAAGCTTTGACATTGTCGATGTAGTTCGCACACAGACGAGCCATCGCATCTTCGTCGGCGGCAATCGCACGTTGAACTTCGTTCTTGACGATGTTCTCGTACTCTTCCTTGACCACTTCGAGGAGCTGGCGATAGTGATCGCGTTGCTCTTCGCTGGTGATCAAGGAATGGTTGCCGAGTCCCGATTCGAGCTCGTTCAACACCATGAATGGGTTGATCGAAGTCGCATCGGGATGTGCGACCAGGGCATTGGAAATCTTGTCTTGCACATAGCGAGGCGAAATTCCCAACATCCCTTCTCGTTTGGTTTGCGATTTCAGTTCTTTGATGTTCTCTTCGGTAAAACCGGGTAGCGATTTGCCGTCGTACAACTTCAACTTCTGCAGAAGCGTCAGGCTGGCGTTCTTCGGTTCTTCCAGTCGCGTAAGCACAGCCCACATCGCAGCCATCTCGATGGTGTGCGGGGCGATGTGCTTGCCTTTGACTTTTTCGTTGTTGTAATCCTTCTCGTAAATCTTTACTTCGTTGGACAACCGCGTAACGTACGGCACGTCGATTTTCACCGTTCGGTCACGCAAGGCTTCCATGAACTCGTTGTTTTGCAGCCGGCGATATTCCGGCTCGTTCGTGTGACCGAGGATCACTTCGTCGATGTCGGTCTGGGCGAACTTCTTCGGCTTCACCTTGTGTTCCTGGCTGGCACCCAGCAGGTCGTACAGGAACGCCACATCGAGTTTCAAGACTTCGATGAACTCGATGATTCCGCGGTTAGCGACGTTGAATTCACCATCGAAGTTGAACGCGCGTGGATCGCTATCGGTGCCGTATTCGGCGATTTTGCGATAGTTGATGTCGCCAGTGAGTTCGGTCGAGTCTTGGTTCTTCTCGTCCTTCGGCTGGAACGTGCCGATGCCGATCCGATCCTTTTCACTGAGCAATACACGTCGTACGTGCACGTCCTGGACAACCTTGGACCAGTCTCCCCCATGCCGATTGAGGCTTTCCATGTACATGAAGCGACAGAACGGGCAGAGCTCGCCAGAGATGCTCAGCGGGTAATCTGCCAGGGCACTCGCTTCCTGGAACTGGGCGACGACATCGGGGCGGAATTCTTCCGGGAACAAGTGGAGCGGCTCTTCATTCATTGGACACCAATGAATGGCGGAGCTATCGCTGGGGTTCGCCGGATCGATCCAGCCGAGCGAGTACACGGCACCTTCATCGAGCGCGGAGTAGCGCTCTAAACCCTTCTTGAGCAGTCGGGCCATCGTGCTCTTACTGCTTCCGACCGGACCGTGAAGGAGCAAAACACGCTTCTCGATACCGTAACCGTGGGCGGCACTTTTCAAGGCATTGACGAGTTGGACCTGAGAATCTTCGAGCCCGAAGATTGCGTCTTTCCCGTTGTCGAGCGGATCGTCGAAGAACCGGTAATGAACTTTCTTCTCTCGGGAAACTTCGTAGGTGTCGACGCCGTAGGAGAGGATCATGTCGTAACACCGCTGGAACGCGTTGCGCGTGATCGCGGGGTTTTGCGCGACCAGGTCGAGGTATTCCTCGAAGGTGCCTTGCCAGTTCTTTTTGCGAAACTGTTCCAGGTTCTGGCGTTCTGCCAGGAATGAGACGATTTCTCGACCGCCGGCCATATGCTGATCCCTCCTGCGTTTCGGTACCGAGTCCCACTCGGTAGACCTGTGGTAGAACACAGTCCGCAGCCTAGATCGCGAGCCAATCCGGCTACGAAACTATTGGGGATGAGGCGTTGGCTTCTTGTATGACAAAACTTGCGAATTCTTCCAAGTCGTATCTTTCCAGCTTATGTTCTTTCGATTCGCGCAGGCGCACACAGCTCTAAGAAAACGGTGCAAGACGCCGAGCGCGATTGAGAAAGAACGTTCGCGGAAGAAAGATCAAAGGGGAAGATTTCGCATCGGATCGGCTACAAGATCGCTTGGCCTTCCCTCGTCTCAAAGTATCGACAGAAGGCACTCTGTAAGCAATAGAAAGATTGCGGGGAATCACCCGACTGTTCCGCCTGTGAAAAATAGTACGAGTTGTAACGTGGCAAGTTGTTTGGGTTTCGGTGTGAAGCAACGTTAATAATCGGGTCCCCGTATTTTTTCTAAAATCGAGAGGTTGCCACGGCTGGGAACTTTAATTTTGGTGCTAGTGAGCAGATTCTGTCCAGAAACGTCGGCATCCTATGCCTTAGGGCAACACGGCTGACTTCCCGCGAAATCGCGCGGCGAAAATGCTTGTTGAAAGCAGGGAATTACGGTGCAAAGTACCGGATCGAGCTTTCGCGGCGATGCCCTTTCAGACCGAGCGATTCAGCAACTTCCACAATTCGCTTCCAGTGATCGGCCTGCAGATTGGCTTCTGCTTCCCCTGGCAAAGGGATCCCGTAATCGATGGTGGCCCTAGGGGGAGAAAGAGCAGGGCAAAGCCATTGGTACTCGCGGATTCGTCGTCCGTCTCGATAGAGTACGAAGTGATAAGAATCGTCGATGTCGCCCAGAAAACAGGTGAACAGATCGTATTGCTGCGCTAGCCGGCCGATCGTTCGATGCGTGGCCGGCCGATTCCAAAGGGTGTAGCCCCAATCGTCAGCCAGCATCATCCAGCCATCGACAGAAGAGATGGCGGCACTTTGGCACTCGTGACTCACCGAGGCTTTCCGCTTGTAGTTGCGGACCTCGAACAACGCCAGAAAATCGGCGTCAGAGTATTCGCCCGCACAGCGGACGTAGATGAAAAATGGAGCGAACAAGACATCGGCCTCGAAGATCCGCTCCACTGTTCCGTTAAACCTTTAGCCGATCAGTTTGGCCACGGCACCCAGCAAGCGATCCATGGCGAATGGCTTGCGGATGTAGTCATCAACCCCGAGCATTTCGGCGTAAGCCTTGTGACGGTTTCCTTCATTGCCGGTAACCATGATGATCTTGGTAGGTACCTTGTTCGTTTGACGCAGCTTCTCCAGAACCAAGAAGCCACTTCGTTTCGGCATCATCATGTCGAGAACGATCAAATCGGGATCGTCCCGTTCGGCAAGGGCCAGGCCTTGATTGCCGTCTCGAGCGACCAGCACGCGGTAACCTTTCGCTTCCAGGGCGAATCGCATGGTTTCGACAATCTCGGTATCGTCGTCCACCAGCAGAATGGTCTTGTCCTCGGCCGTCTTGGCTTCCTGTTCGCTCATGCGCGCGGCTGCTTTGTGATGTGAGAGTTGTCGAGGGGGTTAAATCGTTCAACGGTAATTTAATACAACTACTCGATTTATCGCCCAGTCGCAACGGTGGGCGAGCGATTTATGCCCCTCCTTTTATTGTGGATAAGTTTCCCTAACTGGTAGCTTCTACCTAGAAGGTAGGGAGGCCAGGAAGAACATCCGGTCCTTCCGTGCCTGGTTCTGATGACAGGCCTTGGCACCGTCACCGATGTGAATTCGTCGCATCCGGTCGTCTTTATTCACGACGGTCGATAATCAGCGGGCGAGGAGACTGGATCGTCGAAGCATCGACGACTTCTTCGAGCGAAATCAGACCCCCGTCGTGATCGCTGATTTTTACTTTTCGCCAAACTTTTGGTAGCTCTTCCTCGGGGATCGCGCGGATCGCGTCGATGACATCGATAATCGAAAGGCCGTACTTCGCGCGGACTTCCTCTTTCAATTGGAAGTGCAGCGACTCTTTCATGTGGACTTCCGGCAGTGGCGGAATGGGGGTCGTCATTTCCTCGCAACTGAAGACCATGCCGCTACGAGCCGTCGGTGCTTCCCGGGCGATCGCCGCTTCCACTTCCGTAAGTGGCTGCTGGAAATAGACAGTTCCTTTGCCATCTTTGATGACGGCCAGTTCCATCTCCGGAAAGTGAATGTTGACGTACTCCGCCAGGTCTTCTGCCGTCGAACCTTCCCAGGCGACCTTCATTTCGACGTGCGGCTGTTGGCAGCCGAGGACGCCCAGCAGGCATGCCAACAACATCCATCCCTTGGTACCTGGTCCGATTGAAAACATGGCGTTCCTATCGTTATGAAAGTTGTGCGAACAGCCGGCGCTACGAGCCTTCCACCAGCACGGCCTTGTCGTCCAGCGGCTTGACCCAGACATTGCGGAACTGGACCGCATTGTCGTGATCTTGCAGGAAGACCGGGCCGACCGAGGTCTGCTTTTGCTTTTCCCAGATCGATTTCAAATAATCGGTCGTCTTGTAGCGATAAGGGTGATAATTCGAACGAGGTTCGTCGACTTCGGTTTCATCTTGAACCAGTTGCCCGTTGAGCCACGCCGAGATCTTACCCTTTTCGACGATCTTGCCCGACTCGTCACGGCGTGGTGCTCGATAGCGGATGTCATACACTTGCCACTCGCCAGGGGCCTTGCCGGCGTTGACCTTTGCTGGAGCAAAGCCGTAGACCGCTCCGATGTCTCCCTGGTCGAGCTTTTCTTTGCCGGTCGAATTGATGACCTGCAATTCATAGTTGCCATGGATATAGATGCCACTGTTGCCAGAGCCTTTCGGCGGCAATTTAAACTCGGCATGAATGTCCGCATCGCGAAAGTGAAGTTTCGAGACGATATGGTTCGATCGACTCTGACCGCGGGTCGAAGTCACCACACCATCTTCCAGGGGCCAGTCGATCGCGCCGCCTGACTTGCTGAGGAATTCGTTCGTTTCAGGGCCCAACAAAACAGTGGCACCTTCCGGCGGAGGCGTCGGCAGGCTCGACTGATCGGGATGAAAGTCTTCCGCCAGCAGAAGACTCGTCAGAAAGAGCAGCAGGGCAGGGGCAATAAACCAAGGGGCGATGCGAGGCATAAGGTGTTCTCGAACTAGGGGCATATTTGCGAAGGGGGGGGCGTTACTTTTCGATGTCGGTGCCTTCCGGCACTTCGATCTTGGTGAAGAAGTCATTGCTTTTGTTGCGTTCGACGCGAAGCTGGTCGACTTCGTAGTAGGCCTTGTTGAGCCAGTGGGGGCGTGGTTCGTAGGTGAACTCGGTGAAGACAGCCTGCTTGGGGAACAGGGCATCCGCGCCGGGGAACTTTTGATAGGTCACGTCGAGTTGCCAGGCCACGCGTGGCGCGATCTCGTCGCTGAAGACAAGATGCTGACGCTGCGTTAGCAGAAAACGATTGGCCTTGGTGAACGTAAACTCGTCGGTCGTCCCAGAGCCACTGTAATCGCGGGTCACCTTCAAGGTGAAGCTCTCCAACTCGCCATCTTTCTCTTCGGTTGTCGCGGTCAGCTTGCCGCCGTTGGCGATCGTTTCCAGCGTTTCGCCGCAGTCTTGAAACCCGAAATCGCGAGGATCGAACGGGCGTTCGTATTCTGGTCGCACTCCTTGGGTCACGATCAACCGTTTCTCCGGCCTCTTGTAAACCTGCCAGACGTTGTCGTGAAAGGCGAACGCGTGCCAGATCTCGTCGTCTTTCAGGTACGTGTTCACTCGCAGGCTATCGCCATCGAGCAAGAATTTTTGCAGCTTGCGTCCCTGACGTTCTTCGACTTCTTCATTGGAAGGAGGGCCACCGGTGAGGACGCTCAGTGGTGGGTGCGTTTCACGAATGTTCGTGGTGCCGAACAGTCGCGGCAGTTTGCTGTAATTCTCTTGCTTCGCTGCGATCGCCTTCTTTTGCAGTTGAACCGGACTTTCGCTTTGAGCCAGCACCGACGATGCCACCGTGAAGCAGGCCAACGCCAACAAGGCTGTCATTCGGCTAATTGCCGGCGAGGAGGGTAGGGAGGTGCAGCGAATCATGACGGTACCTGTCGCAGGACGGAGGAGGGAATAGCAGGAATGTCATCAGGCAAGTTCCCTATCGTAGCAGGCTCGAAAACGGGAATCGACGACAGACACCGAGAAAAACGAAACGGAACGAATTGGGCCAGACTGGAATTCGGTTCCGCGATCAGTCACACTAGAGCGAACCCACCTCCCATCATCCTTCCCCCTTAGGAACCCTCCATGCGTTCGCTCTTGCTGTTGTTGCTGATTTCGTCGTCGGTAATGGCCCAACAAGCCGAGAACCCGTACAGCGATCCTGTCCCGATTGCCGCCCCTTATTATCGCGTGCGATACGAAGCCTCGACCGACGAAGGGGGGCTGATCTACCCGGTGAATTACACGCTCTGGCTGCCCGAAGGGGTAAAGACCTTGCGCGGCGTGATCGTGCATCAGCATGGCTGTGGCGTCGGTTCGTGCCGATCAGGGCAGACCGGGGCCTTCGACCTGCACTGGCAAGCGTTGGCGAAGAAGCATGGCTGTGCGTTAGTTTCGCCCGTTTACGAACAGCCAGAGACCGCCGATTGTCAGAAGTGGTGTGATCCACGCAATGGCTCGTCGGCCGCCTTCCAGCAAGGCTTGAAAGATCTGGCCAAGCAGACGGGCCACCCGGAACTGGCAACGGTGCCTTGGGCGATCTGGGGACATAGCGGCGGTGGTCACTGGTCCGGTGGCATGTTGCTGATGCACCCGGAACGGGTCGCCGCGGCCTGGCTGCGATCAGGCGTGCCGATGGTCGTCGAGAAAGAAGGGCGTCCGTCGCCACACGAAATCTCAGAAGCAGCCGCAAGTGTTCCGGCGATGTGCAATCTGGGCACGAAGGAAGGCTTCACGGTCAAAGAAGGACGCTTCACCGGAGTTTGGTCCGGAGTCAACACGTTTGCCACGAAGATGCGTGAGAAAGGTGCCCTGATTTCGATTTCGGTCGATCCGCTCACCAGCCACGAATGTGGCAATCAGCGTTACCTGGCGATTCCATGGCTGGATGCCTGTTTGACGCTGCGACTGCCAGAGGAAGTTGGTCAGCCGCTGGTTTCGATTGAAGAAGCGGATGGCCTGCTGACTTCGTTCCCAGAACCAGACGTAGCTGTGGCCGAGCCGGTTGCCGCTGAGAAGTTCGACGGCGACAAGACCAAGTCAATCTGGTTCCCCAATCAGGCGATCGCCAGCAGTTGGGTTCAATACATGCACGACTCGAAGGTCACCGACAGCACGCCTCCACCAGCTCCGACTTCGTTGGAGGTGCAAGGCAACACGTTGACCTGGAAGGCAGAAGCTGACCTGGAGAGTGGCCTGGCTCCATTCACGATCTTGCGCGATGGCAAAGCGATCGCCCAGGTCCCTGCGAAGTCGAAGAATCCTTTCGGTCGCCCCCTATTCCAGGGACTGCAGTACAGCGATACGCCAGTTCAGCCACTGGTCGAGATGACCTTCGTCGACGAGACCGCGGAAGCTGGAAAACAGTACGACTATCAGGTCGTTTCCGAGAACACCGTCGGCTTGAAGTCGAACTAAATGCCAAGCCGGCAATGTTGCCAGGAGAGGTTGGGCGGTGCCATAAGATGCCTGCCCAACCGATTTCTTAGGGGGAAGTTTAACGAAACGCTCCCCCTTCGCCGACTGCTTCCAGGCCGAACAGCAGGAAGTCGACGGTCGCTTTGTGCAGCGCCAGCAACTGCTTGACGATCGTTCCATCCAGCCACACTTTTCGCGTTTGTGGCTGGGTTACGACGAGTGACCGCATCTTCAGAAAATCGACATGCTCGTGATCGGCATACTCGGCGTAGCCACGCGGCATCGACTTCAGCGGTTCGATCTCGGCGAACTCGAGGCCGGCCTTCTTGATCTTGCGGATCACTTTCCGAAATTCGACGGCGTCTGCGATGATGCGATCGCGGAACTGGTTCAGCACCTTCGTTTCAAGGCGGTAGAAGCCAGAGCCAATGAAGCCGCCATCCGCGCCCAGGTGCGCGTACATCAGGGCGGTGTCTTCCTTCTTGTTGCCCGAAGGCGTCAACAGGCCGCTGACATGTTCTTTGTAAGGACGCTTGTCGTTCGAGAACCGGACGTCGCGGTACAGCCGGAACATCGTTTGCTTGCTGCCCACCATCGGCCGCTTGGCGTTCTTCAGCTTATCGGTCACGACATCCAGCATCTTCGCAAAAGGATCTTGCAGCAACGTCCGGATTTCTCCTTTGTGCTCGTGATACCATTCGCGATTGTTGTTGTCGTGAAGTTCTTCGAGAATTTGAAACGAGCGATCGGTGAAACCGAAGGTCGACATGAAACAGGTCCTCAAAGGCGAACGGACGAGACGACGAAAGCCTCAGGATAGTCGCTCTTCCCAGCGAGGCTCAAGCAGACGTGTTGCGACTATTTCAGGCCCATCTCGAACGCTTCACGAAAGAGATCGAAACTCTCGATCTGCGGCAGATGCCCCAGGCCCGAAAGCTCGATGACTTCGATATCGGGATTGCGAGCTTTCACTTGAGCTCCGAGCAGGTCGTAACGTCCCAGTTCGTGCTCGACCCCTTCCCGCATCCAGTTTCGGCCAGGACCGGTTCGATCGCGGGTACCTATGATCAATGTGACCGGAACCTGAAAGTCCTTGAACTCCTCGATCACCGGTTGCGTGAAGATCATGTCGTAGGTAAGCGCGTTGACATACGCGATATCGTTCCAGTCGGGGCCTTGGACCCAGCCCACCAATGGTACGGTCAGCGCTTCGTAGTCATCATTCCATTGGCCGTCGTAATAGTTCTTTTTCTGGTACGCGACGATTTTTTCCGGACTTTGTTTTAGTTCGTTCTGATAGAAGAAATCGACGTCCTTGTACTGGACATATTGGAGATAGTTCTCCAAGCCAATCGGATTGACCAGGATCAGTTTCTCGGTCGCGTCGGGGTAAAGCAGGGCGAACCGCGAGGCGAGCATGCCGCCCATCGAGTGCCCCACCACGATGGTCTTGTCGATCTTCAACGAGTCGAGCAGGCCTTTCGTGTTGTGGGCGAACGCTGGAAAGCTGTACTGGTAAGCCTTGGCTTTGGTCGACTTGCCGAAGCCGATCTGATCGGGCATCAGCACGCCATAGCCGAGCGACTGCAGCAGGTGGGCAGTCGTTTTCCAGTAGGCTCCGTTGAAGTTTTTGCCGTGCAGCAGCGTGACCACAGGTTTGTCATCTTCCTTCGGGGGAAGGTACATGTAAGCCATTTCGAGATCTTGCTCCTGCGAACGGAACTTGTAGGTTTCGACTGGGAAGGGGTAGTCGTAGCCGCTCAGACGCGCGTCGAACGACAGTTCTCCTTCCTGGGCGAAGGCCAATGAAGACGACATGAAAACTAAGGCGAGCAAACCAAGACCGCGAATCATAAAAACCCTTCTCCCTGGACTTTGTGTGGGGCAACACGCTACTGAAGTCTATGCTGCGGGATTGTAGCGAGAGACCTTTCCGGGCCAATCCCGCCATGTTGGGGCGAGGCGGCCATGGGGTCGTCATAAAAAAGTCGGTTGGATGGTTTTATTTGATTGGCTCGACTATGCTTCTCCTCGCACGCCAGCTTTGACGATTCCAAACATCCCTGTTCCTGCAGGATTAAAGCGATTTATGCGTCCCCTTAAATATGGCATCAACATCACCTTGGACGGATGCTGCGACCATCTGGCCGCTTCCACCAACGCAGAACTGCATACCTATTGGACCAACCGCATGGCCGAGGCCGATGGCCTCCTGTTTGGCCGTATCATCTATCAAATGATGGAGTCTGCTTGGCGAGAACCGGCCGAGACTGGCATCCGTCCTGACTGGATGGAAGATTGGATGTCGTCGTTTGCCCGAACGATTCATGTGACCAAGAAGTATGTCGTTTCGTCGACCCTCAAGAAGGTCGATTGGAACGCCGAACTCATCGAGGGCGACCTGGGCGAAGCGGTGACCCGGCTTAAGCAGCAGCCTGGCACTGGGCTGTTCGTTGGAGGCGTGACGCTTCCGCTCGCATTAGCGAAGCTCGGATTGATCGATGAATATGAGTTCGTCGTTCATCCGGTAGTGGCCGGCCGTGGCCCGACCTTGTTCGCCGGGCTGCCGCAGCCAATCCCCATGAAGCTGGTCAGCCGTCACGAGTTCAGCACCGGGGCCGTTGCCATGCGGTACGTACCGATCCGCTAGAGACGGATGTCGAAACAAAAAAACGCCCTGGGAAAGTTCCCAGGGCGTTTTCTGTTTTCCAATGGCTCGTTCGATTGGACGCTATTCCGAATCACGCTTCAGATTGAAGCCGATCAGGTGGAGGCCTGTTTCGTCGTCGATCATGATCGAGCCGCTCGGGGCCAGATACTTGCTGATCACGCCGAAGTCAGGCAGCGGGTTGGCGTCGAGGTTCCCTTGCAGGCTCTTGAAGAAGTCGTTCTGCTCGGCACGGCGACCAATGAAGTCGCGTGTCGTGTCGGCTTGGACCAGTTCGTAGACCATACGCAGGCTCTCTTCCGGACGGGCAAAGCTGACCATCGCCACTTTGCGTTCGCCCGCATGTGCCAGCAGCTTGTTCAGCACCAGCTTGAAGCTGAGGTCGTCCGCGAGACGAGGTGCGTCGCCGCCGTAGGTCAGGGTGATGTGCTCGACGATGCCAGGGCGATCGGCGAAGAACAGAAAGTCGCCGACCAGGCCGAAGCAAGGTTCTGGGCGAAGTTCCCGACGAGCTTCCATCCGACGACGACGATCTTCAGGAACGTCGTCCGGAATCACATCGTTGCCCACGTTGGCTTGATAGAACGTCGCATCACCAAAGTTCCGCTTTTCGACCACGTTCTTCAGCCGAGGCAACGCTTCGACAATGCTGTCGAGTGTCTTTTGCATCGCAGCGCGATCTTTGACCTTGGCCGCGACAAAGGTGGCCTGGCTGTTGATACGAGCAGGCGGTTCGTACCACTGAACGAGGGTGAACTTCCCTTCCAGATTGTCGATGATTTCTTTTTTGAAGTCGATGTTCGCTCGCTGGTTGATGCGGCGATCGATGTCTTCTGCCAACTTGCCGTCGCCTAAGATGCTGTCGTACAGCTTTTCGAGGGCCGAGTAGGTCTTTTCGACTTCCCAGTTGCTGGTCATGTAGTTGGTGACATCTTCCGGAACCCACCGTTCCGGTTCGGTCGAAGCATTCTTCATGGCGATCATTTCGATCACGCCGGTTCGTGGGCGTTCCAGCATCACGTGCAGGTGATTGATCGAATCGAATTCCTCGGTCGCCAGAATCTGGCTACCACCGACCGCCTTCACACCATCCAGGCCAAGCACTGGCAAGAAGCCCATCACGTAGCTGCCGCCTGGCTGGTTACGGGTCAACGCTCGCAGGCCGTCAATCGGATTGACGTACCAGAGCAGTTGGGCTGGTTCGTCTTTGGTGCCACGCGATGCCGAGACAATCGTGCTGAAACGATCGTCCGAAGCGAGACTGTCTTCCCGCTTGCCCGACCAGTTTTCGAGCACGTCTTCAACCGCTTCAATTCGGTTCGAGAGAAGCAACACGCCATCGTGGATGCAGATCGCCAACGGGCCGTTGTTCCCCATGATGTGGGTGATCTCGATTTCCTTGTACTTTTCGTTCTCGATCAGGGCACCGTTATTGGTCGCCAGGTTCTCGACGATCTCGATTACGCGGTTCACCACACGTCTGTCTTCGCCAAGTTCGCAGAAGATCAGAACGCCAGGGTTCCCTTCCTGCATGGCAACCACCGATGCGGCCAATTCCCCCTTAGGGATGGCTAGCAGTTCTTCCAGTTTCAAGCCGCTCCGCTCTTCCGCGTCGGCAGCTGCATCTTTCAGCGTCTGCCAGATACCGTTGACGAACGGCTTCATTTGGGGGTCGTTGGCGGCTTTACCGACAGAAGTTTGTTCCATCTTCTCGATGAAGTCTTGAGTGTCGGCCATGCGAAGGAAGGCAATCGTCTGGTCCGACATAATCCGAGCAGCATTCGGACGCTCGGCCACGGCGGGACCGATCAGCAAAAGTGATAGCAGAACGCTGAGTAGAGGGGGGAACCTAAGTGTCATCTTGGCACCTTAACTGGTGAATCTTAAACCGTTTGTGTCCTGGGCAACTGTAGTGATCTACTTCGTCTGGTCAGGCAAAGTTTCAAGGTTATTACGAAATATCCCCCTGGGGTACCGGTAGCGCGTGGCAAGATCTTGGCAGCCAGTCGTGTTGTAACGAGCAAACCGATACCCTGGGCCTTGCTCGGTGGTTAAAACCGATAAGACAGACACCCACACCTTCTTGCCTGACTACGGCGTAACTAAGAGGCGCCTGGTACGAAGATCCGTACACCGAGGATGGAAATTCCCTTGGTTTTCCTGGCAAGATTCGTGATAATGGGGCTGACAGCTTTTTTCTGCGCGGTGAATCGGAGACACAGCTCGCCAAGGACGAGACTAGCCATGCGCATTACCCAAATTCAAATTGTTTGCCTTGCCGTTTTCGGAGCTCTGGCCGTTGGCCTCGTAGAAGCTCGCGCTCAGGGGCAATCCGTCAGTTCGGGAACCACCCAGGTTCCTTCGACCAACTTCGGAACCGGCGGGACGAACATCAACAACGGTGGCTCGATCACCAGTCCCGGCAGCAACATGTTCTCGGCCCAGTTGCCGGCGGCAACGCTTGGTGCTGGTGCGTCGAGCTCATCCGGAACCGGCAGCAGTGCCAGTTCCGGCCTGGGAGCTGACGCTTCCGCTGCGTCGAGCCTGATGCAGAGCAACGGGTTGAACCCATTTGGTGCTGCTTCTGGCACCGGTGCGACCGGGCTGGGTAATTCCGCCCGAAATAGTGCTTCGCGATTCGGTGCCTTCGGCAGCATGTTCAACCAACAAGCTTTTCAGAGTGGCTTTGGCCAGGACGAAACGCCTCGCCTGCCCACCAAGCTGACGGTCAAGTTCAAGCACCCTACGGTGCCTTCCAGCCTAGTGAGCGCTGACATCACCCGTCGCGTCCGTAAGCTTAGCCGCTTCGAGGACGTTACCGTGTCTGTGGAAGACCGGGTGGCCACAGTGTCGGGGACTGTGGAGTCTGAAGATGATTTGAGATTGGTTGACCGATTTGTTGCCCTTGAAGTTGGGGTGACGTCAGTGGTGAACCAGGTTCAGCTGCAAGAGCCGTCGCCTGCGGATGAGTAATCGGGTGACCGCTTGCGAGGTAGTTGCTGTACGCCCGCGATTCCGAGAACTGCGGACGGAACGTTTGCAGGTTCACGCCTGGTTTTAGTTGCAGCGATTGCGGGGCACGGCTCTGATACTGCCCCGCATCCAGCTGAGCCGCTTGCTGTTGCATGAGCGGCTGCGTCTGTTGTTGTGGCAAGTTCTGCTGCGACTGGAAGCCTCGGCCCTGGTAATCCTGGCGAGGCGAGGCCTGTTGCGTCTGACGCTGGTTGGCACCTGGCTCGACATAGTGAAGACGCTGTTTCATCGAGCTTGGTAAGGCGATGGTCGTCGTCTTCAACTGGCCATTGGCAGCCTTCTGGGCCTGGGCGGCGATGTTAGCTCGCTCGTAGGCAACCTGGGCGACTTCCGGCGACAGCATGTCGCTGGGGCTTGGCTGATTCTCAAGCTCGTTCTGCTTGGAGTTCACGCCTGGCAGAATGTGCTTGCTCTGTTCGCTCATGACCATCTGGCCCACTTCCGGTCGGAAGAATGGAGCCAAGGTGATGTCTTTCTGTTCGCCACCAGCCCGATCCCATGGAATCCAGAAGCTGTAAGAGTGGCCCAGCTTTGACATGCTGTAGTGGCTTTCGAGGTTTTCGGCCTCGAAGACATACTTCCGGTCAGGGCGTTCTGGATCCATCCCGCCGGGTCGCGAATCGTCGTAGCCATAGATGGTCAGCGTGCCTTTTACGCGAACAGGCTTGTTCGTTTCGTCATAGAAGTGGATCCGACCACCGAACCCGCGGGTAGCGGGATCGTTGGGGTTATAGCGGACCGCGTCGTTCCACGTGACCGCCATCTTGATCGGAATCTTGGTTTCCGGTTCCTTGGGTTCCCACGGCATCTTCGGCATCTTGCCGACCGAGGCGCAGCCGCTGCTCAGAACCGACAGGCAAACCAGACTGAAAGCAATTGCAATGCGTTGCATGGTTGAAGTCCTTTTGTTCCAAGCGATGAGTTAGCGAGGCTGCTGCTGGGCTGGCTGTGGCGAGTAGTACTGCGGCTGGTATTGCTGCGGTGCTCCCTGCGTAGCCTGTGGGGCGTATCCTTGTGGATAGCCCTGCGGTTGCGGTCGCGGCTTCTGGCTCATAGGCTGTTGTGGCATATTCTGGAACTGCTGCTGCTGATAGTCGACCGGACGCACGTCGATGGTCTCCATCATGGCTGGCTTCAGGACATTGCCCTGCGGAGCGTTCATGATCGAACGGCCCGACTGTGGGTATGCCTGAATCGTCGGTGGAGGCAACTTGCCTTGTGGGTAAAACCCTGGCGAGATCACTTCCGGGAAGCCGGCCGGGTTGGCGTCTGGATTGATCGTGATGATCCCTTCGTCCATCGGCATCGACTGGTTTACCCCGTACAGGGCTTCCGGTCCGTACACCTTGGCGACGTCGGCCAGGCACCAGCTCATGCGGCACATTTCCTGTTCTTTGATCAAGGCCGCGTCTTCGTCCGAGCGGACGACGATTGGTGTGATGATGATCAGCAGTTCGCTTCGTGACGCGTCGTAGCTGTCGTAGCGGAACATACGTCCCAGCAGTGGCACGTCGCCCAGGATCGGAACCTTACGGTTGACCACTTCAACCGAGTTATTGATCAAACCGCCGAAGACGATCGTCTGGCCCGAGCGAGCACTCACGACAGCCGTTGCGGTTTGCGTATCGATACGTGGCGAACGAATCACGTCACCGTTTTCGTTGATCGAGATCGGAATACCGTTGGCTTCCGAACCGACCGCCGAACGTTCGGCCTGCAGGGCCATCACAACCACACCGTCAGGACTGATACGTGGGGTCACGCTGAGGATGATCCCGGTGTTGATCAGTTCGGTCGAGTTGATCGTGCCGTTGACCGTTTGCTGGGTCGAGGTGATGTAAGGAACACGTTCACCCACCTGGATGAAGCCAGGCTGGTTGTCCATGGTCATGATCTGCGGACGAGCGAGGATTTCAGCTCGGCTTTCCTGTTCCAGGGCACGGATCAGAATATTCACCGAGTCGCTGGCCGCCGAGAAGACGAAACCACCGTAACCTGCGGCGCTGCTGGTTCGACCCAATGCGAAGTTGGTCAGGCCCTGGGTACCGACAGCCGAGGCGGTTGCCAAGCTGGAAGCGGCCGAGCTGTTACCGAGGGGCTGGTTGTTCCAGTTGAAGCCTGGATCGAGTTCACCGCTGGAGACCACACTGCGGTCAAACAAGATCGAGTCTTGCAGACCGAGCTCGAAGCCGAGTTCTTCCAGGTCGCCCAGGCGGACGTCGGCGATCAGCACTTGCAGCATCACCATTGGTGGGCGAGCATCCAGTTCTTCGACGATTCGCAAGACCTGCTCGAAGTAGCGTGGCGTCGCACTGATGATCAAGCTGTTGCTGAACAGTTCAGGCACCACGATCACTTCGCGAACGAGT